>DATBIS010000094.1:0-10542 GCA_036556805.1 Actinomycetota bacterium | reverse complement strand
CGATCTGGAGCAGGGCGCCGGGCGGGGAGCGGCCGGCCGACTTCCGGCGGCGCGTGGGCGGCGCGATCGGCCGCATCTTGGAGCGCCACCCCGAGGGCGACGTCGTGGTCGTCTGCCACGGGGGCGTGATCAACGCGTACTGCGGAGAGGTGCTCGGCGTGCGCCAGGAGATGTTCTTCCTCCCCGAGAACACCAGCGTGAACAGCGTGGAGATCGACGGCGACGAGCGGCGGATCCGGTTCCTCAACGACATCGCCCACCTCACGGATCCGAAGCTGTTCGACACGTAGCGGCTATCCTTCCCCGGCCGACGAAGGGAGACCAGCCGTGGCCGTGAAGTTCCTCTCGCCCGAGTGGGCCGAACAGGTCAAGACGGCGCTGAACGCCGACGAGGCCTTCCGCGCGGCGGCGGGCGGCGCGGGCGCGAAGCTCCAGCAGGTGATCACGACCGCGGACGGCGAGACCCATTACTGGATCACGATCGGCGGCGGCGCGATCGACATGGGCGTCGGTGACGTCGAGGGGCCCGATGCCACGGTCACCCAGAGCTACGACACGGCGGTGAGCCTCGCGAAGAGCGAGCTGTCACCGGTGACAGCCTTCATGACCGGGAAGATCAAGATCGCCGGGAACATGGGTCTGCTGCTCGGCCTCCAGGGGGCCCTCACGCGGCTTCCCGTGGTGATGGCGAGGCTCGACGTCGAATACTGACCCTCACGCGCGCTCGGGCATGATCGAGAGCACGGAGGTCGCGCGGGCCACGGTTCGCTTCCGAGCATCCACGACCTCGGCCTCGGCGTACGCGATCGTCATCCCGACTCGCGTCACGGTCCCGCGCGCCACGATCCGGCCCGGCTGCGCCGGCGCGAGGTAGAGCACGTTGAGCTGGGCCGTCACATGGCGCCGGCCGGGCTCGACGCGGCTCCGGACGGCGAGCCCGCAGGCGGTGTCGAGGAGCGTCGCGATCATCCCCCCGTGCGCGAACCCCTGGAGGTTCAGGTGATGGGGCTCGACCTCCATTTCGATGTCGACGCGACCGGGTTCGGCCGAGACCAGCGAGATGCCCGCCCAGCCGTAGAACGGCGCTGCGTCCATCCGCGCGACGAGCTCCTGCTCGAGGTCCGAATCGTCACCCATCCCCGAGGCCTCCCAAGTGCGTAAGTTTGTCACGAGGCCGCCGCTCGACGGATGCGTGGCCCGACCGTAGAATCCGGGCCGTGCCCGAGGGGGAGGGGAGTATGCGATCAGGTTGGTTGAAGAAACTCGCGCTGCTCGGCGTCATCGCCGTCGTCGGTGCCGCGTGTAGCGACAACGGTTCGTCGGCCGCACCCGGTGGTGGCGGAACCACCGGCGCCGCCGAGTGCAACGCGGACATCACCGTAGGCATCGCGCTCGACGTCGGCGGGCTCGGCGACAAGTCGTTCAACGACGCCGCGAAGCGTGGGCTCGACAATGCCATCGCCGACGGCCTCGTCTGCCAGGACAACACCGAGTTCATCGAGGCGAACTCCACCGGTTCGGACCGCGACCAGAACATCCAGTCGCTTGCCGACGCGGGCTACACCCTGGTGGTGGGCGTGGGCTTCGCCTTCTCCGCGGGCGTGAACGAGATCGCTCCCGACTTCCCCGACACGAACTTCGCCGTGATCGACGGGTTTGCGACGTGCGGAACGGCGTGCGGTCTCACGAACGACGACCTCACGAACGTGGCCGACCTCACCTTCAAGGAGCAGGAGGGCTCGTTCCTCGTCGGTGTCGCGGCCGCGCTCAAGTGCGAGTGCGACACGATCGGGTTCCTCGGCGGCCAGCAAGGCATCGGGCTCATCGAGAAGTTCGAGGCCGGTTACACCGCCGGGGCGAAGGCCGTGAACCCGAACATGAACGTCCTCGTCGAATACATCGGCAGCGACGAGACGGCGTTCAACGACGCGGTGAAGGGCGAGGCGCTGTCGACGAAGATGTACGACCAAGGAGCCGAGATCATCTACCACGCGGCGGGCGCGTCCGGAGCCGGGCTGTTCAACGCCGCCGTCAAAGCCGGCAAGCTGGCGATCGGCGTGGACTCCGACCAGTACCTCACCGCGAGCCCCGAGCAGCAGCCCCTCATCCTGACCTCGATGCTGAAGCGCGTCGACGTGGCGACCTACAACGCCATCAAGCAGACGGGTGAGGGAAGCTTCATCACGGGCCCGCAGGTGTTCGGCCTCGCCGAGGACGGGTTGGACTTCTCCACGTCCAACACCGCGGAGCTCACCCAGGACATCATCGATCAGATGAACGACTACCGGCAGCAGATCATCGACGGCACGATCGTGGTGCCGGAAGACCCCACCAAGGTCTGAGCGGCCGAGGGTCGGCGATGAGTGACGTCGAGGCGGGGCGCTCCGGCGCCCCGCCTCTCGTCGTGATGGAACACATCACGAAGCGGTTCCCCGGCGTGGTCGCGAACGACGACGTGAGCCTCGAGCTTCGCGAACGCGAGGTCCACGCGCTCGTCGGCGAGAACGGCGCCGGCAAGTCGACGTTGATGCGGGTGCTCTACGGGATGTACTCGCCCGACGGGGGCCGGATCCTCGTGCGCGGGCAGGAGGTGAAGTCGTCGTCGCCGCGCGTGGCGATCTCCCTCGGCATCGGCATGGTCCACCAGCACTTCGTGCTCGTCGATCCGTTCACGGTCACCGAGAACGTCATCCTCGGCGACGAGAACGAGCGCGTCCTCGACATGGACGCCGCGCACGAACGCGTCGGCGAGCTGGCGCAGAAGTACGGGTTCGTCGTGAACCCCCGGGCGGTCGTGGAGGACCTCTCGGTGGGCGAGGAGCAGCGCGTCGAGATCCTGAAGGTCCTGTACCGGGGCGTGGACGTCCTGATCATGGACGAGCCCACGGCCGTCCTGACGCCGGCGGAGGCGAAGGAGCTGTTCGCGAACCTCCGCCAGCTCCGTGAGGCGGGCAAGTCCATCGTGTTCATCAGCCACAAGCTCGACGAGGTGCTCGAGATCGCCGACCGCATCACGGTGCTCCGGCGGGGCAAGGTCGTCGGTGAGACGACGCCGGCCCGGACGTCGAAGGCGCAGCTCGCAGAGATGATGGTCGGCCGCCCGGTGCTGTTCCGACTGGAGAAGCCCGACGTCGAGATCGGCGAGACCGTGCTCCAGCTCGACGAGCTCCACGGCGAGGGGAAGCTCAACGGGCTGAGTCTCGAGGTGCACTCGGGCGAGATCCTCGGCGTCGCCGGGGTCGAGGGCAACGGGCAGCGCGAGCTCGCCGAGGCGGTGATCGGGCTCCGCCGGCCGTCCGGGGGCCGCGTGGTGCTGAACGGCACGGACATCACGGGCGAGCACGTGCAGGCCATTCGCAACCTCGGGGTCGGCTACATCCCCGAGGATCGCCACGAACAGGGCCTCGTGCTGAACATGACGCTCTGGGAGAACGCCGTGCTCGGCCAGCACGACGACGAGCCGTACTCCAGCCGCTGGGGCGTGCTCTCGCTGCGCACGATCAAGGAGCTTGCGAGCCGCCTGGTGCAGCTCTTCGACGTCCGGGCGCGCAGCATCGACGTCACGGCCGGCACGCTTTCCGGCGGCAACCAGCAAAAGCTGATCCTCGCGCGCGAGCTGGAGACCGACCCGAAGCTGCTGGTGGCGTCGCAGCCCACCCGCGGGCTCGACGTCGGAGCGATCGAGTTCGTGTGGCGGCAGATCCTCGAGCAGAAGGCGGCCGGCCGGGCGGTGCTGCTGATCTCGGCGGAGCTCGACGAGATCTACGCGCTCTCGGATCGGATCGTCACGGTCTACGAGGGCCGCATCACGGGCGAGTACCCGCCCGACGCGCCGCCCGAAGAGGTCGGTCGGGGCATGCTGGGCGACGTGGCGGCGGAGGTGACGTGATGGCGACGGTCGCGGCGCCCGTCGAGAAGGTCAGGCCGCCGTGGGTGAGCAACCTCGGCGGCCAGCTGTTCTCGGTGCTGCTCGCGTTCGTGGTGGCGCTGTTCATCGGCGCGCTCATCATCATCGGCTACGGCGAGAACCCGCTCACCGTCTACGGGACGTTGGTCCGCTTCGCGTTCAAGGACGTGGACAGCTTCGGCTACGTCCTGCAGATCGCGACGCCGCTGATCTTCTCCGCGCTCGCGATCGCGGTGTGCTTCAAGGGCGGGCTCTTCAACATCGGCGTGGAGGGCCAGTACCTCGTCGGGATGCTCACCGCGTCCTGGGCCGCGCTCACCTTCGACTTCCTCCCGGGGCCGCTGCTCATGTGGACGGCGCTGCTGTTCGCGATGCTCGGCGGGATGATCTGGGCCGCGATCCCGGCCGTGCTGAAGGTGAAGACCGGCGCCCACGAGGTCGTCACGACGATCATGCTGAACGGCATCGCGGTGAACCTGCTCGGGTGGGCGCTCAACGGCCCGTTGAAGTACCGCCAGGAAGGCGGCCAGGTCGCCGCCCGTACGGCGAACTTCAAGGACAACGCGCTCGTCCCCGACCTCGGGCACCTGTTCGGGATGCGCGAGTCCGTGCACCTATCGTGGCTGCTGCCGCTCGGCTTCGTGGCGGCCGCGATCGTGTGGTTCGTGATCCGGCGCATGCGTCTCGGCTACGAGGCGCGCGCGGTGGGCTCGACGCCCGGATCGGCGCGCGCCGGCGGCATCTCGGTGGGCGCCGTGCAGATCAAGCTCTTCATGCTGTCCGGGGCGCTCGCGGGGCTGATCGGCATGCAGCAGCTGCTCGCCGACAAGGGCTACCTGCCGGTGAACTTCGTGTCGCAGCTGGGGTTCACCGGCATCGCCGTCGCGTTCCTCGGGCAGAACAACCCGGTGGGCATCGTGGCGGCCTCGGTGGTCTGGGGGGTGCTCTCGCGCGGCGAGTCTGCGCTCCAGCTCGAGACCGACGTCCCTCGTGAGTTCGTGATCATCCTGCAGGGGATCCTGATCCTGTCGGTGATGGTGATCTACCAGATCACTCGCCGGCGATTGGCTCGCAGGCAGCTCCAGGCCGCGGCGGTCGTCGAGCAGGTCCCGGAGGCGGCGTAGCGATGCCCTTCGAAGACATCGCGGTCGCGGTGCAGATCGCGTTCACGTACTACACCGTCATCTACCTCACGGGCATCGGCGGCCTCTTCAGCGAGCGGTCCGGCATCGTGAACATCGGCCTCGAGGGCTTGATGGTCGTCGGCACGGTGACGGGATCGTTCGGCACCTACTACTTCTCCACGAAGCTCGGCTTGGGCGTCCCGATGGGCCCGATCCTGGGCCTGCTGTTCGGGATGGCGTGCGGCGCGTTGTTCGCGCTGGTGCACGCCCTGGCGACGATCACGTTCCGCGTCGACCAGATCGTGTCGGGCGTCGTGATCAACCTCGTGGCGATCGGGCTTGCGAGGTTCCTCTCGACGCTCTTCTTCGGGCAGGCGACGCAGTCCGATCCCGGACAGCCGCACCTGACCCCGTGGGACATCCCGGGCCTCTCGAGCTTGCCGTGGGGTCTCGGGCGCGCGTTCAGCGGTCTGTCCCCGGTGGTGCCGGTGGCGTTCCTCGTCGTGATCCCGGTGACGTTCGTCCTCTACCGGACGAGGTGGGGACTCCGCCTGCGGTCGGCGGGCGAGAACCCGGAGGCCACGCGGTCCCTCGGCGTTCGCGTGGCGCCGCTGCGCTACGTCGGTGTGCTGCTCTCCGGCGCGTTCGCCGGTCTCTCGGGCGCGTTCCTGTCCGTCGAGGTCGTCTACAACTGGCGCGAGGGGCAGACGCTCGGCCTCGGGTTCATCGCGCTCGCCGCGCTGATCCTGTCGAACTGGAACCCGAAGCGGCTCATGTGGGCGGCGTTCCTGTTCGGGTTCGCGCAGGCGATCCCTCTTCGGCTCGCCGACGCGCCGCTCATCCGGGAGATTCCGGACAACTTCATCCGCATGACGCCGTACGTCGTGACCATCGTCGTGCTCGCGGGGTTCGTGGGGCGCGTGCGTCCGCCCGCCGCCGCCGGCCGCGCATACGAAAGCGCCGGGGGCGTGTAGGGTGGGACTCGGTTACACCGTGCCGTGCAACCGGTCTCCGAAGTCGCCGAGCCCGGGCAGGATGAACCCCTGGTCGTTCAGCTCGCGGTCGAGCGCGGCGGCGATGATCGGGACGTCGGGATGGTCGGCCTGCATCCTCTGCACGCCCTCGGGTGCCGCGACCACGCAGAGGAAGACCACCGCGTCCGGGCCGGCGGCCTTCACGTACTTGCAGGCGGCCGACCCGGAGCCGCCGGTCGCGAGCATCGGGTCCAGCACGAGCGCCGTGCATCCGGCCATCGGCGGCAGCTTCGCGTAGTAGTCGCGAGGTTCGAGCGTGATCTCGTCGCGCTCCATGCCGAGGTAGCCCACCACGGCCCAGGGGTAGAGGTCGGTGACGGCGTCGAGCAGCCCGAGGCCCGCCCGGAGCACGGGGATCGCGACGAGGCCGCCCACCAACGACCGGCCCTTCGCCTCTTCGAGCGGCGTCTGGACGGCGACGGCCTCCGTGGGGAGCGCGCGGGTGCCCTCGGTCACGAGCAGCGCTCCCAGCCGACGGGTCAGCGCGCGGAACTCGGCCGGCCCGGTCTCCTTGCTGCGAAGCCTCGCGAGGATGTCTTCGGCGAGCGGATGCTCGAGCACCGTGAGCGTCACGGGCGCATCCTAGCCCGAGGCCCGTTCGCCCGTCGCCGGGCCTCGCTTGCCGATCGGATCGGGAGCGCGCAGAATGACCGGCATGCAGCGCGTCTTCCGCTTCGTGTTCGCCGATGAGGAGGTGCCCCCGGCCTAGACGCCTGGACGACGTCGAAGCCAGGGACCCCGGGCGAGGAACCCGGGGTCGTTCGGTCTTCGGGGCCGAGGACGAGGAGATCGCATGGTCGTCGTGATGAAGGCGGACGCCACCGAGGCGGAGATCGAGGCCGTCGCCGAACGCGTGCGTGCAGCGGGCGGCGAGGCCTTCGTCTCGCGCGGCACCGTCCATACGATCATCGGCCTCGTCGGCGACACCGAGCGGTTCCAGGTCATCCCGTTTCACCAGCTGACCGGCGTCGACCACGTCATCCAGATCGGCAAGCCCTACAAGATGGTGGCGCGCGACCTGCACCCGCGCCCCACGATGGTGAAGGTGGGCACGACCGCCGTGGGCCGCGACTCGTTCACGATCATCGCCGGTCCCTGTGCCGTCGAGTCGGAGGAACAGGCGATGGCCGCGACCAAGGCCGCGAAGGCCTCCGGCGCAACGATCCTTCGCGGAGACGTCTACAAGCCCAGGACGTCCCCCTACTCGTTCCAGGGCCTGGGCGAGGAGGGGCTCGAGGTGCTCGCCGAGTGTCGCCGCGCGACCGGGCTGCCGATCGTCGTGGAGGTCGTCGATGTCTCCCAAGTTCAGCACGTGGCGGAGATCGCGGACTGCGTCCGCGTGGGCACGCGCAACGCGCAGAACTTCGAGCTGCTGAAGGAGGTCGGCCTCGCGAACAAGCCCGTGATGCTGAAACGCGGGCTCGCGATGACCGTGGAGGAGTGGCTGCAGGCCGCCGAGTACATCGCCCAACGGGGGAACTCCGAGATCATCCTGTGCGAACGCGGGATTCGGACCTTCGAGCCCTCGACGCGGAACACGCTCGACCTCGCCGGGATGGCTGCCGCGCAGGCGGAGACCCACCTGCCGGTGATGGTCGACCCCTCCCACGCGGTAGGGAAACGGCATCTCGTGGCACCGATGGCGCGCGCGGCCGTCGCCGCCGGCGCCGATGCGGTGATGATCGACGTGCACCCCGATCCCGAGCACGCGCTCTGCGACGGCCAGCAGGCGCTGCTGCCGCAAGAGATGCTCGAGCTCGGAGAAGACCTCGCGCGCCTGGCCGAGGCGCTGGGTCGTCCGGTCAACCGGTAGGCGTCAGGTCCCCGGCACGACCGGGGTGAGCTCCGCGATGTGACACGTCGTGCGCCACCGCGCGATCGACTCGTTCGGGGCACCGGCTCGGCTCTTGCGCTTGTCGGCGAGGAGTTTCGCGGCCGCCTCCCATTCCGCCCCCTCGAGGAGCCGGAACGTCGCGTAGTACTCGCCGAGCGCGGTGTCGCGGAGCTTCCGGCGGGTGATCAGCACGAGCTCCTTCGCGTTGGGAATGCCGGGGACCGTCTGCTCGTCCGGGCCGGGCTCCTTCTGCGACAGCACGAAGACCTTGCCGTCCTTGTACGCGAACCACGAAGGGACCGTGCTGCGGCGGCCGTGGTGCTCCACGCCAAGCCAGATCACGTCGGAGCGCTTGAAGCCGTCCTCGACCTCCTTCGGAAGGCTCGTGGGCGAGGCCTGCAAGTACACCGGGAACTCGGTCTCGCCGACGATGACGTCGTCGATGATGAACGACGCGACGAACGTGCCGGTTTCGTCGAGCACGGCGTCCTCGAGCGCGTCCACCTCGACCGTGAGGTCCATCATCCCCCGCATGCGCCTCGGCGCGGGCCCCCAGCGGTGGACGGTGCGCCCGGAGGGCCCGATCAGACGGATCTCCTCGACCACCGTGCCGGTCGGGACCTTCCACGCGCGGGACACCACGAAGGGCAACGCCCGGCCGGGGACCCCCAGGACGTAGACGCCCGGCGCGGCCTGGTCGCCGTACGCGTCCCACACGCGCCGGTCGACGACGCTGGCGGCGACGAGCTCTCCCACCGACGTGGCCATGGCGCGCTCAGGATAGCGGACGCCGGAAGCTCACCAGCGACCGGCCTGCCGGAGCACGCGGAGAGCCTCGAGCGTCACCAGCTCGTTCGGGCCGCTGCGACCCCAGTCGACGATGTCGGCGTTGCTCTCCGCGTTGCGCAGCGGCGTCCAGTAGCGGCCTTCGACCTTCCAGCGACCGTCGGGCAGCCGCTTCTCCTCGACGAGGTCCAACGCCTCGGCGGCGCGCGGGTCCGACAGCAGGCCGAGCCCGCCGAGGACTCGCAAGCCGTGGAGCAGGCCGTAGTGCCAATAGGGCGGGTAGCGAAGGTCGAGCCACACGGGTTTGATCACCTCTCCGGTTCGGTCCGACCGGAAGACCCGGTGCCGCAGGAAGAGCTCGCCCGCGCGAGCGGCCGCGTCGCCCGCCCGATCGTCGCCGGTGGCCGCGTGATACTCGGCGAGACCCCACGCCGTGACGAGCGACTCGTTGAACGACGAATGCGTCGCCTCGGGGTTCTTGTCGCAGTTCCAGCCGCCGTCGGGCCACTGCCACCGCACGAGCCCGTCGACGAGCGCCGCGACCCGCTCGTCCTCCGCGAGCCCCAGTCGGGAGCACACGCCCACCGCGTTGCCCTCCATCGAGGCGCACACGCGATACCGACCCGCGATCTCGGTCGCGTGCCCGCGCGTCGCGTTCGCCCGGCCCAACCATGCAAGCACGGTCTCCGCGGCCGCGACCGCCCGCGGCTCACCGGCAGGGATTCCGAGCGCGACCATCGAGATGAGGCGCCAGTGCGCTCCCGACCACTTGCGATACGCGTGGACCCCGAAGCCACCGTCCCTGCGCTGGCCGCGCAGGAGCGCGCGCATCCGCTTGCCCCGGAGCAGGGCTTTGGCCGCCTCGCGTGCGCGCCCTCGATGGGGCGAGAGCCCGAGCACCTCGGTGAGCGTGAGAAATCGGACGGAGGGATCGTCGGACGAGAGCAGCCACCGAACGGCGGGGTCGCGTTCGCGGCCGCCGGCAGGGGGAGTCGAGGTCAGACGGTCCTCGCGAGCCACAGGCGAGGCTCCTCGATCTCCGGGAGCGAGGGGAGCGCCTCGGGGTCGGCCCACATGCGGCCGAGCGTGGCCTCGTCGGTGAGCTCCACGACCGCGTCGCAGAAGGCGCGACCTTGCGCGTATTGCTCGCGCTTCATCTCGACGCCAAGGAGTCGTTCGAAGACGGGATCCGAGCGCTCGTCCTCCCGGTATCGGCGCATGGCCTCCTCGATGCGGGTGTAGGTCGGCAGGAGCGACCGGCCGAGCCCGTGCGCCACGTGGTCGCCGTAACCCTCCGCCGCGGCCATGAAGGCCTGCACGCGCCCGAGCTTGATCCGCTGCTCGTCGTCGAGCACCGAGCCGAACAGTCCCTCGTCGGACTCGAGCAGCGCTTGCATCGCTTGCGGGTCGGACGCGTCGAGCGAGGAGAGCCGCCGCTGGATCCCCTCGACGTCGATCTGCAACGTGGACATGAAGTCGTCCAGGAGCTCGCGAAAGCGCGGACCCACCCAGGTCCTCGCGAACTCGAACCGGTGCGTGACCTCGTGCAGCGCCACGAACGTCCGGAAGTCGGTCGGGTCGAGGCTCCAGTCGCGTTCGAAGCGCCCAACGTTCGTCGCGACGAACAGGAGCTTGCCGGTTCCGCTTCGCGGCACCGCGACGTCGTACTGCCCGAGCACGTGCTGCCCGAGGAACCCGAGGACCGCCCCCACTTGGGCCCCCAGCAGGAGCGGAGACAGCTGCTGGAGGAAGCCGCCCATCGCTCCGGCCTCGGGCGGGATCGAGCCGAGCGTGACGTCGCCCATCGCGGCCGTCACCTTCGCGGCCGCCGGCTCGAGCAGGTCGCGGAGGCCCTCC
>DATBIS010000093.1:0-6810 GCA_036556805.1 Actinomycetota bacterium | reverse complement strand
GCAGCCCTGGCCCGAGGAAAGCGCGAACCCGCACCCGATGTTCTGAGGCGTCAGAGCACGCCGGGGATGAATCGGTAGCGAACGCGGCGCCGGTACGCCTCGTAGTCGGGATAGCGCACCCCAGCATGGACTCTTCATGCCGTGACTTCAGTTCGAAGAGAACGACCAAGAGCGCGGTGGGGATGAGCGGGATCGGTGACGACAGCAAGGAGCCTGCGACGGCGTCGAGCAGCAGGCCGCCGTAGATCGGATGCCTCGCGAGTCGATATTGGCCTGACACGCGAAGCGTCGAGGACTCCAGGGGCTTCGGGAGTGCCGTCAGCGAGCCGCCGAGCGCCCGGATGGCGGCCACGAGCAGGAGCGACCCTGCGATCCCGATCGCGATGCCCGCACCGACGCGAACCGGCGACGCGACGTCCGGCCAGTCGGGACCCGCGATTCCGGCGCCGACGATCGCAAGGATGAGTACGGATTGGGCGACCACCCATCCCTCACCGCGAGGACCGAGTGCCGGTAGCTTCATCGTTCGCGAAGCGAGTGTAGGTGCGGGCGTCGCGACCGCGCGGCGGTCTTCTAGAGTCTCCGCGATGAGCGCCACTCTCGATCCGAAGCGCGTGATCGCCGACGGCTACGACACGATGGGCCGCGAGTTCGGCGCGTGGAATGGCGAGCGATCACCCGATGCTCGTCGGTGGTTCCTCGGCGAGATCCTCGCGAGGCTTCCCGAAGGATCGGACGTCCTCGAAGTTGGGTGCGGACCGGGAACGGACGCGGCGGCGCTCTCCACCGGCCGTCGGTACATCGGTATCGATCTCTCGAACGTACAACTCTCGCTCGCGCGGCAGCTCGTCCCGAGGGCGACGTTCGTCGTCGGCGACTTCACGACGATGGACTTCAGGCCCGAATCGTTCGACGGCATCGTCGCGTTCTACGTCTTCAACCACGTACCAGAGCAGGAGCTCGTGCCGACGTTCGAGCGGATTTTCGCGTGGCTGCGTCCCGGCGGCCGGCTCATGACCTCGCTCCTCACGACCGAGGCCGAGGACCGGGTCGAGGAGTGGCTGGGAATCCCGATGTTCTTCGCGGGGATCAAGCCCGAGTCGAACGATCGCCTCCTGCGGGAGATCGGCTTCGCGATCGAGGTCTCCGAGCGACGTGATGAGTTCGATCCGCTGTACGGCAAGGGCGAGACTCGCTGGGTGATCGCGAAGAAGCCGGCGGCCAGCGTGTCAGCTTCCTGATCGGGATCGGGAGTCGGCCTGCTTCGTCCGATCGCGCTCCTCGCCGTATGCCTCGCGGAGCTTGCGCTCGGTCCACCCGGGCCAGATCCGGCGGGACGTCGACTCGGGCACACGGCCGCCCAGGTGCATCGACCGCCACACGCCGCGGTAACCGGGAAGAATGCCGAGCGCGATCGCGATGTGCCCGAGCAGGACCGGCGTGACGGCGATCGTCGCGATGCGGTGGATGCGGTCGAGCCGCGCGAAGACCGGGCCGCCGTGCAGCACGGTCATCGCGAAGCCCGTGACCGTGAGCACGACGAGTCCGCCCACGATCACCACGTTCGCGACGCGCTGACCCGGGTCGAAGGCGCCTTCGTGGCGCGCGAAGCGCCCGGTGAGGGCCCCGGCGGGCCACCGGCGCCACCATCGCCCGTCGCCCGGGTCGCGGCGGAAGGTCTCGCGAGCGAACGACGCGATTGCCCGCCGGCCGAGCACGATCGTCAGGAGCACCACGACCGCGAGCGCGCGTCCGAACCACACGTGGAGCTTGGTGTCGGCCACGCCGGTGAGATTCGAGAGCGGGCTCGGGTGTCCCTCGCCGCCCACCAACAGCCACCACCCGGTGAGGAGCAGCGGGAGCGTGACGATGTACACGGCCGAGTGGAGCAGGCGGGCCCGGCGCCCGTGGCGCTCGAGCCCGCCCCGCCGCTCAATACCCATAGTGTCCCCCGCCGGACGAGGGCGAGGGCGTGGGCGTTCCATTGTTCGTGCTCATAGATCCAGACGACGCCGACCCCTCCACCGTCACCGTGATCGAGTCCGTCGGACCGGCGGCCGAGTGATCGGCGTTCCGCAGCGAAGCCTGGATCGTGTGCTGACCCGGCGTGAGGCCGCTCACCTGGAACGTGTTGCCGTACACGAGCTTGTACTCGGTGTCGCAGCTCGCGCCGTCGAAGCACAGGTGGACGTGGTCGTCCCCGGTGCTGGGCGGGCCGAGCGGCACGCTCGAATCGACCCTCACCGTGAACGTCGACGGGACCGTCGCGCCGTCCATCGGCTCCGCGATCGTCAACGAGGCCCCGCCTCCTCCCGCTGACGCGCTGGACCCGCAAGCGGTCGCGACGAGCGCGAGCACGACCACGAGGCCCCCCAATCCGACGTGCTTCCTCGTTCGGAGCACGTTCGCCTCCTTCGGTCGATGTCTCCGGTACTACCGACATGACGCGCCCGTCGGATTCCTTTCGAGGGATTTCGCCCGACGCCAATCCGTTCGAAGGGGCTCGCCGGTACTACTCGCGTGCGCTCTTCGGAACGGATCCGCCGTGTGGACCCTGTCGGATGAGGCCTTGCTCGCCGGGCTGGGGTCGGGGGATCCGGACGCGTCCGCCGCGTTCGTGCGGCGATACCAGGCGCGCGTCTACGGCCTGACGCTCTCGGTGCTGCGCGATCCCACCGCCGCAGAGGACGCGGCGCAGGAGACGTTCGTCCGGGCTTGGCGGCACGCCGACGCGTTCGACCCACGTCGCGGCAACGTCGTCGCCTGGCTGCTCACGATCGCGCGCAACGTCTCGATCAACATGCTTCCCGGGCGAAGGCCCGATCCCGTCGATCCGGAGGTGCTCGTGACGATGTTCGCGGAGTCACGCTCGGACGGGGACGACGGGCAGGCGACGCCAGTATCCGAAGCGCTTCGGGAGGCTCTTCGCGAGCTCCCCGAGGACCAGCGGCGGGCATTGGTCCTGTCGGTGTTCTACGGCTTCAGCGCCCGCGAGGTGAGCGAGCTGGACGAGGTCCCGCTCGGGACGGTGAAGACTCGGGTGCGGTCGGCGCTCACGAAGCTCCGCGCCCAGCTTGGGGGAGTGCGATGAGCGATCGGATGCCGTGTGAGCAGGTGCGGGAGATCGCGCCCGAGATCGCGCTCGGCGTTGCGGACGGGCAGGAGCGCGACGGCGCGCTCCGCCACCTGGCGGGTTGCGCCGAGTGCCGAAGCGTCGTCGCCGAGTACTCGGCCGTCGCCGACGAGTTGCTGCTGCTCGCGCCGAGTCACGAGCCCCCGCCCGGCTTCGAGGCGCGGACACTCGCGCTTCTCGGCGAGCCCAAGCGGGCGGTGCGGGCCCGGAGTTGGTGGCGTCCTCTCTCGGTCGCCGCTGCGATCGTGATTGCGGGACTGCTCGCGGCGGGCGCCGTGCTCCACGCGACCGCCGGAGATCGGCGCGTCGCCGACGCGTACCGGGCCGTCCTCGCGGAGGGCAACGGCTCGTTCTTCGACGTGGCGACGATCCGCGGCTCGTCGGGCGACATCGGGAGCGTGTTCGGATATCAAGGCTCTCCCTCGTGGGTGTACGCGACCCTCAGGGCGCCGATGCCGAGCGAGCGGCGGTTCGAGGTCGAGCTGGTCACGAGCGATGGACGAACGCTTTCGCTCGGGCCGGCAGTCATGGGCGGCGACGTCACCGGGTGGGGCGCCGTGCTGCCCGTCGATCTGGCCTCGGTCTCGGAGCTTCACTTCCTCGACGCGAACGGCAAACCGGTGCTCACGGCGTCGTTCGGCGAGACGAGCCCCTGGGAGCTGTGAGGGGCTACCAGCGAGTCCGGCACTTGCCACGGCTCCGCATAGGCTGACGCCGTGAGCGAGTGGGTCGAAGGATCGTTGGAGTCGGATCAGGTTCGCCGAATCGTCGGCTCCGGGTACGACGCGATGGGTGAGCGCTTCGACCGATGGGCCGACGCCACGGTCGGCAGTCCGCGGGACGAGTATGTCCGCAGGCTCTTCGACGCGGTTCCCGCCGGTGAACCCGTGCTGGAGATCGGGTGCGGCTCAGGACGGCGAGCCACGGGCGCCCTGGCCGAGCGCTACGCCGTTACGGGAATCGATCTTTCGTCCGGGCAGATCGTACGAGCGCGCGAGCGAATCCCCACGGCGACGTTCCTGGTCGGGGACGTCACGGAGATCGAGTTCGAACCTGGGTCGTTCGGGGGAATCGTGGCTTTCTACATGATGAATCACCTACCGGCAGAGGCCCACGCGAGCGTGTACCGGCGCGTGGCCGACTGGCTCCGACCCGGCGGGGTGTTCATCGCGAATCTCCCGATGAGCGATGCGGGCGACGGCGTCGAGAAGCGATGGCTGGGCGTGCCGATGTTCTTCTCGTCGGTCGGGGGACGGGTGAACCTCGAACTGCTGCGAGCGGCGGGACTCGACGTGGTCGACGTGCAGGTGATCAGCGAGGTCGAGGTCGACCCCGACGACGGCTCGTCCGAGGAACACGACTGGCAGTGGATCGTCGCCCGCGGGAAGGGAACGACGCGAACGGCGTGCTGGTGAGCGGGCCCAAGCACCGTTCGACCGCTGCTCCACGATCCGTGCTGCTGGTGGCGCTGACGCTGCTCACGTCGTGCAGCGGCGGCGACAGCAACGGCCCGGTCACTCCCGTCCCCGATGCCTCGCCCCCACCCGTATCAGGCGGACCGAGCGCGCATCCTCCCGGGGCACCGAACGTCACCGCCGCCGGCATCGTGACGTTCCCGACGCCGGACGGCGTGACGCTCTCGGGCAGGGTGTTCGGGCCGCGGAACGCCGAGGCAGGCATCGTGCTCGCGCACGGCGCGACGGTGAACCAGAGCTCGTGGTTCGAGTTCGCCCAGGAGCTCGGGCAACGCGGCTACCTGGTCCTCACGTTCAACTTCCGCGGGTACTGCCCCGGCGGCGAGAACGGGTGCTCCCACGGTTCGAAGGACACGAACGCCCGGCCAATCGATCTGCATGCGGCGATCGACGCCATCCGTTCGTTCGGGATCGGGCGCCTCGGGCTCATGGGATCGAGCCTGGGTGGTTGGGCGGCGCTCACGGTCGGGGCCGACGAGGGCGACGCGCTCGATCTCGTCGTGGCGCTGTCGGCGGTCTCGGCGACGGACGACGACCTCCGGAAGATCAGCGCGGCGAAGCTCTTCATGGCGGGGACGGGCGACGACGGGATCGCCGGTCTCGCGCGGCAGCTCTACGACACAAGCTCGCAGCCCAAGCAACTCGTGCTGCTCGACACCGGCGACCACGGCGCGGAGATGCTACGGGGGAGCGCGCGCGACGCGGCGCGCGCCGCGGTGTTCGACTGGCTCCATCGGTACCTGCCCGTCTGAGCGGCTTCGGCGAGTGCGGTACGGTTCCGGCCGTGCACGACGATGGCTGGTTCGGCGAGGACATCGCCGCCCGCTACGACGAAGACTCGGGCGACATGTTCGAGGACGACGTGCTCGGTGCGACGGTGGACTTCCTCGCGGCGCTCGCGGGCGGCGGCCGCGCGCTCGAGTTCGCGATCGGCACGGGTCGTGTGGCGCTCCCGCTCTCGCGGCGAGGCGTGCCCGTGCACGGCATCGACCTGTCCCAGGCGATGGTGGCGAAGCTCCGCGAGAAGCCGGGCGCCGACGAGATCGAGGTGACGATCGGCGACATCTCGACGACGCGGGTCGAGGGGACGTTCGCGCTCGTCTACCTCGTCTACAACACGATCATGAACCTCACGTCGCAGGAAGCGCAGGTCGCGACGTTCCGCAACGCGGCCGCGCACCTCGAGCCGGGAGGCTGCTTCGTGATCGAGGTGATGGTGCCCGACCTGCAGCGGCTGCCGCGCGGCGAGGTGTTCCGCCCGTTCGACGTGAGTCCGACCCATTGGGGGATCGACGAGTACGACGTGGTGACGCAGGGGCTGATCTCGCACCACTACGACGTTGTCGACGGGAAGATCGAACAGGTCTCGATGCCGTTTCGGTACGCGTTCCCCGCCGAGTACGACCTGATGGCGGAGCTCGCGGGCATGCGCCTGCGCGAACGGTGGAGCGGGTGGGCCAAGGAGCCGTTCACCGCGTTGAGCGAGCACCACGTGTCGGTCTGGGAGAAGCCGGCGTGATTCCCGTGACTCGCTACGCGAAGACCGTCGACGGCGTGCACATCGCGTACCAGGTGCGCGGCGACGGGCCGATCGACTTGGTGTACGTCACAGGCTTCGCGGGCAACTTCGAAATCGAGCTGGAAGAGTCGTACACCGGCCCCTTCTATCGGAGACTCGAGGCGTTTTCGAGATTGATCCTGTTCGACAAGCGCGGCACCGGGTTGTCCGATCGATCCCAGACGCCGGACCTCGAGATGCGCGCCGACGACCTTCGCGCGGTGCTCGACGCCGCGGGATCGAAGCGGGCCGTCCTGTTCGGAGAGTCCGAGGGCGGAGCGCTCGCGGCGTTCTTCGCCGCGACCCACCCGGAGCGCGTGCAAGCCCTCGTCCTCTACGGGACGCGTGCTCGATATGCCTGGGCGCCGGATTACCCGGCGGGAATGACTGCCGAAACGTTCGCCGCGGAGCGGAGGGATTTCGTCGACAAGTGGGGGACCGAGGAACTCGCCGTTCAGTGGTTGCGAGATGAGGCTCCGTCGATCGCCGAAGACCCGGAGACCGTACGCGAGTTCGCTCGGTTGCTGCGACACTCGGCGACGCCGGCCGCCGCCGTCGAGTTCTTCGACATGTGGCATGCGATCGACGTCCGATCGGTCCTGGGGAGCGTGCAGGCACCGACCGCCGTGTTCTGGCGCGAAGGC
>DATBIS010000092.1:0-28778 GCA_036556805.1 Actinomycetota bacterium | reverse complement strand
ACCTGCGGCACGAGTACACGGCGATGGGGGACGCCGTGAACGTCGCCGCGCGGATGGAGCAGACCGCCGAGCCCGGCACGGTGCAGATCACCGAGGACACGTACCGGCTCGTCGCCGACCTCTTCGACGTCGAGGACCTCGGGCGGATCGACGTGAAGGGCAAGCGTGAGCCCGTCGCGGCCTTCCGCGTCCGCGGGCGTCTCGCCGCGCCCTGGCGCGTGCGCGCGGGGCGATCGCTCGAGGCCGCGCTCGTCGGGCGCGAGCGCGAGCTCGAGCGTGTCCGCTCGGCGCTCGAGTGCACCGGCGACGGGGTCGGCACCGCGCTCCTCGTGGTCGGCGAGCCCGGGATCGGGAAGAGCCGGCTCGTCGAGGAGGCCGGCGCGATCTGGTCGCGGCTCGAGCCGCAGGACGAGCGCCTCTGGGACCACTGGTCCTGCGTGCCGTACGACACGATGCAGCCGTACGCCCAGTACCGGCGGCTGATCCGCGAGCGCTCGGGCATCGAGGAGCGCGATCCGCCCGAGGTCGCGCGCGACAAGCTCTCCGCGACGATCGGGGCGATCGCGGTGGAGGGATACCGCGAGCACAGCGAGCGCGTCTCGCGCGCCTTGCTCGGGATCGAGCTCGAGGACGAGGAGCCGCTCGAGGGCGAGGCGTTCCAGCGGGCGGCGACCGAGCTCGTCGTCGGCGCGACGATCGCCCAGGGCGGCCGGAAGCTCATCGTCTTCGAAGACCTGCACTGGTGCGACCGGGCCTCGCTCGATCTCGTGCGCGCGACGACCGAACTCGTCGCGGACCATCCCTACGTGGTGATCGCGACGTTCCGGCCGGACGAGACCGCGGCGTCGTGGGACTTCAAGTCGTGGCTCGAGCTCGAGCTCGGCGACCGAACCGAGGTGCTCTCGCTCGAGCCGCTCACGAGCGGCGAGAGCGTGCGCCTGATCGACGAGCTCCTGCCGTCGGCCGTGCTGCCCGGCGAGCTCCGCCAACGGATCCTTGAGCGCACCGAGGGCAACCCCCTGTTCGTGCAGGAGGTCGTGCGCTCCCTCGTCGACGCCGGCGTGCTCGGCCGCTCGGACGACGTCCTCCGCCTGACGGACGGCGTCGCGGTCGACGCGATCCCGAACACCGTGCAGAGCCTGATCACGGTCGGGCTCGATCGGCTGCCCGAACGCGCTCGCCGGACGCTCCAGATCGCCGCGGTGATCGGACGCAACTTCGACGAGGAGGTCCTCCGGTCGGTGACCGACGACGGCGACGTCCTCGGCGACCTCCGCGAACTCGAGGGTCGGGACCTGATCCGCGCGGTCGCCGGCCGGGCCCGCGCGTTCACGTTCCGCCACGCGCTCACCCAGGAGGCCGCCTACGGCTCGCTGCTCGTGCGGAACCGCCGCGAGCTCCACCGTCGCGTCGCCGCGGGGATCGAGGCGGCGAGCGGGGACCGGCTCGACGACGTCGCCGCGCTGCTCGTGCACCACTACGAGGCGTCGGGTGACGACGAGGCGACGCTGCGATTCGCGCTGCTCGCCGCCGACACCGCGCGCCGGCTGTACGCGAACAGCGAGGCCGCGGCCCACTACCGCACCGCCATCGACGCGGGCCTGCGACTGGGCGTGGGCTCCGAGGTGCTGCGCGCGGCGTTCGGCAAGCGGGGCGAGACGCTCGAGGTCGCAGGACGCCATCGCGAGGCGGTGGCCGAGTACGAGGAGATGCGCACGATCGCGCGGGAGCGCGGTGACGAGGCCATGGAGCTCGACGCGAGCATGGCGATGGCGCTGCTCTACGGAACGCCGTCGCCGCTGTTCGATCCGGACGTCGGACGACGGTTGTCGGAGGAGAACGCCGCGACGGCGCGGCGCCTCGGCGACCGGGCGGCCGAGGCCCGTGCGCTCTGGAACGTCGTCGTCTCGAACATCTACGGGAACGGCGACGACGAGCGCGCGGTCGAGGCCGGCGAGGCGTCGCTCGCGATCGCGCGGGAGCTCGGCGCGCGCGAGCAGATCGCGTTCACGCTCGAGGACGTCAAGCGCGCCGACATGAGCCGGGGCGACTTCCCGACCGCCTGGGAACGGCTGACCGAGGCGCGCCGCATCTGGGAGGAGCTCGGGAACGTCCCGATGCTCGGGGAGAACCTCACGGCCTCGAGCCTGATGCGGCTCTACCGCGGCGAGCACGCGGCCGCGATGGAGGAGGCGCGCCGGTCGCTCGCGATCTCCGAGGAGATCGACAACCGCTGGGGGGCGTCCTACGCGCTGATCCCCGTCTACCGGATCGAGCTCGACCTCGGGCGGGTCGGCGCCGCGATCCCCGCGATCGAGCGATGCCGCGACCTCGGCGAGCAGGGTGGCTTCGTGTACGCCGCCGTCGAAACCCGGGCCGAGCTCGCCGGCGTCGTGGCGTGGGCCGGCGAGGGCCAGCGGGCGCTCGCGCTCGCGGACGAGTCGTACGCGATCGCGCTCGAGCAGATCCCTCCGGGCGTCACGATCGCCGCCCAAGCTCGCGCCGAGGCGTTGCTCGCGCTCGGCGACCCGGAAGGAGCGCGGGAGGCGCTGGCGGAGTTGGTCCCGGCGAAGGTGCCCGAGATCCAACGATCGTTCACGGTCGCGGCGGCCGGGCTCACCCGCGCCCGGCTCGAGCTCGCATCCGGTGATCCGGTCGCCGCGGCCGCGGCCGCCGAGGCGCTCCTCGAACGGCTCCGTGCCAACGGCGCCGAGATCTACGTCGCGGAGGCGCTCGCCGAGCTCGCCCGGGCGCGCCTGGCCTCGGGCGAGCTCGATGATGCGGAACGGCTCGTCGGCGAGTCGCTCGAACGCTCGAGTCGGCTCGGCGAGCGCCTGGCTCGCTGGTCTGCGCTTGAGGTGCTCGCCGAGATCCGCGACCGGCGGGGTGACGACGACGGCGCCGCCCACGCCAGGCGCGAGATCCGGACGATCGCCGATGACGTCGGCGGCGAGCTCGGCGACGACGCGCTCCGGCGCGGTTTCGAAGCACGGGCCGCGCTTGCCGGCGCGTGATTCCAGGGGACACATGCAGCCGGCGCCGCGCGCGACGCGACCATCAAGCGCCGTCGTGTGATCTGGAGCTCGTTCTGAGATGTCGAGGCCTCAGTCGAAGAACACGCGCTCGTTCGTTCGTTGGTGGGTGGGAGGAGGAGGATTCGAACCTCCGTAGGCATCGCCGGCGATTTTACAGACCGCTCCCTTTGGCCGCTCGGGCATCCTCCCTCGAGCCCCGCAAGGTTATCGCGTCGCGGCGTGGATCAGGGGGTGGGGACCCACATTGGCGAGGTGGTGCTAGCGTGCCCACGTATCGAGCGACGAGGCGAAAGGAGCGAGGATGAGCAAGTTCCTGATCACGTATCACGGCTCTGGGATGCCGGATGATCCGGCGCTCATGGAGCAGGCGAAGGCGGCGTTTGGGAGCTGGGTCGCCGGAGCCGGGGACGCCATCGTCGACCCGGGAGCACCGGTGCAGACGGTGACGCAGGTGGCCACCGAGGGCGGCGCGACCGAGGCGGTCCAGATCGGCGGCTATTCGATCATCCAGGCGGACTCCGTCGACGACGCACGAGCCGTGCTCTCATCGCATCCGTACGTAGCCCGAGGTGGCACCCTTCAGGTGAATCAGATCCTGGAGGTCTAGGCAAGAAGGGACGCGGACACCATGCCCGCGTCCCTCCCAACTTGGTAGGGAGCCCTACTCGCCCCCGCCCGCCGCTTCCAGGTTCTTCGACACGACGGCCATCGTCTGGTCGTACTCCGCGGCCGGGCTGAACTCGATGACCTCGGTGCCGGGAAGACCGACCTCGCCCGTGTGTCCGGGCCCGACGTAGTACGCCTCGCCCTCCTCGGCCACGATGTCGCCTTCGGGTCGGTGCATGATCATCCGGCCCTTGATGACGAAGCCCCAGTGGTGGCTCTGGCACCGGTCGTCCGGCAACCCGCGATACATCGGCGTGAAGTCGCCGGCCTGATCGAACGACTCGAACCCGAGGATGTATCCGTCCTCGCGCGCATACCGGCCCTCGAAGCCGGGCATGCTCTCCACCTGCGAGGCGCTGTCCTTGTTGAGCTTCGTGCCTGTACCCATCGGTCTCTCCTTTCGGCCATTCGACCCTTGTCGATCCGCCATCCAGAACGGCTACGTCGATCCCGCCGCTCGCTCCTCCGCCACGCGCGCGAGGTTCCGCACCGATCGCCGGCTCACCTTCGCCGACACCGCCAGCCCGAGAGCCCGGAGCCCTGGAACGTTGAACAGCCGCAACATCCCGGGCAGCCGGCTGATCCTCGTCACGTGAGACGTGCACACGATCCGGCAGCCATCGCCCGTCGGCTCGAGCTCGTACCGCTCGACGTTCGTCCAGTCGGTCGCGGTGCCCTTCTTGGACGTGAGCCGGGCCTCGGTCACGTACTCGAACACGCTTCCGGGAGTTGCCTCCGTCACCACCGATCGGTCCGAGAACGTGCCCATGGGATCCGACCCCGTGGAACGGAACTCGGTGCCGACGACGGCGGGGCCGGACGGCGCGTCGATCGTCAGCAGCCGCGTGTGCTTGGCTTGGCGTTCCCCCGCCCAGACCACATGGCTGGGGAGATCCGCAAGCACGGCGTAGACCGCCTCGGTCGTTGCCAGCGACGTCGCCTCGACGCGGACGACCAGGTCGCGCTTCAGGGCGTTGGCGCCCCGTTCCCCTGTCTTCTGCATCTGCATCACCTCCGAGCAGGAAGGTGCCACTCGGTCAGGCGCAAAGGATGGGGAACGTTCCCCATCTTCGTGCGGAGATCTGGCCGGGCAGGGTTAGGCGCGGTGTTCGGCAGCGGAACGCACGGCGTACGCGGCGGCCTCCTGCCTGCTCCGGAGGTGAAGCTTCGCGAGGAGGTTGCTCACGTGGTTCCCGGCGGTCTTCGTGCTGATGTACAGGCGCGCGGCGATCTCGGCATTGGTCAGTCCTTCCCCGAGAAGCCCAAGCACCTCGAGCTCTCTTGCCGTGAGGAGCCCGACGTTCTTCGGTCCGGTCCGAGCGGGACCGCCCGCCTCCCGGACGATCGCAGCGGCTTCGTCCGCTTCGCGGTTTGCGCCCATGCGCTCGAAGGTATCGAGCGCCACCCTCGCCTCACGGGCGGCGACCTCCGGGTCGTCCTCGCGGATCGTACGTGCAAGTTCGGTGCGCGTGCGCGCCGCCTCGAGCGGCATCTCCAGCCGTTCGAAGGCCGTGAGCGCATGTTCGAGGCGCTCACGGGCGATGTCCGGGTGGCCGCTCGACCGAGCGACCCGCCCGGCAGCGAGGTCGGCCACCGCCGTCATCCGCGGGTGCGCGAATCGATCGGCGAGCGAGCCGAGGCGTGCGGCGGTAGCCCCCGCATCGTCAATGGTTCCGTGAGCGAGCTGCACCTCCACGAGCGTCGCGAGCAGTGGCACCGCGATCACCGTGTCGCCGACTTCGTTCAGACGGCGGAGCAGCAGTGCGGCCGCCACGGCGTGCTCCCCCTTGAGTCGGTGAATGGCGACGCTCGCCCCCAGGGATTCGGGGAGGTCCTCATGGCCCGCGAGGAGGCGCCCGGCTTCCTCGATCCGACCCTGGAGGATCCGGAGCTCGGCCAGCTTGGCCGCGGGGTGGATGCAGCGCGAACGGTGACCTGTGCCCTCCAGCGCATCGAGCGCTTCGACGAGACACCGTTCTGCCATTCCCAAATCACCCTTTGCTTGGAAGAACTCCGCTCCGCACGTGCCACAGAAGGAGATCAACGCACCGTGGAGGTGACGGGACATGTACGTCTCGACGACGTCGTTCCATCGCATCAGCCGCTCGAGCTCCCCCGACTCCTCGCAGGCGAGCGTCACGACGCAGCAGATGTCGCCGAACACCACGGGGTCGGAGACCTCGCCGGCCGTCGCGGCGACCATCGACTCGTCGAGGGCCGCGACGCCTTGGTCGAACTCGCCGCCGAGGAGGAGCGCACGGCCGAGCAGCGCCAGGGACGAGGCTTCCAGCTCCGCGTCGTCGGAGCGGCGGGCCAGGTCGAGCGCGGCCTCCGCGTGGGTGCGCATCTCGTTCGAAGCGAACGAGCGACTGCCCAAGGTGAGCTCGAGCCATCCCTGGGCGGGACCGGGCTCAACGTCGCGCAGCAGGCCCTGCGCCCGCGCAAGCCATCCATTGCCGGCAGGCTCGTTGCCGACCGCTTCGACGTATTCCCGGGCCAACCAGAGGGCGATCCGCGCGGCCCGCGCCGCATCCCCGCGCTTGCGGAATGCGGCGTAGGCGCGCTCGCGCTGATCGATCGCTCCGTCCACGTCGCCGAGCCACCAGAGTGTGCGCCCCAGCCCGTCGGATGCTTCCGGGTCGGGGCCCTGCTCGATGGCCGCCATGAACGCCTCGCGCGCCGATTCCCATTCGCCGGTCGCGAGGGCCTCGTGCCCGCGTGAGATGAGATCGACGACGGTATCGGAACCCACAGCGGTCAAGTCTAGATCGGTGCGTCATTTGTAAGATGATCGCCCGATGGCCAAGGACGCCTTTTCGTTCGACATCGTCTCCGAGGTGAACCTGCAGGAGGTCGCGAACGCGATCGACCAGGCTCAGCGGGAGATCGGGCAGCGCTTCGACTTCAAGGGCACCGAGACGGCGATCTCGCGCGACAACACCACGATCGAGCTCCGCTCCTCCACCGAGGACCGCCTGAAGGCCGCCCTGCAGGTCCTCAAGGAGAAGATGGTGAAGCGCGAGGTCCCGCTGAAGGCGCTGACCGACGGCGACGTGCACCCGGCCGCCAAGGGCCACGTCCGCCAGGCCGTGAACATCACCACCGGCATCGCGGACGACAAGGCCAAGGAGCTCAACAAGTTCATCAAGGCCTCCGGGGCCAAGGTCCAGACGCAAATCCAGGGCATGCAGATCCGCGTGACCGGCAAGAGCAAGGACGACCTCCAAAAGGTCATCCAGGCCGTCAAGGCTCAGGACTTCGGGATCGCCCTGCAGTTCACGAACTATCGCCCGTAGCTTGTAGCGCCGCAATGCATTGTCTGACCAGCGCACCGACGGGTACCCTTGCGCGACTCGGGAGGTGAGAGGCGTGGCGGACCTGGAGCGTCTGAAGGCACGTGCGGCGGAGATCGCCGACAAGGAACAGCAAACCCTGCTCGACCGCACCACCGGCTCGAAGGCGTTGCACGAGCGCGCGTTGAAGAGCCTCCCCTCGGGCGTGGCGTCGAACTTCCAGGCGGGTGACCCCTACCCCGTCTACCTCAAGCGTGGCAGCGGCTCGAGGGTCTGGGACGTCGACGGTTCCGAGTACACCGACTTCCACGGCGGCTTCGGGGTGAACGTCGTCGGCCACGCGCACCCGAAGATCGTCGAGGCCATCCGCAAGGTGGCCGACCAGGGCATCCACTTCGCCGTCACCACCGAGTCCACCGTGGCTCTCGCCGAAGAGATCTGCTCGCGATTCCAGCTCGAGCAGATGCGGTTCGTGAACTCCGGCACCGAGGCCACGATGGACGCGATCCGGGTGGCGCGCGCCGCCACGGGCCGCGACAAGATCATCAAGATGGAGGGCTCCTACCACGGTCACCACGACTCGGTGTTGTTCTCGGTCGTGCCGGAGGCCGACGTCCTCGGCCTGCGCCATAACGTCGACCACGAGGGCAAGGCCTGGTACACGACGCAGCCCACGTCGAAGGGCATCCCGAAGGCGCTCTGGGAGACCGTGCTCGTCGTGCCGTTCAACGACGCGGCCGCGGTGGAGCAGGCCTTCGCCGACAACCCGGGCGAGGTCGCTGCGGTGATCCTCGAGCCGGTGATGATGAACATCGGGCTCGTGGTCCCCCAGCCCGGCTACCTCCAGGCCCTCCGCGACGCCTGCGACAAGCACGGCGCCGCGCTCATCTACGACGAGGTCAAGTGCGGCGGGACGATCGCCTACGGCGGCACGACCGAGCGGTTCGGCGTTCGCCCGCACCTCGCGGCGTACGCGAAGGCGATCGGCGGCGGCGCGACGACCGGCGCGTTCGGCGGCGAGGCCCGGTTCATGGAGTGGGTGGGCAAGGGCGCCGCGCAGCAGGGCACGTTCAACGGGAACCCCCTGTCGACCGCGGCGGGCCTTGCGGCGCTCACCGAGGTGCTCACGAAGGACGCCTACGACCACCTGGGCAAGCTCGGCACGATGCTCGCCGAAGGCTGCACCCGTGCGATGGACGAGCACGACATCCCCGGGCACGCGATGGATCTCGGCGCGAAGGGCTGCGTCTCGTACCGCAAGGAGCCGCTCACGAACTACCGCGACTTCCTGGAGACCGTGCCCGAGTTCTTCTACGCGAGCTACTCCTGGATGGTGAACCGCGGCATCTTCATGACGCCGGGCGACGAGGAGCAGTGGACGATCTCGGTGCAGCACACCGAGGAAGACGTCCGCAAGTACATCGACGCGTTCGGCGAGTTCTGCCGCGAGCTCGCGAGCTAGGCGTCGGCTCGTATCGAGTCGAGCAGCTCCAGCAGGTCGTGGGCCGCACGTTCGATCTCAGGGTGACGCCACTCCGCGGCACGGTATTGGCACGCGAGCAGCCCGCTTCGATGGATACGGCGGAAGTCGCCGAACACGAACGCGTACCGTGACTTGGTCTCCTCGGACGCACCCTTCGTGAGCCCGAGGTGCCACTCGCCGTATTCGTCCCACGAGTGGGAAGCCAGGTAGTCGTTCTCGTCGCCGGCGCTCGGCTGCACGTCGCCCCACGTGCTCTTCAGCACGTATTGGTGGGCGTCGATGAGCTCCTTCGCGTGAGCGACGGCTCGCTTGTTCACTGCATAGGAAGCCATGTCCTTGGTGTTCCCACATCGGCCACGTCGCAACCGCGGCTATCATCGGGCCCCGTGTCGATGCATCGCTGGGACGACGAGACCGAGCGGCTCGCCGCCGCGATCGTTCGCTACGCGGAAGACCGCATCGCGCAGCCGCAGCCCCTGGACGGAACGGCATCCTCGAAGGAGCTCACGAGCAAGGCCGGCGCGACCATCACGCCGGCCGGCCTCGGCGGCTCGGAGGCGCTGCGGATCTGGAGCGAAGTCCTCGCGCCCGCGACACTGTCAACGGACCACCCGGCGAACCTCGCGTTCGTGCCCGGCGCACCCACGAAGGCGTCGGTGCTCTTCGATCTCGTCGTGGGGGCGTCCTCGATCATCGGCGCCGGGTGGCTCGACGGCGCCGGTGCGATCTGGGCGGAGAACCAGACGCTGCGCTGGATCGCCGACCTCGCGGGGCTTCCGCCCGATGCGGGCGGCGTCTTCGTCTCGGGCGGTTCCGCGGGAAACCTGTCGGGGCTCGTCGCCGCGCGTCACGCTGCCACCGAGCGGCGCGGACGGCCCGGCGGCCGGTGGACCGTCGTCTGCTCCGAGGACGCGCATTCGTCCGTTGTCTCGGCCGCGCGCGTGATGGACGTGGACGTCGTGGGCGTGCCGCACGACGGCACCGGGAGGATGACCGGCGACCGGCTCGCGAAGATCCTCGCCGGCCTCGAGGGCAACGGAACGTTCGCCGTCGTCGCGACGGGCGGCACCACGAACGCCGGCATCGTGGACGACCTCGCCGGCATCGGCGAGGTCTGCCGGAGGCATGGGCTGTGGCTCCACGTCGACGCGGCGTACGGCGGCGGGGCGCTCTGCGCGCCGTCCGCGCGGCCGCTGTTCGACGGGATCGAAGGGGCCGACTCCCTCATCGTCGATCCGCACAAGTGGCTGTTCGCGCCCTACGACTGCTGCGCGCTGCTGTACCGCGACCCGACGGTGGCGGAGCGGACGTTCACGCAGCGGGCCGAGTATCTCGACGACGTGAACGCCTGGGAGCGGGACGAGTGGAGCCCATCCCACTACGCGCATCACCTCTCGAGGCGCGTGCGCGGCCTGCCGCTGTGGTTCTCGCTCGCCACGTACGGCACCGACGCCTTCCGCGACGCGATCGAGACGGTGCTCGCGCTCACGCGCGAGACGGCCGAGGAGATCCGCCGCCGCGACGGGCTCGAGCTGCTTCTTGAGCCCGAGCTCTCGGTGATCCTGTTCCGCCGAGTGGGATGGGAGCCGGACGACTACGGCCGGCTCTGCCGCGACCTCATGGAGCGTCAGATCGCGTTCGTCATGCCCACGTCGTGGAGGGGCGAGAAGGTCATGCGCTTCTGCTTCGTGAACCCGCGCACGACCATGGAGCACGTCCTCCCGATCCTCGACGCGATGGCCTAACGCTTAGCCGAACGGCGACTGACCCTGCGGGAACGGGTTCCCGCCGGACGTCATCTGCTGCTTGATCGCCTCGAGCCGCGCGATGCGCTGCTCGGTCGGCGGGTGCGTCGAGAACAGGTTCGTGATCCCGCCCTTGCCGCGGAGCGATGCCATCGGGTTCACGATGAACAGGTGCGCGGTCGCCGGGCTGACCGTTGCCGGGACCGGAATCTGCTTCGATGCCTGGTCCAGCTTGCGGAGCGCGCTCGCGAGGGCCTCCGGGTCGTGCGACAGGTACGCTCCGGACTCGTCCGCCTGGTACTCACGCGAACGCGAGACCGCCATCTGGATGATCGCCGCCGCGAGGGGGGCGAGGATCCAGGCAACCAGCAGCGCGAGGCCGTTGCCGCCGCGGTTGTCGTCGCTGCCTCCGAAGAAGAACGCGAACCGCGCGAGGAACGTGATGCTCATGCCGATCGCGGCCGCGACGGAGGAGATGAGGATGTCACGGTTCACGACGTGGGAGAGCTCGTGGGCGAGGACGCCGCGGAGCTCGCGCTCGTCGAGGATCTGCAGGATGCCTCGGGTCACCGACACCGACGCATGCTCCGGGTTGCGTCCGGTCGCGAAGGCGTTCGGCTGCATCATCTCCGACACGTAGAGCTTCGGCATCGGGATCCCGCGCTCCTGCGCGAGCTCCCGGACGATCTTGTAGTAGGCCGGCATCTCCGCCTCGGTGACGGGCTTGGACTTCGTGGTCGCGATCGCGATCTTGTCGGAGAACCAGTACATCGAGAAGTTGAAGACCAGGGCGAACGCAAGCGCGGTGACGGCGCCCGGTCCCTTCCCGATCCACCCTCCCACCAGCACGAACAGGCCGCCGAGGGCGGCGATGAGGATCCAGGTCTTGGCCTTGTTGATGCCCGGTTGCATCGGTGCTCGTCCCTTCCGTTGAGTCCTCGAGCAATGGTCTCACAGGTAGTTCGGTATCGGGGTCGTCCCAGTTCGGAGACCACAACAGAAAGACAAGAGCGACAAGACGAGAAGGAGGCGTCACCCGGTGGAAGGAAGGGAACCTTTCCCTCTCAGGGTCGGGCCCGCTCGTTGTCTTTGGTTTCCGTCTTGGTTCTGGGGCTCTACCCCCCCAGCAACGTGCTGAACTGCGGAGCTCGGGCGAACCAGTCGGGCCACACGAAAGCCGCAAGGACTGCGATGAGCGCGATCGCCACCACGCCCGTCACGAGCAGCGGCACGCGGAGCTCGGTGGTGTCCTCTCCCACCTCGAAGAACATCTGGCGCGGGATCGCGAAGTAGTAGTAGATCGCCATGACGGTGTTCACGAGCATCACGACGGCAAGCGCCGTCCCGATCCCGCCGCGATCGATCGCGGCGGTGAAGATGAAGATCTTCGCCCAGAACCCGCCGGTGGGCGGCACGCCGGCGAGCGACGCGAAGAACACCGCCATGCCGACCGCGAGCAACGGCGCCGCCCTCCCGAGCCCGGCGAAGTCCCGGAACAGCAACCCCGGCGAACGACGGCTCACCGCCGTCGCCACCGAGAACGCGCCGAGGTTCATCACGCCGTAGATGAGGATGTACGCCACGGCCACGCTGAACGCGCGCTCGTCCGTGGCGGCGTCCCTCCCCGCGAGCGCAAACGGCAGCAGGATGTAGCCGGCCTGCGCGATCCCCGAGTACGCGAGCAGGCGGATCACCTGCCTCTGCTGGAGCGCGATGAGGTTCCCGACGGTCATCGTGAGTATCGAGAGCGCCGCTATGATCGGCGTCCAGAATCCGGCCTGGTGGAGGAACGCCACGAACATCAGCTGGAGCAGGCCGGCGAACCCGGCGGCCTTCGACGCCACCGCGAGGAACGCCGCCACCGGCACCGGCGAGCCCTCGTAGGTGTCGGGCGCCCAGAACTGGAACGGAACCGCCGACACCTTGAACGCGAAGCCGGCCACCACGAACAGGATGGCCGCGTACGTGATCTCGAGCTTGCCGCCGCTCACGACGTCGAGCGATTGCGCGATCGCGTCGAGCCGCGTCTCGCCCGTCACGCCGTAGATCAAGCTCATTCCGTACAGCATCACGGCCGTCGAGAGCACGCCGATCAGGAAGAACTTGAGGCCGGCCTCGTTCGAGCGGGGGTCGCTCTTGCGGAAGGCCGCCATGAGGAAGCCGGGTGCGCTCACGAGCTCGAGCGAGAGGAACAGCATCAGCAGGTCGCGGGAGGACGGCATCAGCAGGCAGCCGAGGAACGAGGTCAGCAGCAGGAAGTAGTACTCGCCCTGGTAGAAGCCGCCCTCGCGGAAGTAGCGCAGCGAGATCGCGAGCACGACCGCCGCGACGATCAGGAAGAAGATCTTGAACAGGACCGCGAAGTTGTCGACCACGAACATGCCGCTGAACGTCGATCGGTTCGTCCCCAGCAACGTGAGGACGGCCACGAGCGACGCCAACACGCCGAGCAACGACAACGGCATCGCGAACCACTTCCGGCGCGCGGGAAGGAAGACGTCGACGATGAGGACCAGGATGATCGTGCCGGAGAGGATCAGCTCCGGCAGGATCGCGTGGTAGTCGATCGCCTGGTTCATGGGCTCCCGCTCAGCCGCCCACGCCCACCGCGTGCAGCAGCGCGGTCACGGCCTCGCTGCTGGTGCCGAAGACGATCTTCGGGTAGAGCCCGAGCACGAGGATCCCGACGAGCAGCGGCATCCAGGCCCACCACTCGACCGCGAGCATGTCGCTGAAGCGGTGCTCCTTCCATCGCTCGGGGAGCACGCCCAGGTTCACCCGCTGCAGCATCCACAGGAAGTAGCCGGCGGTGAGGATGGTCCCGATACCGCCGGCGACCATGAACCCGCGGAAGAGACCCACGTTCTGGCCGCTCGCGGGGTTGAACGACGACAGCAGCGCCATCACCTCGCCCCAGAACCCCGCGAGGCCCGGCAGGCCGAGCGAGGCGATCGAGACGAACGCGAAGATCCCCGCGAGCTTCGGGACGTTCTGCATCATGCCGCCGCCGATGTCCGCGATCTCGCGCGTGTGGTACCGGTCGTAGATCGACCCCACGCAGAAGAACAGCATCCCGGTGATCACGCCGTGCGCGACCATGCCGAAGATCGCGGCCTGGATGCCGATCGTGGTGAGCGTGGCGATGCCGAGCATCACGAACCCCATGTGGCCCACCGACGAGAACGCGATCAGTCGTTTCAGGTCCTTCTGCGCGAGGCACGCGAGAGCCGCGTACACGATCGCGATCGCCGCGAGCAGCCCGATCCAGGGAGCGAACTTCTGCGCGCCGTACGGCAGCACCGGCAACGCGATCCGGATGAACCCGTACGTGCCCATCTTCAGCATGATCCCGGCCAGCAGCACCGAGCCGATCGTCGGGGCCTCGGTATGGGCGTCGGGAAGCCAGGTATGGAACGGCCACATCGGCACCTTCACCGCGAACCCGAGCGCGACCGCCGCGAACACGACGAGCTGGAACCCGTGGCTGAAGCCGCCCGCGCCGCCGAAGGCCTGGAGCTGCACGATGTCGAACGAGTGCTGCAGGCCCGGCGCGTTCGAGATGTCCGAACGGAAGTACATGCCGAGGAACCCCAGCAGCATGAACACCGACCCGAACACCGTGTAGAGGAAGAACTTGATCGACGCGTACTCGCGGTTCGCCGATCCCCAGATCCCGATCAGGAAGTACATGGGGACGAGCACGAGCTCCCAGAACACGAAGAACAGCACGAGGTCGAACGCGATGAACGTCCCGGCCATGCCGGTTTCGAGCAGCAGCATGAGTCCGAGGAACGCCTTCGTGCGACCCGGCTCCGGGACGTACCGGGTCGTGTAGATCGCGCACAGGAACGTGAGGACGAACGTGAGGACGTAGAGCGGGAGCGAGATGCCGTCGATGCCGACGTGATAGCGGGCGCCGATCGCGGAGATCCAGGACGTGTCGAGCTCGAACTGCAGGCCGGAGTGACCGCCGTAGTCGAAGCCGATCGCGATCGCGATCGCGACGACCATCGCCGCGCCGGTGAACAGGACGCCGAGCCAGCGGATCAGCCGATCCTTCTCCTTCGGCATCACCGCGATCACGACCGCGCCCGCCACCGGCAGGAAGGTGGCGATCGTGATCGCCGACTTGTCCCACCCGCTCATCGGCCCCTCACTCTCCTCACTTCACGTAGATGATGGCGACGACGATCACGCCGATGATGCCCAGCCCCAGCAGGATCGCCGCGTAGCCTTGCACGTTGCCCGACTGCACGTAGCGCAGGAAGCCGCCCGCTTCCTCCGCGCCTTCGCCCGCGCCGTTCACGACACCGTCGATCACGCCGCGGTCGAACAGGTTCACGACCGCGGCGAGCCCGCGCGTCGTGAGCGCGAACAGGTGCACGATGCCGTCGAGGATGCTCCGGTTGAACCAGTTCACGCCGGCCGAGAGCCGGTCGCGGATCGGATACACGATCCCGTTCAGGTAGAAGTCGTCGAGGTAGTACTTGTTCTCCAGGAGCGTGTACACCGGCCCCAGGCGCGTGAGCGGCTCGCGCGCCGGTTGCTTCACGTAGGTCACGTAGCCGAGCGCGAGCCCTCCGACCGCTGCGATCGTCGACACGATCGCGATCCAGGCCACGAAGCTCACGTCCTCGGGATGCCCGATGAACACCCAGTCGAAGAACGGCGCGTTCGTGGGCCCGAATCCGAGCCAACCGACGAAGACGGTCGCGGCCGCGAGCGCGACGAGCGGCCCGGTCATCGATCGCGGCGACTCGTGCGGGTGCTCGTGGCCGCGGTACTCGCCGCCGAACGTCAGCACGAGCATGCGCATCGTGTAGAACGCCGTGATCACCGCTCCGAGCAGCAGGACGATCAGCAGCCAGTACGTCTTGTCGTGGTAGGCGGCCACGAGGAGCTCGTCCTTCGAGAAGAACCCCGAGAGCGGGAAGATCCCCGCGAGCGCGAGCGATCCGATCACGTACGTCACGTAGGTCGTGCGCATCGACGTGCGCAGACCTCCCATGTCGCTCATGTAGTTCGAGTGCACCGCGTGGATCACCGACCCGGCGCCGAGGAACAGCAGCGCCTTGAAGAACGCGTGGGTGAAGAGGTGGAACATCGCGGGCGCGTAGCCCGCCTCACCGAGGCCGAGCGCGGCCACCATGTACGCGAGCTGCGAGATCGTCGAGTACGCCAGGACGCGCTTGATGTCGTCCTGCACGAGCGCGAGGAACGCCGCGAGCAGCAGCGTGATCGCCCCGATCACCGACACCACCGTGAGCACGAGCGGGTCGGCGTGGATGAAGACCTCGAACAGGCGCGCCACCATGTAGACGCCGGCCGCCACCATCGTGGCCGCGTGGATCAGCGCCGAGACCGGCGTGGGGCCCGCCATCGCGTCGGGGAGCCACACATAGAGCGGGAACTGTGCCGACTTGCCGATCGTGCCCCCGAACAGCAGCAACGCGGCGCCGATCATCAGCGCGCTCGACATCTCCCCCGCGGCCGACATCTCGCCGATCTGCTGGATGTTCGACGTGGTGAACCCCGTGGCGAACACGAGGGCGAAGATGCCGAACAGGAACGGCACGTCGCCGGTTCGCGTGGTGATGAACGCCTTGATCGCGGCGTCGGAGTTGACCTTCTCCTCCCACCAGTGCCCGATCAGCAGGTAGGAGCAGACGCCCATCACCTCCCACCCCACCAGGAGCTGGAAGAGGTTGTCGGAGACCACCACGTCGAGCATCGCGCCGGTGAAGAGCGAGAGCACCACGTAGAACCACGTGAACCGGGCGTCCCCGTGCATGTAGCCGATCGAATACACGTGCACGCAGAGCGACACGCCGGTCACGACGATGAACATCACCGCGGTGAGCCCGTCGACGTACTGGCCGAGCTCGACGGTGAACGGTCCGACCTGGAACCAGCTCACCGAGCTCGCGGTGGGTCCTCCGCCCTGGACGAAGTGCCAGAGGATCCCGAGCGACAGGACGAAGCCGGCCCCGACGCTCGCCACGCCGTAGATCCAGCCGCGGCCCGGCGTGCGCCTGCCGAAGAACAGGATCAAGGGCGCCGAGACAAAGGGGAGCACCGCGACGACCCACGCGTACCGGGTGAGCCCGGGACCGACGGCGGCGGCGGCCTCGGCTACCACTTCAGGAGGTTCACCTCGTCGACGTTGATCGTCTCGCGGTTGCGGAAGATGAGGATGACGATCGCGAGCCCGATGCCGACCTCGGCGGCGGCCACCGCGATGATGAACAGGCCGAAGACCTGTCCCGTGAGGTTCCGCCAGAGCGACGAGAAGCCCACGAGGTTCACCGTGACGGCGTTCAGCATGAGCTCGATCGACATGAGCACGAGCACGGCGTTCCGTCGCGCGAGCACGCCGTAGACGCCGGCCGAGAACAGCACGGCGGAGAACACGAGCACGAGCGGCAGGCGGATCACGAGGAGTCGTCCCTCCTCGCGAGCACCACCGCGCCGATGAGGGCCGCGAGCAGCAGGAACGAGACCGCCTCGAACGGCAGCACGTAGCCGCTGAAGATCGCGCTACCCACGCTCGCGGTGTCGCCGTCGAACGCGGGCATCCTCTGGGCCGTGGTGAGATCGAACGCGTCGTTGATGAGGAAGACCAACCCCACGAGCACGCCGATCGCGACGAAGGCCGCCACGCCTCGCTGCTGGTTGTCCAGCGCCTCGCGTCCGATCGGCGCCTTCGTGAGCATCAGGCCGAACAGGAACAGGATCACGATCGCGCCCACGTAGATGAGGATCTGCACCCACGCCACGAACTCGGCGGCGAGCACGAGGTAGGCGCCGCCCACCGCGCCGAGCGTCACGACGAGGTACAGGGCAGCGTGCACGACGTTGCGGGCGGTCACCACCGCCACGGCTCCGATCGAGCCGACGACGGCGAGCACCGTGAACGCGTACTCCTGCGCGGTCACGACGCCTCGGCCTCGTCGTGCGGGACGTCGTCCGGCAGCGGAGGCGGCAGCACCGTGTACGTCCATTCCTCCAGACGCTCCTTCTCGTGGAGCATCTCCTTGATGTCGTACTCGCCGTACTCGAACTCGGGGCTCCAGAAGAGCGCGTCGAACGGGCACACCTCCACGCAGATCCCGCAATACATGCAGAGCGCGTAGTCGATGGCGAACCGGTCGAGGATCTTCGCCGAGCGCGCCTTGCCGCCGCCGGCCGGGTCGTGCGTCTCCTTGTGGGCGTCGATGTAGATGCACCAGTCGGGGCACTCGCGCGAGCACTTGTAGCAAACCGTGCAGTTCTCCTGCTTGAGGGCTATCACGCCGCGGGTCCGCGCCGGCAGGTCGGGCTTCACGTGCGGGTACTGCTGCGTGACCGCGGGCTTCAGCATCGTCTTCATCGTGACGGTGAGGCCCTTCACCAGGCCTTGTCCCTTGCCCGTCTTCGGCTGCTGCTCGACCTGGTCCGACATCTCAGAACGCCACCTTGAAGGCCGCGACGGCCATGATCTGCAGCAACGTGAGCGGGATCAGCACGAGCCACGCGAACCGCTGGAGCTGGTCCTCGCGCAGCCGGGGGTAGGTCGCCCGCAGCCAGATGATCACGAACGAGAGCGCGCCGATCTTCCCGAGCATCATCAGGGGCTCGGGGATCGGCAATCCGGGAAGCGGCTGGTATCCGCCCAGGTACAGGACGCTCGCGATCGCCGAGAGCGCCACGATGCCCCCGTACTCCGAGAGCAGGAAGAACGCGAACTTGAGCCCGGTGTACTCCGTGTACGCGCCGAAGATGATCTCCGAATCGGCGACCGGCATGTCGAACGGCGGCCGCGTGAGCTCCGCGAGCGAGGCCATCATGAAGATGAGGAAGCCGATCGGCTGGGTGAGCACGAACCAGTAGTGGTGCTGCGCCTCGGCGATGCCCACCAGGCTGAGCGTCTCGGCCTGCATCACGACCGCGGCGGTCGCCAGCACGAGCGGGAGCTCGTACGCGATCAGCTGCGCGGCCGCGCGAAGGGCCCCGATCAGCGAGAACTTGTTCGCGGAGGACCAGCCCGCCATGAGCACGCCGATCACCGAGACCGACGACATCGCGAGCAGGAAGAACACGCCGATGTCGAGGTTCTCCGCGAAGATGTCGTTCGAGAACGGGATCACCACGAACAGCGCGATGTAGGGGATCAGCGCGACCGCCGGCGCGAGCGAGAACACCATCGGGTCGGCCGCGGCGGGAATCACGTCCTCCTTCTGGATGAACTTCACGCCGTCGGCGACCAGCTGCGCCCACCCGTGGAACGCGCCGGCCTCCATCGGGCCGAGGCGTGCCTGCATGTGCGCGAGCACCTTGTGCTCGACGTAGCCGACCGCGAGCGGGGCCGTGAGGAAGAAGATCATCACGACCCCCGTCTTGATCAGCAGCACGATCCAGAAGTTGTCGAACCATCCGTTCACGATCGAGGTGCCCGCTTCCGCGAGGAGGCTCACTCCTCGACCTCCTCGCCCTCGGCCTCGCCCGGCCAGGGCTTGGCCTCGCGCGTCATCAGCGCGAAGTCCTTCCGGAGCGGGTGTCCCTCGAACGGCTCGGAGAGCAACAGCTTCACCGGCTGCGGGTGGCCCTCGAAGCGAATGCCGAACATCTCGAGGGTCTCGCGTTCGTGCCAGTTCGCGGTGGGGAACAGATCGGAGATCGTCGGGCACACGGGATCCTCGTGCGGGAGCTTCACCTTCACTCGCACGTTGTGGTGGTGAGTGGTGCTGAAGAGGTGGGTGATGACGTCGAAGCCGCCCTCGTCGCCCCAGTCGACGGCACCGGTGAAGTCGCAGTAGTCGCACGCGAACTCGGGCTCGTCGCGCAGGAAGCGGCAGACGTCGCGGTAGACACCGACGTTCACCGTGGCGACCGCGTGGCCGTGCTGCTCATCGAGTGCGACGACGTCCTCGCCGAACCGAGCCCGCAGCCGGGACTCGACCTCAGGAGGAGACAGCGGGGCGGGTGAGCTTGCCACTGAACTTCTCCTGGATGTCCTCGTCCTTGATCTTCTCCTGCAGCTTCACGATGCCGTGCAGGAGCGCTTCGGGTCTCGGCGGGCAACCCGGCACGTAGACGTCGACCGGCACGATCTGATCGACGCCCTTCGTGACCGAATAGGAGTCCCAGTAGGGTCCACCGCAGTTGGAGCACGACCCGAACGAGATCACGTACTTCGGGTCGGGGATCTGGTCGTACACGCGCTTCAGCGCAGGGGCCATCTTGTCCGTGAGCGTGCCGGCCACCACCAGGAGGTCCGCCTGGCGCGGGCCGTGCGCGAACGGGATCACACCGAGGCGGATGAAGTCGTGCTTGGAGGTCGAGGTCGCGATGAGCTCGATCGCGCAGCACGCGAGGCCGAAGTTCATCACCCACAGCGAGTAGCGCCGGCCCCAGTTGAGGATGAACTTCACCGGCAGGAGCTTCGGGAGGGGGGTGCGCTCGGTGATCAGGCCCACTTCAGCACGTCCTTCTTCCACGCGTAGAGCAGGCCCACCGCGAGGATGCCGATGAAGATGCCCATCTCGACGACGGCGGTCAGGCCCAGCCGCTCGAAGATGCGGGCCCAGGGGAAGAGGAACACCGACTCGACGTCGAAGATCACGAACAGGAAGCCGTAGATGTAGTAGCGGACCTGGCTCTGCGACCAGCCCTGGCCGACCGGGTCGATGCCGCACTCGTAGGTCGTGAGCTTCTCGGGCAACGGCCTGCGGGGAGCGACGAGCTTGGCGGCGGTGAAGGCGACGGCGACGAGCGCGGCCCCAGCAACGACCACCGCGAGGACGACCCCGTAGGACTGGAAGTAGTCAGGCACGCTTGTGAACGTTTTCCCGAACTCGGATTCTAACAGCGGTCATGGCGCCACCCGGGCGCCGCATCGGTGCGCGAGGAAGCGCGCGAGCTGGACGAGGGCGTTCTGCGCGGGACCGGCGGGAAGGCGCTCGGCGAGGGCCACCGCGCGTGCGACCTCACGTGCGACGGCCTCCCGCGCGTGGTCGATCGACCCATCCCCGCGGATGATCTCGAGCGCGCGATCGAGCCGCTCTCCGTCCGGAGCGCCCTTGCCGAGCAGCCGTGCGAGCTCGTCACGGCGATCCGAGTGCGCGAGGGAGTGCAGCACCGGCAGCGTGTAGACGCCGAGCCGCAGGTCCGATCCCGGCTCCTTCCCCAGCTCCATCTGCGACGACGTGATGTCCATGATGTCGTCGGAGAGCTGGAAGGCCATCCCGAGCGCGTCGCCGAACTCGTCGAGCACGTCGATGTGCTCCGGCGTCGCCTCCGAGAGCAACCCGCCGAGGCGGCAGCTCGTCGCGATGAGCGACGCGGTCTTCCGGTTGATGATCTGCAGGTAGTTCGACTCGGGCTGCTCGATGCTCGCCGAGGAGTCCACCTCGCGGATCTGCCCGTCGCAGAGCACCGCGATGGTGCGCGCGAGCAGCCGGCAAACCTCCGTGCCGAGGTCGGTGGAGATCTCGGAGGCTCGCGCGAACAGGAAGTCGCCGGAAAGGATCGCGACGGTGTTGTCCCAGCGCATGTTCGCGCTCGGGGCGCCGCGGCGCGCGTCGGCCTCGTCGATCACGTCGTCGTGGTACAGCGTGGCGAGGTGCACGAGCTCGATCGCGACCGAGCCGCCGATCAGCCGTGGGTCGGTGGGGTCCCCGAAGTAGCCCGACAGCAGCACGAGCATCGCGCGGAAGCGCTTGCCGCCGGCCGCGATGAGGTACGACGACGTCTCGGACAGGAGCCCGCTGGACTCCACCTTCACCGATTTCTCGAGGGCCCCCTCGACGAGGTCGAGCCGCGTGCGGATGTCGGCCTCGAGGGTGGCGTCGGGCGCCTCCAGCCCCGGGATCACGCGGCGGCTCATGGCGGGCAGCCTACCGGGCCCGGCGCCCATGCGTATGGCTCACGCTTCACCATCGCAGCACCGAGGCCTTGTCGAGCACCCCAAGGACGATCTGGGGGAACACCCCGAGCACGAGCGTGAGGGCCGCCGGGATCGCGAGCGCCGCGCGCGGCAGCACCGCGCGGTCCTCCAGCTGCTCCCCGGCCGGCTCCTGCATGTACATCAGCACGATCACGCGCAGGTAGAAGAACGCGGCCACGACGCTCGAGAGGACGCCGATCAGGACGAGGGGCCAGTGTCCGGCTCGGATCGCGGCGCCGAACACGCCCACCTTCGCGATGAACCCGGCGGTGGGCGGGATGCCGGCGAGCGACAGCAGGAAGAGCGCCATGAGCCCGGCGAGCAGCGGCTGGCGCCGTCCGAGCCCGGCGTAGGACGCGAGCGACGTCTGCTCCTCCCCTCGCGCCGAGACGAGCATCACGACGCCGAACGAGCCGAGCGTCATGACCGCGTACGCGATGAGGTAGAAGAGCGCCGCGCGGATGCCGTCCTGGTTCGACGACGTGAGCCCGGTGAGGATGAAGCCCGCATGCGCGACGCTCGAGTACGCGAGCATGCGCTTGACGTCCGACTGCGCGATCGCGAGCACCGACCCGACGATCACGCTGAGCGCCGCGACGACCCAGATCACCGGCTCCCAGCTCCAGGCGAGCGGATGGAACGACACGTCGAGCACGCGGATCAGCGCGCCGAACGCGGCCACCTTCGTCGCGGCGGCCATGAACGCGGTGACCGGCGTGGGCGCTCCCTGGTACACGTCGGGCGTCCACATGTGGAACGGAACCGCGGAGACCTTGAACCCGAAGCCGATCGCGAGGAAGCCGAACGCGGTGAGCGCGAGCGCCTGCGACCCGGTCTGGCCCGCGAGCGCGTGCGCGACGGCCGGGATCCGCGTGGTGCCGGTGGCGCCGTACGCCATCGCGACGCCGTACAGGAAGAACGCCGACGAGAACGCGCCGAGCAGGAAGTACTTCATGCTCGCCTCGGTGGCCTGGCCCCGGCGCGAGAGCCCGGTGAGGACGTACAGCGAGAGCGACAGGATCTCGAGCGCGAGGAAGGTCACGATGAGGTCGGCGGCCGCCGTGATGAGCGTCATGCCCATCGTGGCGAACAGCACGAGCGGGTAGAACTCACCACGGGCCTCGTCGCCGGAACGGTCGTAGTAGTGGGCGCCGTAGAGGAGCCCCACGGCTGCCACGGCGAGGATCACCAGCCGCGCGACCACCGCGAACTTGTCCGCCTGGATCGCGCCCGCGAGCACCGTCGGGTCGCCGGTGCGATCCCAGAGCGCGATCGAGGCGCCCGCCGCGGCGGCGAGCCCCGCGAGCGCGAGCGCGAGGTGTCCCTCGACCTTCGGGCGCGGCGCGAGCGCCTGGTACAGCAACGCGAGGATGCCGGCCCCCGCGAGGATCAGCTCGGGGAGCACCGGGAACAGGTCGAGTGCCGGCGTGCGGATCACGGCGCCACCCCCGCCGCGACGGTGCCGGGATCCGGGCCGGACTCCACGGGATGGTCGGGGCTCACGGCGGTGAGCACGGTGTCGGTCGTGAGCTCGACACGGTCCGTCACGAGCTTCGGGTAGACGCCGAAGACCAGCAGCAACGACAGGATCGGCGCGAGGATCGCCACCTCTCGAAGCGACAGGTCGGGGAGCCCGCGGTGCTCCTCGCGAACCTCACCGTATGCCATGCGCTGGTAGGACCAGAGCAGGTAGATCGCCGCGAGCACGACCGCCACGGCCGCGATCGACCCGAACCACCGGTTCGCCGCGAACGAGCCGAGCACCACCAGGAACTCGCCCACGAAGTTGTTGAGCCCGGGCAGCCCTGCCGACGCGAACGCGGTGAACAGGAACGCGCCGGCGAGCCACGGCGTCACGGACGCGAGCCCGCCCATCTCGTCCAGCCGCCTGGTATGCGTTCGCTCGTAGACCATCCCGACCAGCAGGAAGAGCGCGCCGGTCGACAGGCCGTGGTTCACCATCTGCAGGACGCCGCCGGTGAAGCCCTGCGTCGTGAACGCGAACACGCCCAGCACGACGAACCCGAGGTGTGACACCGACGAGTACGCCACCAGCCGTTTGAGGTCGGTCTGGATGAGCGCGACGACCGCGCCGTACACGATGCCGATCACGGCGAGCACCGAGACGAACGTCGCGAAGTACTTCGAGGCCTCGGGGAAGAGCGCAAGGTTGAAGCGGATGAGACCGAACGCACCCACCTTCAGCAGCACCCCGGCGAGGAGCACGGAGCCGGCCGTGGGTGCCTCCGTGTGGGCGTCGGGCAGCCACGTGTGCAACGGGAAGATCGGCACCTTCACCGCGAACGCCACGAAGAACGCGAGGAACAGCCAGCGAGCCGTCGTCGCAGGCAGCGCGTGCGCGACGGCGGTGAGGTCGCGCACGTCGAACGTGGGCGTGAGCCCGCCCGACCCCGAGCGGAAGTAGAGGAACAGGATCGCCACCAGGAGCAGCGCGGAGCCGGCCATCGTGAAGAGGAAGAACTTCACGGCCGCGTACACCCGACGGTCCCCTCCCCACCCGCCGATGATGAGGTACATCGGGAACAGGATCGCCTCGAAGAACAGGAAGAAGAGCAGCAGGTCGAGCGCGACGAACGAGCCGATCACACCGGTCTCGAGGACGAGCATCGCCGCGATGAAGAGCCGGACGTTGTGCTCGAGCTTCCACGAGGCGAGCACCGAGAGCGGGAACAAGAAGGTCGTGAGGAGCACCATCCACAGGCCCACCCCGTCGAGGCCGACCAGGTACTGCATACCGAGCGAGCGGACCCAGGTCGCCTGCTCGACGAGCTGAAACCCGGCCTGACTGCCGTCGAATCGACCGAGCATCCCGAGCGACACGATGAACACTGCGAGGGTCACGACGAGGCCGATCGCACGCGCGACGTCGTCGCGCATCCGCACGCCGAGCAACAGCACGGGCACGCCCACGAGCGGCAAGAACGTCGTGACGGTGATCCAGCTCATCTCAGAACCGCACCCCCACGTACAGCAGGATCGCGACCGCGCCGAGCAGGAACGCAAGCGCGTAGTTGCGCACGAACCCGGTCTGCACGCGACGGCCGGCGTTCGCGAGCCGGCGCACGAGGATCCCGACGCCGTTCACCGCGCCGTCGACGACGCGCGCGTCGACGACGTACGCCGTGAACGCGGCGGCCGCCTTCGCCGGCGTGCCGACCACCGCCGCGTACGCGTCGTCGACGTACCACGCCCGCTGCAGGAAGCGATGGAGGGGCGCCACGCGAACTCGGACCGCCAGCCAGTCGACCCGGCCGGATCCGTACAGGAACCACGTGACGAGGAGGCCCGTGGCCGTCACCACGAGCGCGATCGCCACGAGCGCGCCCTTCGCGAGCCCGGCACCGCCCTCGGCGAAGACGCCCACGACCGGCTCGAGGAACGTCGGCAGCTTGCCCTCCACGCCGGTGGCAAGCACGCCGCCCACCGCGGCTCCCGCCGCGAGCACCAGCAGGGGCGTCGTCATGATCGCGGGCGACTCGTGCGCGGCGCGCGCGTGCTCGCTCCGCTCCTCACCGAAGAACGTGAGGAAGATCAGCCGCCCGATGTACGCGGCGGACAGCAGCGCCCCGGCGGTGCCGAGCACGTACACGAGCGTCCGCCCGGAGGTGCTCGCGATCTCGAGGATCGTGTCCTTCGCGAAGTAGCCGGCGAGCGGGATGACCCCGGCGAGCGACAGAGCGCCGACGATCATGACCGTCGCCGTGAGCGGCATGCGCCGGCGAAGCCCGCCCATCTCCTTCATGTCCTGCTCGTCGTGCATCCCGTGGATCACCGAGCCGGCCCCGAGGAACAGCAGCGCCTTGTAGAACGCGTGCGCGACGAGCATGAACATCGCGGCCGCGTACGCGCGCATCCCCGCGGCGACGAACATGTAGCCGAGCTGGCTCACGGTCGAATACGCGAGCACTCGCTTGATGTCGTCCTGCGCGAGGGCCGCGGTCGCCGCGTAGATCGCCGTCACGAGACCGATCACGAGGACGACCGTGAGCGCCGTGCCCGAGAGCTCGAACAGCGCGTGGCTGCGCACGACGAGGTAGACGCCCGCCGTCACCATCGTCGCGGCGTGGATGAGGGCCGAAACCGGGGTCGGGCCCTCCATGGCATCAGGGAGCCACACGTGCAGCGGCACCTGTGCGGACTTCCCGATCGCGCCGGCGAACAGCAGCAGCGAGATCGCGGTCGCCGCGCCCTTCGTGAGGCCCGCGTCGCTCCCGAGGACGCTCGAGAAGTCGAGCGTGCCCACGTGCACGACGATGAGCGCGAGACCGACCATCATCGCGGTGTCGCCCACGCGCGTCGTGATGAAGGCCTTCTTCGCGGCGTCGGCGGCGCTCTTCCGCTCGAACCAGAACCCGATCAGGAGGTACGAACAGAGCCCGACGCCCTCCCAGCCCACGTACAGCAGCAGGTAGTTCTCCGCGAGGACGAGCACGAGCATGAAGAACGCGAACAGGTTGAGGTACGCGAAGAACCGGCCGTAGCGGGGGTCGCCGTCCATGTAGCCGATCGCGTAGACGTGGATGAGCGTTCCGACGCCCGTGACGACGAGGATCATCGTCACCGAGAGCGGGTCGATCCGAAGGTCGGCGGCCGCGCGGAAGCTTCCCACCGTGACCCAGTCGAAGAGATGCTGGACGAAAAGACGTGAATCCGCGGTGAGGCCGAGCAGGTGCGAAAGGATCGCCAACGAGATCACGAACGACCCCGCGAGCAGAGCGGAGGCGAGCCAGCCAGCCCAACGGCCGAGACGTTTCCCGACGAACAGGTTGATCGCCGCGCCGGCGAGCGGGAGGGCGGGGACCAGCCAGACGAGCGCAAACGAGTCGGGCGGGGCGGAGAGTCCGGCGGCGCTCATCCCGAGAGTCCCCTCGCCTCGTCGACGTTCACCGACGCGGTTCGGCGGTAGACGCTCACGATGATCGCGAGGCCCACGACGACCTCGGCGGCCGCCACCACCATGGAGAAGAACGCGAGCACCTGGCCGTTCAGCGAGTTGTGCATGCGGCTGAACGCGATGAGCGTGAGGTTCACCGCGTTCAGCTGGAGCTCGATCGACATGAAGATCAGCAAGGCGTTCCGCCGGACCAGCACGCCGACCGTGCCGATGGCGAACAACATCCCCGAAACGACGAGGAAGTACGCGATCGGGGTCCTCACGCCGGGTCCGCCCCCTCGGAGGCGGCGGCCGCGGCGAGCGCCTCGGCCTGGGTGATCGCGCGCGCCTTGCGCTGGGCGAGCACCATCGCCGCGATCGCCGCGATGATCAGCAGCACCGAGGTCACCTCGAACGGGAAGAAGTAGTCGCGGAAGAGCACCTTCGCGAGCGCGCGCGTGTTCCCCCCGGCGTTCACCGCGTCGAATCCGGCGGGAGCCTTCGCGGCGAACCCGACGCCCGCGCGCACCGCGAAGAAGACCTCGAACGCGAACGCGATGCCCAGCGCGATCGCCGCGGGGCGCTGTCCGACCAGCCGTTCCTTGAGCGAGTCCCCTCGGTCGACCCCGAGCAGCATGATCACGAACAGGAACAGCACCATGATCGCGCCCGCGTAGACGATGATCTGCACGGCAAAGAGGAACGGCGCCCCGAGCAGCAGATAGAACACCGCGATGCAGAAGAAGTTCACGATGAGGAGCAGCGCGGCATGCACGGCGTTGCGCTGCACGAGCATCGCGATGCCGCTCGCGATCGCGATCGGCGCGAAGACCCAGAACACGACGTTGTCGAGCGGCATCAGAGGCCTTCCCGATCGATGGGGTCGGAGCCGAGCGCCGGCGGCGGCTCGAGCAGCTGCTCCTTCGTCCAGATCGCTTCCTCGCGTGTCTCGAACGCCATCTCGTAGTAGCTCGTGAGCGTGAGCGCGCGCGTGGGACAGGCCTCCACGCAGAGGCCGCACATGATGCAGCGCAGATAGTTGATCTGGTAGTCCTTCGCGTAACGCTCACCCGGCGAGGTCGGGTGCTCGGCATCGTTGTCCGCGCCCTCCACCCAGATCGCGTCCGCGGGGCACGCGAACGCGCAGAGCTCGCACCCGATGCACTTCTCCAGGCCGTTCTCGTGGCGGTTCAGCAGGTGCCGGCCCGTGTGCGCGCGCTCCGGCGACGGCGCGATCTCCTTCGGGTACTGCTCGGTGTTGTCGGCGCGGAACGTCTGCTTGAACACGGTCCCCATCCCCTTGAGGATCGCGCCGACCTGGCCGAGGAAGTCGGGCGGGCGCTCGGGCGAGCGGTCGCTCACGGCCGCGCCTCCTCCGGCTGCCGTTGGCCGAACAGCGGGGCCACCAACGAGAACAGCAGCAGCACTCCCAGCACGACCGCGCCGGTCGTGAACACCGCGCGCCGCCCGTACTCCTGCGGGAGGACCACGATCGCGCCGGTCGCGAGCACCCACACGAGCCCGACCGGGATCAGCACCTTCCAGCCGAAGTTCATCAGCCGGTCGTAGCGCAGGCGCGGCAGCGTCGCGCGCACGAGGACGTACACGTAGATGACCAGCACGAGCTTGAGCAGGAACCAGAGCAGCGGCCAGAGCCACTCGACGTGCTCGTGCCAGATGGGACCGCGCCAGCCGCCGAGGAAGAGCGTCACCGCGATCGCGGCGACCGTCACGGTGTTCACGTACTCGCCGAGGTAGAACATCGCGAACTTGATGCCCGAGTACTCGGTGTGGAACCCGGCGACGAGCTCGGTCTCGGCCTCCGCGAGGTCGAACGGCGGCCGGTTCGTCTCGGCGAGGCCGCAGATCATGTACGCGACGAACGCGGGGAACTGCGGGATCACGTTCCACACCGTGTCCTGCTGCGCGACGATCGCCGACATCGACAGGTGCCCGCTGTACATGAGCACCGACACGAGCGCGAGGCCCATGCCGACCTCGTAGCTGATCATCTGGGCGCTCGACCGCACGGCGCCGAGCAGCGGGTAGTTCGAGCCCGACGACCACCCGGCGAGCACGACGCCGTACACGTTCAGCGAGGCCATCGCGAGGATCCAGAGGATCCCGATGTTGAGGTCGGTGAGCTGGAACTGGAGGTCGCGTCCGAACACGTGCACGTGCGTGCCGAAGGGGATCACCGCGAACGCGAGGAACGCGGGGAACATCGCGAGGATCGGCGCGATCGCGTACACGGGCGGGTCGACGTTCGTGGGGGTGATCCCCTCCTTGAAGAACAGCTTGATGCCGTCGGCGAGCGTGATGAGGATGCCGCGCGGACCCGCGCGCATGGGCCCCATCCGGGTCTGGAAGTCCGCGACGACCTTCCGCTCGAACCAGATGAGGATCATCACCGCGATCAGCAGCGCGAAGAACACGATCACGACCCGGGCGACGAGCAGCACCCAGTCGAGCCAGTCCACTAGGCGCTCACCTCCTGCACGGCCTCGGCTTCGGGGCTCTCCTCGGGGGCGTCGACTGCCTCGACGGTGGCGGACGTCACGAAGGTCCCCGACAGCAGCGAGTTCGCCGCGAGGCCGGGCTGGTTGAACGGCACGAACACGGCGCCGCGCGCGATGGCCTCGGTGACGCGCGCGGGCAGCTCCGCGCTCCCCGCGTCGGTGCGCACGATCGCGCGCGCGCCGTCGAGGATGCCGGCCGCCGCAGCGTCCGCCGGATGC
>DATBIS010000091.1:0-7143 GCA_036556805.1 Actinomycetota bacterium | reverse complement strand
CTGCAGCGAAAGCTCGGCGTCGGCTGCCCCGCGTTCGACGTGAACGCGGCGTGCGCGGGGTTCTCGTACGCGATGTCGACGGCAACGGCGTTCATCGAGTCCGGCGCAGCCGACCGCGTGCTCGTCGTCGGCGCGGAGGTGCTGTCGCGCGTGCTCGACATGACCGACCGCACGACGTGCGTGCTGTTCGGTGACGGCGCCGGTGCCGTGCTCCTCCAGCCTTCCGACCGCCCGGGCGTCGTGGGATCGGTGCTCGGCGCGGACGGTCGCGCGGCGGACATCCTGTTGATCCCCGCCGGCGGCAGCGCGCAGCCTGCGTCGGCGGAGACCGTCGCGGCGCGCGACCACTCGATCCGCATGCCGAGGGGTCGCGAGGTCTTCAAGCGCGCCGTCGTCGAGATGGCGAACGCGTGCGAGCAGCTCCTCGAGAAGTCCGATTCCACCGCCGACGACGTGGCCCTGCTGATCCCCCACCAGGCGAACGCCCGGATCATGATCGCGGTCGCCGAGCGCCTCGGCATCACCGGCGATCGCGCGGTGCTCGACGTCGCCGAGGTCGGCAACACGTCGGCGGCGTCGATCCCGATCGCGCTCGACCGCGCGTGGCGGGCCGGCCGCATCCACGAAGGAGATCTCGTCCTGCTCACGTCGTTCGGCGCCGGGCTCGCCTGGGGCGCGAACCTCGTTCGCTGGACGATGCCGGAGCCCGCGGCATGACCGACAAGGTGGCGGTGGTCACCGGTGGTTCACGCGGGATCGGGCGCGCGTGCGCGGTGGCGCTCGCCGAGGCCGGCTGGCGCGTCGCGATCGGCTACCGCTCGAGCGAGAAGGACGCCAAGGAGACGCTGGAGGCCCTCGAGGCCGCCGGCACGCCGGGACTTTCGGTGATGCTCGACGTCACCCTCGACACCTCCGTGGCCGAGGCGTTCCGTCGTATCTCCGACGAGCTCGGCACCGTCACGGGCTTGCTGAACAACGCGGGGATGTCGCGCGACGGGCTGCTGCTCAAGTACCCGATGGACGTGTACGAGGCCACGATGGCGACGAACCTGCGCGGCGCGTTCCTCTGCGCGCAGGGTGCCCTGCGCGGCATGCTGCGCGCGAAATGGGGCCGGATCGTGAACATGTCGAGCGCGGTGGCGCTCCACGGGAACGCCGGCCAGACGGTCTATGCCGCAACGAAATCGGGGCTGGTCGGGCTCACGAAGTCGCTCGCGCGCGAGGTGGGCGGGAAGGGCATCACCGTGAACGCGGTGTGCCCGGGGCTGCTCGATACCGACATGACGTCGCACCTCACCGACGTGGCTCGCGCGTACTACGTGGACCAGACGCCCGTGCAGCGTGCCGCGCGCCTGGAAGAAGTCGCCGCCGTCGTGCGGTTCCTGATGTCGGAAGAGGCGTCGTACGTGAACGGCGCCGTGATCCCCGTCGACGGCGGACTCACCGCGTAGTCGAGAGCGTCGTCCGCGGCTAGGCTCGTCGGACGCAAGAGCGAGGAGGAAGAAGGCATGGATCGTGCGGAGATCGAGGCGAGGGTGAAGAAGGTGCTCGCGGAGCAGCTCGCGGTGGACGAGGCGCAGGTCGTCCCGGACGCGCGCTTCGCGGAGGACCTCAACGCCGACTCGCTCGACCTGGTGGAGGCCGTGCTCGCCCTCGAAGAGGAGTGGAGCATCGAGATCCCCGAGGAGGAGATGGAGACCGCAAAGACCGTCGGGCAGGCCATCGACCTGGTGGCGTCGAAGCTCGGCGTGTCTTGAGGAGGACTCGAACCTCGTGACCCCCCGCAAGGTCGTCGTCACCGGCATCGGCCCGGTGACGCCCATCGGCACCGGGCTCGAGGACTTCTGGACCGCCCTCCTCGAGGGGCGGAACGGCATCCGTCCGATCAGCCGCTTCGAAACCTCGGACATGTCCGTGCGCCTGGCCGGTGAGGTGCAGGACTTCGACGTGTCGCAATGGCTCGACACGAAGGAGGCCCGCCGCACCGACCGGTTCACGCACTACGCGATCGCGGCCGCGAAGCTCGCGTGGGAGGACGCCGGCGCGCCCGACGTCCAGTCCGATCGCGGCGGCATCATCTTCGCGACCGGCATCGGCGGCATCGAGTGGCTGCTGAACCAGCACTCCGTGCTGCTGGAGAAGGGACCGGGCCGCGTCTCACCCTTCATGGTGCCCGCGCTGATGGCGAACGCCGCCGCCGGCCACATCGCGATGATGCTCGGCCTCACCGGCCCCAACTTCTGCACGGTGTCGGCGTGCGCGTCGGGCGCGCACGCCGTGGGCGAGGGGTTCCGCCTGGTGCGCGACGGCTACACCGACCTCGCCCTGGTCGGCGGCTCGGAGGCAGCGACGCTTCGCCTGACCGTCGCCGCGTTCGCGCAGATGCAGGCGCTCACGAAGAACCCCGACCCGGAGACCGCCTCGCGGCCGTTCGACAAGGAGCGCAACGGGTTCGTGATCTCCGAAGGCGCGTGCGCGCTCGTCCTCGAGGACGAGGAGCGCGCGGTGGCGCGCGGGGCGAAGATCTACGCGGAGGTCGCGGGCTACGGCGCCTCCGACGACGCGTTCCACATCACCGCGCCGGACCCGAAGGGCTCCGGAGCCGCGATCGCGATCCGCCGCGCGCTCGAGGACGCCGGCGAGGAGCCGTCGGCCGTGCAGTACGTGAACGCGCACGGCACGTCGACGCAGCTGAACGACGCCGGCGAGACCGTCGCGCTGAAGAGCGCGCTCGGCGACGATGTCGCGCACGAGGTGGCGATCTCGTCGACCAAGTCGATGACGGGGCACATGCTCGGCGCCGCGGGCGCCGTCGAGGCGGCGGTGTCTGCGCTCGTCGTGCAGCGGAGCATCATCCCGCCGACGATCCACTACGCGACGCCCGACCCCGACTGCGACCTCGACTACGTGCCGAACGAGGCGCGCGAGGCGAACGTCGACCTCGCGATCTCGAACTCGTTCGGGTTCGGCGGGCAGAACGCCGTGCTCGCGATTCGCAAGGCCTCGTCAACCGGCTCGTCCGTCACAGACTAGTTTTCGAACGTCCGATACCAGCTCGCGCCGTCGTAGACGGCGCGGAGCGTTCGGCCGTCCGCCGGGTCCTCGAACCGGATCCGGTCGGGGCGCCACTCCTCCGCCCCGACGCGGAACGAGCCGTCGTCGAGCGGCATGAGCTGCAGCTCGTGCTCGCCGGTCTCGGCGTTCGGCGAGATCTTCCAGAGCGCGCCGCGCCGGAGCACGACGCGGAAACTCGGCTCCCAGAGCCCGCGCCCGCGGTAGTGGCCCACGAACGCTCTCCAGACGTCGGGCACGGCGGGAGGTTCCGGGGCGACATGACCTTCCTTCGGCAGCCAGTCCGCGCCGTGGGTGGCCTCGACGACCGATCCACCCTCGTCGCGCCCGAACCGAAGCAAGAAGCGGTCCAGTGTTGGGTTCGGGACCAGGAAGTCGTCGCCGTCGAGCCGTTCGAGCGTGACCTCGATCGCGCCCTTGCGAAGGACGAGGCGGCCGTCGCGGGCCTCCACGACGATCTGCCGGTCGCCGGAGCCGAACGTCCCTTCGTACGCGGGCGCGTTCGGCGTGAGCGACGGATCGGGCGGGTCGGTGACCTCGGGGAGCTCCTCGCCGCGGAGAGCCGCGCCCACCGCAGCGAGCGCGTACTCGACGACGGGCCGGCGATCGCCGTCGCCGTTCACGAGCATCACGCACCCGAGCCCGTTCGCCATCTGCAGCTCCATCAACGCGGTGAAGCCGAGCATCCCGCCCGAATGCCACACGCGACGGCCATCGTCGGCCACGAACAGCCCGTACGCGTACCAGGAGCTCTCCCACTCCGCGTCGACGACCGGGCAGGTGAGCAGCTCGAACGACTCCGACGTGATCGTTTCGGCGCCGCGGTTCAGGAGCATCCTCGCGTACGCGCTCATGTCGACGACGTCGGACACGATGCTGCCGTCGGCGGTGTTGCACACGATCCACGGCGCCTCCACGAGCGGATGCTCGCGGTGCGGTGGCCGGTCGTCGAAGACCGTCTGGTAGCCGACCGACTGGTCGAGCCGCACCTCGTTCGTGATCGCGGCCGTGGAGTGGTGCATGCCGAGCGGCCGCAGGATCCTGTCGGCGAGCAGCTCGTGCACCGGCCGTCCGGTCACGGTTTCGAGCACCACGCCCACGAGCTTGTACGCGTCGTTCGAGTAGAGGAAGCGCTCGCCCGGCGCGAAACCGGGCGGCAGGCCGCGCAAGTTCCACACCGCGCTCGGCGCCTCGTAGACCTCCTCCACGCCGATCGCGAGCCCCGAGGTGTGGGAGAGCAGGTGGTGCATCGTGATCGGTCCGAACGGCTGTGGCAGCTTTGCCCACGGCACGATCTCCGTGACGGGAGCGTGGAGGTCGAGCCGGCCGGCCTCGACCTCCTGCATCGCGACGATCGCGGCGAACGACTTCGAGATCGAACCGATCTGAAATCGCGTTTCCGGCCGAACCGGCGCGCCGCGCGCGGCGTCGGCGAAGCCGCGCACGACGACCCCCAGGATCTCGTCGCGGTCGGTGACGGCGAGCGCGGCGCCCGCCGCGTGCATGAACGGCAGCCTGCGCTCGAGGAACGAGCCGACGCGCTCGAAGGCCTCGGCGAGCCCCGGCATCGGCCGGCGCTACTCCCCGAAGAAGAGCTTCAGCTCGCGCGCGGCCGACTCCGCGGAGTCGCTGCCGTGCACGAGGTTCTCGGTGATGATCGTGCAGAAGTCGCCGCGGATCGTCCCCGGCGGCGCGTCGACCGGGTTCGTCGGGCCCATGAGCGTCCGCCACACGGAGATCGCCTGCTCGCCGGTGAGCTTCCCGACCACCACGGGGCCACCCGTGATGAAGGAGACGAGCTCTTCGAAGAACGGCTTCTCGCGGTGCTCGCCGTAGTGCTCCTCGGCGACCGGCCGGTCGATCGTGAACATCCGCAGCTCGTCCACCGCGAGGCCCTTGTCCTCCGCGCGGCGCAGGACCTCGCCGACCAGGCCGCGCCGTACGCCGTCGGGCTTCACGATGAGCAGCGTCGATTCGACGGCCATGATCAGGGATCCCCTCGCGCCCGGCGGGCGTCCGCGACAGTATAGAGAGAGCCCGTCACGAGGATGAGGTCGCCCTCGCCGGCCGCAGCGGTCGCGGCGTCGAGCGCGGCCTCGACGGTCGCGTGCACCTCCGTGGGAACCTCGCGCGCGACGAGGAACCCGGCGATCTCCTCGGCCGGCCGGGACCTCGGGCTGCTGTTCGAGGCGGCGTACGCGGCGTCCGCCACCGTCGCGAGCGTGTTGACGACCTTCTCGAGGTCGTGGCTCGTGAACCCCGCGACCACCAGGTGCAGGCGGTCCCAGGTGAACGTCTCGCGGAGCGACGTCACGAGCGCCTCGGCCGCGGCCGGGTTGTGCGCGCCGTCCAGCACGACGAGCGGACGACGCGCGACAACCTCGAGCCGGCCCGGCGACGCCGCGAGCGCGAGCGCTTCCCGGGTGACGTCGTCCTCGAGCGGCCGGTCCAGGAAGGCCTCCAGCGCAACGATCGCGGCCGCGGCGTTGCGAGCGGTGTGCTCCCCGTGCAAGTGCATCAAGAGGTCCGCGTACTCGGCGCGCGGCGTGCGAACGTGCAGCACCTGCCCTCCCACGCCCTGCGTCCGGGACGCGAGCGAGAAGTCGCGCCCCTCGAGGTACAGCGTCACCTCGTACTCGGCGCACCGGTCCTCGATCACCTTCAGCGCCTCCGGCCTTTGCTCACGCGCCACGGCGATCTTCCCGGGCTTGATGATGCCTGCCTTCTCGGTCGCGACCTTCTCCACGGTGTCGCCGAGCTCGCGGTGATCGAGCGAGATCGGGCAGAGCACGGCGACGTCGCCCGCGACGAGGTTCGTCGCGTCCCAGGCTCCGCCCATGCCGACCTCGAACACCGCGAGGTCGACCGGCTTGTCGGCGAACCACAGGTACGCGAGCGCCGTGAGCGCCTCGAAGTACGTGACGTTCGCGACGCCGCCGCGCGCGTCCACGGTCTGCAGGAACGGCAGCAGGTGCGCGTACTCCTCGGCGAACTCGTCGTCGGAGATCGGGTCGCCGCAGAGCTGCATCCGCTCGGTGACCTTCTCGAGGTGCGGCGAGGTGTAGAGGCCGGTGCTGAGCCCGTGCGCGCACGCGAGCTGCGTGATCAGGCGCGCGGTCGTGGTCTTCCCGTTCGTGCCGGTGACGTGGATCGTCGGATAGGTGAGTTGCGGGTCGTCGAGGAGCTCCGACACCGCCGTGATCCGCGACAGGTCGGGCTGCGGCATGCTCTCCGGCTGGCGGGCGTCGAGCTCGGCGAGCGCTTCGGCGAACCGCACCCTCAGCCCTGCGCCGCGAGGAACGTCTCGACGACCAGGCCGTCGCTCGACTCGACGGTTTCGAGCGAGGCCACGTTCCCGGCCTCGCGCACGTCCGGCTCGACGAGCGCGAGCCGTTGCAGATGTTCCGGCGCGTCGTGCACGACCACGCGATCGACCTCGACCCGCAGCGAGACCTTGCGCAGCGCCTTCTCCTTCCGGACGGCGCCGAGCACGTCGGCGGCGATCCGATAGGCGTCCGCGTCGCCCTCGGCACCGGCCGGCACGTCGTCCGCCGTGGGCCAGGGGGCGCGGTGGATCGAGCCGTCGCGCCACCACGACCAGACCTCCTCGGTCACGTAGGCGAGGAACGGCGCGAACAGGCGCAACAGGACGTCGAGCGCGGCCTGCAGCGCGCCCACGGCCGAGGCGGCCGCCTCCGGCCCCCGCGCACCGTACGCGCGCGCCTTCACCAGCTCGAGGTAATCGTCGGTGAACTCCCAGAAGAAGCGCTCGGTGACGTCGAGCGCGCGGGCATGGTCGTAGGCCGCGAACGCCTCGGTGGCCTCGTCGACCACCGACCGCAGCGCGCGCAGCATGCCGAGGTCGAGCGGCTCGACGATCTCGCCGGGCGGGATCTCGTTGGAGAGCGCGAACTTCGACGCGTTGAGCACCTTGATCGCGAGGCGCCGCCCGACCTTGATCTGCTGCTCCTCGAACGCCGCGTCCACGCCGAGGCGCGCGCTCGCGGCCCAGTACCGCACCGCGTCGGCGCTGTGCGACTCCAGGAGCTCCATGGGCGTCACGACGTTGCC
>DATBIS010000090.1:0-6437 GCA_036556805.1 Actinomycetota bacterium | reverse complement strand
ACGACGACGCGCTCGGTCCCGTTGATGATGAAGGTGCCCCGCTCGGTCATGATCGGGAAGTCCCCCATGAAGACTTCCTGCTCCTTGATCTCGCCGGTCACCTTGTTGACGAAGGTGGCCTCGACGAAGAGCGGCTGGCTGTAGGTGATGTCCTTGTCCCGGCACTCCTCCTCGGAGGCCTTGACCTCCTTGAACTGGTGCCTTCCGAAGTAGAGCTGGAACTGCTCGGTGAAGTCCTCGATCGGTGAGACTTCCTCGAGGACCTCCTTCAGGCCCTCGGACAGGAGCCAGTCGAAGGACTCCCGCTGGATGCCCACGAGGTTCGGGAGCGGAAGCACCTCGTCGAGCTTGGCGAAACTGACACGGTCGCGAACAGGGACCAGGGCGTCAGGCAAGAAGGATCCCCCCCAGGGAAATGAAGCTGCGCGCAGCGAAGCACGGAAGACGGCACGGCCAAACGGGTAGTGTACGCACGAATGCAGGCATAGTCAACCCATGCCCGCGCGGCCCCTTTGGAGGGACGGCGGAAGGGTACGCCCTCTCGCGCCGCAGGTCAACCCAGGTTTCGCCAGTCGACCGGCGTTGCGAGGCGGTCCAATCAGGCGATCGGCGGTCGCCCGACCGAGTGGTAGGCGATCCCCGCCGCGGTCGCCTTGCCGGGGTCGAGGACGTTGCGGCCGTCGACGACGACCGGGTAGGCCATCTGCCCCCGGAGCTCGTCGAGGTCGAGCCCGCGGATCTCCGGCCATTCGGTGCAGATCACCACACAGTGGGCTCCGGAGGCCGCCTGCATCGGGTCGCTCGCAAGCTGCAGCTCGGGAACCTCCTCCCGCGCGAGCTCGCCCGCCATGGGGTCCCAGGCCACCACCTCCGCGCCCTCGGCGAGGAGCCGCCGGACCAGACCCAGGGCGGGTGCCCCGCGTACGTCGTCGGTCCCCGCCTTGAACGCGAGGCCGAACACCGCCACGCGCTTGCCCTCGAGGTTCCACACGGCCTCCTCGACCTTGCGCGCCACCGACTCGAGCGCCTCGTCGTTGATCTTCGTGGCCTCGCGCAACAGGCCGAAGTCGTAGCCGAGGCGGTCGGCGACGCGCTCGAGCGTCACGATGTCCTTGGGCAGGCAGTAGCCGCCGAAGCCCAGGCCGGCGCCGAGGAAGGCGTGGCCGATCCGAGCGTCCGCCCCCATGATCTGCGTGACCTCCGTGACGTCCGCCCCCGATCGTTCCGCGACGCGCGCGAGCGCGTTCGCGTAGGAGATCTTGAGCGCGAGGAAGGCGTTCGACGCGAGCTTCGACAGCTCCGCCGAACGAGGGTCGGTCTCGATGAGGCGGCGGCCGGCGTCGAGCAGCGGCGCGTACAGGCGGCGAATGGCGTCGACTCCGCGCACGGAGTCCGACCCCGCGACGATCCGGTCGGGCTCGAGCGTGTCCTCGATCGCGTGGCCCTCGCGCAGGAACTCGGGGCTCGACACGATCGAGAACTCGAGATCGGGCCGCTCGAGGCGGATCACCTGCTCGATCCTCGCCGTCGTGCCCGGCGGTACCGTGGACTTCACGACGACCACGACCCCGCGCGGTGCATGCCGGGCGATGTCGCGCACCGCGCTCTCGACCGCTACGAGGCTCCGGTCGCCGAGCCCGATCGGGGGGCGCCCGACGCAGATCATCACGACCTCGCTCCCGGCGACCGCTTCTTGGATCGAGTCGGTGAAGGAGAGCCGCCCCGCGCGCATCCCCTCCTGCAGGAGCTCACGAAGGCGAGGCTCCTCGAACGGCGGCGTGCCCTCACGCAGGAGCGCGACCCGCCCGGCGTTCGCGTCCATCCCCACGACGTCGTGGCCGAGGCTCGCGAGCGCCACGCCCGTCACGAGGCCGACGTGCCCGGTGCCGATGATCGCGACCTTCACGCGGGCACGTCCACGTGCTCGCGGAACCACTCCACCGTGCGCGCGAGGCCCTCGCGCATGTCCACGGCGGGCCGGTGCCCCAGCAGCTGCTCGGCGAGGGTCATGTCGGCGGACGTGCGCCGCATGTCGCCCTCGCGCGCGGGTTCGAGGATCGGATCCGGCTCGGCGCCGGTGAGCTCGGCCACCATCTCGAGGAGACCGTTCACCGAGGTCGGCGTCTCGCCGCCCCCGATGTTGAAGGCCCTGCCGAACGCGGCCTCAGGAGCGCCCGCGGCGCGGAGGTTCGCCTCGACCACGTCGTCGATGAAGGTGAAGTCGCGCGACTGCTCGCCGTCGCCGTAGACCGTGGGCCGGCGACCGGTGAGGCACGCGACGATGAACCGCGGGACGACCGCCGCGTACTCGCTCGTCGGGTCCTGCCGCGGGCCGTACACGTTGAAGTAGCGCAGCGAGATCGTCGGCACCTTGAGGGACTTCCACCACGCCGTCGCGTACGCCTCGCCGGCGAGCTTGCTGGCGGCGTAGGGCGACTTGGGCGCCGGCACGAGTCCCTCGTGCTGGGTCGACGCATCCTGGTCGCCGTAGACCGAGGACGAGGACGCCCACACGACCCGGGCGCCCGCGGACCGCGCCGCAAGGAGGACGTTCAGGGTCCCGCCGACGTTCACCTCGGTCGTGAGCTCGGGCTCCAGGAGCGAGCGCGGGACGGAGCGCTTCGCGCCCTCGTGGAAGATGACCTCACAGCCCTCGGCGGCCCGAGCGACCGCGTCGGCGTCGCGCAGGTCGGCCTCGAGCAGCACGACGCCCGGCGCGTCCTCGAGGTTGTCGCGCTTCCCCTCCGAGAGGTCGTCGAACCCGATGACCTCGTGCCCGTCCGCCGCCAAGCGCGCGGCGATGCGCGATCCGATGAACCCGGCCGCGCCGGTGACGAGGGCTTTCATCAGGGGAACCTCCTCGATCGAGTGGTCCCTGAGCGTATCGAACGCTCCAGGAGTTCCCTATAGAGGAAATCCACGTCCTCCTCCAAGCGAGCGGCCGAGAACCGGGTGCGCACGTGCGCGCGCGCGGCCTCGCCGCGCGCGCGCGCCAACCCGGGGTCGTCGAGGAGCCGGAGCACCTCGCCGGCGACGCCTTCGGCGTCGCCGGCCCCCACCAGCGCGCCCGTGCGGCCGTCCTCCACCACCTCGGCCACGCCGCCGACGCGGGTCGCCACAACCGGTTTGCCGGCCGCCCCGGCCTCGATGAGCGCCACCGGCGTTCCCTCGTTGCGGCTGGTGAGCACCACCACGTCGAGGGCCGCGTACAGCGCCGGCAGGTCCTCCACCCACCCCGTGAACGTCACGTGACGACCGAGGAGGGCGGCGGCGCGGGGGCCCAGCCGCTCGCGGAGCTCCCCGTCGCCGACGATCGCGACGTGCGCGCTCGGGCGCTCTCGTACGATCCGCGCGGCGGCCGCGAGGAACGTCTCGTGGTCCTTCACCGGCACCAGGCGTCCCACGATCCCGACGACGGGGCCCACCACCGGAAGGCCGAGCGTCTCCCGTGCCGCCGCGGCGCGAGGGAGCGGGCCGAGCAGCGGATCCAGCTCGAGGCCGACGGGGATCACGCGCCACTGGTGCGGCCGGCCGATCCCGAGCGCGAGCAGCTCGGCGCGCACCGCGTCCGACACGGCCACGAGCGCGGTGCTCCACGCGGCGAGGCGGCGCTCGACCTCGAGGAAGGCCCGCGAGACGGGGCGCGAGAAGTAGCCCTCGAGCACGTGTCCGTGGTACGTGTGCACGACGACCTGCGTCCCGGCTCGGTGCGCGGCGAGACGCCCAAGCGCGCCGGCCTTCGCGAGGTGCGTGTGCACGACGTCCGGACGGTGAGCTCGGACCAGCCGCGCGAGCTCCCGCCCGGCGCGCAGGTCGGCGAGCGGGTGGACATCCCGGCGAAGCGACGGGACGACGGTGGTCGCGTGGCCCGGCTCGATCCTCCCCTCGCGAGGGCCCTCCCGGCCGGTGAGCAGCGCGCAGTCGTAGCCGCGATCGCCGAGGCGCCTCGTGAGCGACACGGCCTGCCGCGCGGGCCCGCCCACGTTCAGCCGCGTGATGATGCGCGTGACCCTCGTCGCGCTCATCGGCGTTCGCCGAGGACCACGACGTTCAGCTTCCGTCGCAGCACGGCGTCCCGGACGGGGGGGATCCGGAGCGCAAGCTCCAGCGCCGCGCGCCCGGCGCGGCCCACGCGATACCGCGTCGGGATCGAGGCAGGGCGCCAGCGCGTGGCGTCGAACCCGGCCGCGAGCAGGTCCTTGCGGGCGTCGTCGATCGCGTGCGTGCGTGGGTTCAGATCGACGATCGCCTTCACCGTGATCGACGGGGCCAGCCGAGCGAGCGCCGAACTCGGGTCGTCGACGTACGCGTAGAAGGTGCGCATCGTCCCGAGCAGCACGTCCCACGAGCCGTCGGCGTCGAAGGACCCGACGTCGCCCACGCGGACGTCGGCCTCCAGCCCGCGCGCGGCGAGTCGCTCCCGGGCCACGCGCACCATCTCGGGCGCCACGTCGACCGCGGTGACGCGGTATCCGGCGAGGGAGAGCGCCTCGGTGATGAACCCGTCGGCGCAACCGACCTCCAGGACGGTCGATCCAGGCGGGACCGCCGCCCCCCAGGTCGCGACGAGCCCCACGAAGTACGCCGCGACGGCCTTCGGGTCCGCGTATCGCGTCGAGTAGGTTCCGGCGACCCGGTTGTACCGACGCGCGACGTCGTCATCCACGATCGTGCTCCCGGATCCTCTCGGCGAGCTCGGCCGCCGTGATCCAACGGCCCGGCCCTCGACTCCAGCCCTCCACGACCAGGGCGGAGGCGAGGGCACGCACCGGCACGAGCAGGTCGTAGTCGTGCGAGTAGGCAAGCGAGTACGTCAGGTCTCCAACGTCGAGCGACGGTGTCCGGCGCCCGGCGAGCGACCAGACCGCGCCGCGCAGGGAGGCGGTCGTCGGCAGTCGCAGGAGCGGCCCGGCGAGCTCGGGCCGGCCGTAGCCGCCGCCGGGTGCCGCGGCAGCGCTCGGATAGCGCAAATCGAAGCTTCGAAAGCTGCAGTCGTACGCGAACCCGTGGTCGGCGAGCCACGCCTCGACCTCCGGCTCGATCACCCATCCCCCCGACGTAAACCCCCTCGGGTCCGCGCCGAGCGAGCGCAGGTACGCGAGATCCCGGTCGAGGTTGCGGCGGATGTTCGCGGGATCGAGATCCGTCCGCAGCTTGCCCCGCGCATCGCCGGAACGGGCCTCGTAGAAGTGTGTGTGCTGCGCGACCTCGTGGCCCCGGTCGAGGAGCTGCGCGACGCGCGGGCCGAGCGAGACCCCGGATTCGATGGCCTCGAAGGGATGGACGAACATCGTCGCTCGCCCGCCGCGACGCTCGAGGCGATCGAGCACCGCGGAGGTCCGCCGCCACACGGAGTCGAGGTGCAGGCGCTCGGCGTGCAACGCGAACGTCCGCAACCGTTCGGTCACCGGCCGCGCGCCTCCGCGTACACCCGTCGTGTGTGCGACACCATGCGTTCGAGCCCGAACTCCTGCTCCGCGCGGTCGCGTCCGGCCCGACCCATCGCGGCGCGAAGGCCGGGGTCGGCCGCGAGCGACTCGAGCGCCGAGGCGATCGCCCCCGCCGCCGGCTCCACCACGAGACCCGTCACGTGATCGACGACGACCTCGGGCAGCGCCCCGACCCGCGTTGCGACGACGGGCTTCGCGGCGGCCATCGCCTCCAGCGCGGCGAGCCCGAACCCCTCCGAGAGCGACGGGAGCGTCGGGAACAGCAGGACGTCGCACGCGGCGAGGAACACGCGCACGTCCTCCACGTGGCCCAGGAAGCGAACCGATGCGTCCGGCGCGCGCTTCGCCTCGACCTCGAGGTCCGCTCGCAGCGGGCCGTCGCCGGCGATCAGCAGCCGGATGTCCCGCCGATCCAGACCCGCGAGCGCCTCGATCGCGAGCGGGTGGCCCTTGCCGTCGATCAGCCGCGACGCCATGCCCACGACAACCTCGGACGGCGCGATCCCCAGGCGAGCGCGCTCGCCGGCGCGAGCCTCGTCGTCCGGCTCCCAACGGGCGAGGTCGATGCCGTACGGGATCACGCGCACGCGGTCGGCCGGGGCGAGCCGGCGCTCGCGCGCGAAGGCCGCGACGTGCTCGGAGATCGCGATCGTGCGGCGCGCGAGTCGTCCCACGAGGCGACCCGCCGATCGCGCCGGCTCCGCCGCGTACGACGCGTGCGCGTTGTGCAGCGAACGCACGCCCGGCACCCGGAGCGGCGTCGCGGCGAGCTGGCCCCACAGGTCGGCGTGGAAGAGGTGCGTGTGCACGACGTCCGGCCGCCACCGGCGAAGCTCCTCGGCGATCGTTGCGACCGGCCTCGGGTCCGCGTGCGCGCCGATCGGATGTGCCACCGCGTCGACGCCCGCGTCGCGGGCGGCGTCGAGGAACCGCCACTCCTCTTCGCCGGGCGCGAGCACCAGCAGCCGGGCCTCGTCGCCTGCGGCG
>DATBIS010000089.1:0-49359 GCA_036556805.1 Actinomycetota bacterium | reverse complement strand
GTATCGTGGCGATCGACCATGGCTATCGACCCGACCGCGATCACCCTGACCGAGCTGCGCTACGCCGTCGCCGTCGCCGACCACCGGCATTTCGGACGCGCGGCGCGCGAGTGCTCGGTCACGCAGCCGACGCTGTCGGCGCAGGTCGCGAAGCTCGAGCGGACGCTCGGGGTGACGCTGTTCGAGCGCTCGCCGAAGAGCGTCCACCCGACCGCCGCGGGCGAGGCGGTCGTCGCCCAGGCGCGCCTCGTGCTCGACGCGGCGGCGAGGGTCGCCGAGCTCGCACCGGAAGCCATGCAGTACCGGACGTTCGAGGTCGTCCGAACGCTGCTCGCGCGCCTCGCGGAGGACGGCCCGGTCGCGGTGGCGCTCGAGGACCTGCACTGGGCCGACGCCACGTCGCTGCAGCTGCTCGAACGGCTGCTTTCCGACACCGAGGTCTCGGCGCTGCTGCTGGTGCTCACGACCCGGCCCGAGCGCGACCATCCGTCCTGGCGCGTGAAGGAGCTCGCCGCGCGGGACCTCCCGCATCGCACGCGCGAACTCGCGCTCGAGGCGCTCTCGGGTGACGCGGGGCGGGAGCTGCTGCACGCGCTGGTCGGCGCGGGGACGATGCCGCCGGAGATGGAGGAGCGGATCCTCGGTCCGGCCGAGGGCAACCCGTTCTTCCTCGAGGAGCTCGTGCGGTCGCTCGTGGACGCGGGGGCGCTCGTGCGCGCCGACGGCGGCTGGCGGTTCGACCACGAGGTCGACGTCGAGATCCCGCCCACGGTCGAGAAGGTCATCCTCGCTCGCATCGACCGGCTGCGGCCCGCCGCGCACGACGCGCTCATGGCCGGCTCGGTGCTCGGCCGGCAGTTCGGCTTGCCGCTGCTCGAGGCGGTGGTGGGCGGCAACGGTGAGGTGCGGCAGGCGCTGTCCGACCTGCAGCGCGTAGACCTCTTGCGTGAGGGTCGGCGCTGGCCCGAGCCGGAGTACCGGTTCAACCACGCGCTGATCCAGGAGGCCGCATACCGCACGCTCGTGACGGATGAGCGGAACCGCTTGCACCGCAAGGCCGCAGAGTGGCTCGAGGAGCAGTACGCCCACCGCGAGGACGAGGTCGCGGGGCTGCTCGCCCACCACTGGCTGGGCGCCGCCGACGAGGACAAGGCGGTGCGGTACCTCACGCGCGCGGGCGACCTCGCGCGCCAGGAGTACGCGCTCGACGAGGCCATCGCGCACTACCGTGAGCTGCTCACGATCCTCGAGCGGCGAGGCGAGCACGAGGAGGTCGCGCTGGTGCTGTTCAAGCTCGCGCTCGCGCTGCACGTTTCGCTGCGGTTCGCGGAGGCGAACGAGACCTACCAGCGCGCGTTCGGATTCTGGCAGCGGCCGGCCGGGTTCGCCGGCACGCCGCAGGCGACGATGGAGGTCGCCACGAGCTTCCTGCCGAACGACCCCGACCCGCGGTCGGCGATCGCGTGGCCGAACATCCAGCTCTGCATGCAGCTGTTCGACCGGCTCGTCGAGCAGTGGCCGGAGCGAACGATCGTGCCGAGCCTTGCGAAGTCTTGGGAGATCTCGGACGACGGGCTGCGCTACGTCTTCCACCTGCGCGAGGGGCTCACATGGTCCGACGGGACGCCGCTCACCGCGCACGACGTCGAGTTCGGCATCAAGCGAGTGCTGAATCCCGACGCGCCGGGCTCGAGCGTCGCGATCTACTTCGTGCTCGAGAACGGGCAGGACTACTACCTGCGGCGCAACGACGACGCCGATCGCATCGGCGTGCGCGCGCTCGACGACCGCACGGTGGAGTTCCGCCTGGTCGCGCCGGCCCCGTACTTCATGAGCGTGATGAACCGGCCCGACGGTGGGCCGGTCCCGCGCCACGCGATCGAAGCGGCGGGCGACGCCTGGATCGCGACCGGCTCGCAGGTGGTGAGTGGCCCATTCCGCATCGCGTCGCGCACCGACGAGGCGATGACGCTCGATCGTCGGGACGAGTACGAGCACCCTCGACCCGGGAACGTCGGGCAGGTGCGCTTCCATCGGTCCTCGATCACCGACGCCCTGGGCCCGTTCCGCCGCGACGAGCTGGACCTCGTGCTCGTTCGCTACACGCCGAAGCTCGCCGACCTCATGCCGGGCGACGTTCCGGAGGACGTGTCGCTCGGGCCCGCCGCGTGGTCGGCGTACCTGCGGTTCGACCACGCGCACCCGGCGATGTCGAACGTCGAGCTGCGGCTCGCGCTCGCGCACGGCGTCGACCGCGAGGCGCTCGCGGCCGCGTGCCCGGCGAACCTGGTGGTGGCGACGGGCGGCGTCGTGCCGCCGGCGCTGCAGGGCCACACGCCCGACATCGCGCCGCGGTTCGACCCCGATCTCGCGCGCGAGCACCTCGCGCGGTCGGGCTTCTCGGGCGAGCTCGAGCTCGCGGCGATGGAGGTGTGGGAGGAGATCCTCCAGGTGGTGGCCGCCGGCTGGCGCGACGTGTTCGGCTCGAGCGTGCGGGTGCGGACATGGTCGTGGCGCGCCGAGGAGGCGATCCAGGCCGGCGGCCGTCCGGACGCGGCGCCGCTGCGCATCACCGGGTGGTTCCCGGGCTACGCCGACCCCGAGTACTTCCTCCGGCTGCTGTTCCAGTCCGACAGCCGCACGAACGAGGGCGGCTTCTCGAGCCCGGCGTTCGACGAGCTCATCGACCGCGCGCGCCGCGAGCGACGCGAGCGTGAGCGCCTCGCGCTCTTCCACGAGGCCGACCGGATGGCGGTCGCCGACCAGGTCGCGTGCATCCCGCTCGTGTACGGGCGCAACGTCGCGTACGTGAAGCCGTGGCTGAAGGGCTGGTGGGAGTTCGGCAAGACGTCGTCGTCGTTCGCCGACCTCCTGGTCGAGGACGCGTCCCCGCGCGCTTAGGCTCGCAGGGCCGTGAGGGCGGCGACGCCCACGACGATCGTGGCCACGCCCGCGAGCTGGAGGCTGCCGAGTCTTTCCCGGAAGACCAGGAAGGCGCCGAGGGCGGCGAGCGCCGCGAACTGGGCGGCCAGCACCGCCGTCACCGCGATCCCGTGGCGAGCGCCGACGGTGAACGAGAGGAAGCCGATCACCTCGCACACGCCCGACGTGAACACGAGCGGGATCGCCGGCCTCGTGAGTCGGAGGCGCCCGGTCGCGCCGAGCGGCAGCGCCACGACGGCAACGCCCAGCAGCCGCGGCGGGAGAGCGACCCACACCGCGGGCACATCGCCGCTGACGTGCCCGGTGGCGTACAACCCGAAGCCGAACATGAGGGCGGCGCCCGCCGAGAGGACGGCCGCGCGCCTCGCGTCCTCGTTCAACGGTCCGAGATCGGGTGCGAGCGCGGCGAGGAACACGCCGCCGGCGATCACCGCGAGGCTGAGGCCGACCGCGGGCCCGATGCTCTCCCCGGCGACGATCGCGATCGCGGCCGCCACCGCCCCCTCCGTGGACGCGATCGCCGCCACGATGCCGACCTTGCCGCGGCGGAGGCCTGCGTACACGAGGGGAAGCCCGACGATGTTCGCGACGCCGACGGCCACGAGCCATATCCAGGTGCTCGCTTCGGCGTCGGGCACGCCGCCGGCGAGCGCGAGCGGCGCGAGCCCGAGGAAGCCGACGAGCATGACCCATGCGAGCACCGAGGGGACGCCGATCATGCGCGCGGCCCTCGACGTGCAGAGCGTGGCGACGGCCCAGCAACAGGCGGCGCCCAGCCCCCCGAGGATCGCGTTCACGCGTGCAGGCCTAGCCCGGCCGCGGCTCCATCGCCGAGCGCTCCTTCCCGCCGCGGCCCAGGTGCCACTCGCGTGGGGCGATGAGCTTCGCCGACTCGGGCGGGCCCCAGGTCCCCGGCGCGTACATGCGGACCGTGCCGTGGTCCTTGAGGAGCGGGTCGACGAGCTCCCACGATCGCTCCACCGCGTCCTGCCGCGTGAACAGCGTGTGGTCGCCGTCCATCGCGTCGTGGAGCAGGCGCTCGTAGGCCTCCGCCGGCTGCTGCATGAACGAGCGCCCGTAGTCGAAGTCCATGCGCACGGTCTCGAGCTCGTAGCCGGGCCCCGGCACTTTCGCCTGGAACGCGAGCGAGATGCCCTCGTTCGGCTGCACGCGCACGGTGAGGTGGTCCTCGGTGAGCTTCCCCACGCCGAGATCGTCGAGCAGGAAGCGCGGCGGCTCGCGGAAGAACACGGCGATCTCGGTCGCCCGGATCGGGAGCTTCTTCCCGTGCCGCAGGAACACCGGGATGCCGTCCCAGCGCCAGTTCTCGATCATCGTCTTCGCGGCCACGAACGTCTCGGTCTCCGAGTGCGGGTCGACGCCTTCCTCGGACCGGTAGCCCTCGTACTGGCCGCGCACGACATCCGCGGGTTCGAACGGTCGCACGGCCTTCAGGAGCTTCGCGATCTCGTCGCGGAACGCCTCGGCCTCGAGCGCGCGCGGCGGTTCCATCGTGAGGAACGCGAGCATCTGCAGCAGGTGGTTCTGCAGGAGGTCGCGTACCGCCCCCGCGTGTTCGTAGTAGCCCGCCCGTCCCTCGACGCCGATCGACTCAGCGACCGTGATCTGGATGTGGTCGACCGCGTCGCGGTTCCACACCCGTTCGAACAGCGAGTTCGCGAAGCGGAAGATCACGAGGTTCTGCACGGTCTCCTTGCCGAGGTAGTGGTCGATCCGGAAGACCTGCGACTCGTCGAAGACCTCGTGCACTGCCGCCGACAGCTCGCGCGCGCTCTCGAGCGAGTCGCCGAACGGTTTCTCGATCACGATGCGGGCGTTCGGCGTGTTCCCGCCGACCTCACCGAGGCCCTGCACGATCGTCGCGAACGACGACGGCGGCACCGCGAGGTAGTAGAGGCGGCCGCCGTCGCAGCCGTGCCGGTCGTCGGCGAGCTTCAGCATCTTCGCGAGCTCGGCCATGGCGTCGTGGTCCTCGAACGACCCGCGCAGGTAGGAGAGGGACGCGGCGAACGTCTTCCACGTCTCGTCTTCGAGCGGGGTGCGCGAGTTCTCCTCGACCGCCTCGCGCGCGTGCGTGCGGAACGACTCGTCGTCCCACTCGGTGCGGCCGAAGCCGATGATCACGTGACGTTCCGGCAGCAGGCCCTCGCGCGCGAGGTTGTACAGCGCGGGCAGGATCTTCTTCTTCGCGAGGTCGCCGGTGGCGCCGAACACGGCGATCGCCTGCGGGCGCGGGGCCTCGAGCGACACGTCAGGTCCTCCTTCTCGTCCGGTAGCGCTCGATGAGGGCGTTCGTCGACGCGTCGTGCGCGAGCGGGCGTTCGGCATCCCGCAGCTCGTCCACGATGCGCGTCGCGAGCACCTTGCCGAGCTCCACCCCCCACTGGTCGAACGAGTCGATGTGCCAGATCGTGCCCTGCGTGAACACGGCGTGCTCGTAGAGCGCGATGAGCTCGCCGAGGGTTCGCGGCGTGAGCGCCGGCGCGAGGATCGTGCTCGTGGGGCGGTTGCCCTCGAACGTGCGATGGGGCACCTGCTCGGCGGACACGCCCTCGGCCTCGACCTCCTCGCGGGTCTTGCCGAACGCCAGGGCCTCCGTCTGCGCGAACAGGTTCGCCATCAGCAGGTCGTGATGACCCTCGACGTCGTCGCTCGGCTCGAGGAAGCCGAGGAAGTCGGCGGGGATCAGCTTCGTGCCCTGGTGGAGCAGCTGAAAGTACGCGTGCTGGCCGTTCGTGCCGGGCGTGCCCCACACGACCGCCCCGGTCTGGTAGCCGACCGGGTCGCCGTCGAGGTCGACCGACTTGCCGTTCGACTCCATCACGAGCTGCTGCAGATAGGCCGGGAACAGGCTCAAGTGGTGCGCGTACGGGAGCACCGCCTGAGTCTCTGCGCCGAAGAAGTCGCCGTACCAGACGCCGAGCAGCCCCATGAGGACCGGGAGGTTGCGGCCGAGCGGCGCCGTTCGGAAATGATCGTCGATCGCACGGAACCCGGCGAGGAACTCGAGGAAGTGGTCGGGTCCGATCGCGATCATCAGCGACAGTCCGATCGCGCTGTCGACGGAATACCGGCCGCCCACCCAGTCCCAGAGCTCGAACATGTTCGCGACGTCGATGCCGAACGCCTTCACCTGCTCGGCGTTCGTCGAGACGGCCGCGAAGTGGTGAGCGACCGCGTCGGGCTCCCGCAGTTCGGCGAGCAGCCATTCCTTCGCCGAGCGCGCGTTCGTGAGGGTCTCGATCGTCGTGAACGTCTTCGAGGAGACGATGAAGAGCGTCTCGGCCGGCCGAAGGTCGCGCGTGGCCTCCGCGAGGTCGCTCCCGTCGACGTTCGAGACGAAGCGAACCGTGAGCGAGCGGTCGGAGAAGTCCCGCAGCGCCTCGTACGCCATCGCGGGCCCGAGGTCCGAGCCGCCGATGCCGATGTTCACGACGTTGCGGATGCGCTCGCCGGTGAAGCCGGTGTGCTCGCCGCCGCGCACGCGGTCGGCGAACGCCGCCATCTTCGCGAGCACCGCCTGGACCTCGGGCACGACGTTCATGCCGTCGGCGACGATCGTGGCGTCCGCCGGGGCGCGGAGGGCCACGTGCAGCACGGCGCGGTCCTCGGTGGGGTTGAGGTGCTCGCCGCGAAACATCGCCTCGATGCGGTCGGGCAGCCCGGCGGCGTGGGCGAGGTCGACGAGCAGGCGCATCGTCTCGCCGGTCACGCGTTGCTTCGAATAGTCGAGCACGAGGTCGGCGGCGCCGACCGTGAACCGCTCCGCGCGGCCCGGGTCCTGCTCGAACAGGTCGCGCAGGTGCACGTTCGCGATCTCGGCACAGTGGGCCGCGAGCGCCTTCCACTCCGGGGTTCGGTCGATCGTCACCGCGTCTCCTGGTGCCCGCCGAACTGCTGGCGGAGCGCCGACAGGAGCTTGTTCGCGAAATCCGCTTCCTCGCGCGATTCGAACCGATCGAACAGCGCCGCGGAAAGCACATGCACCGGCACACCCTCGTCGATCGCGGCGTGCACGGTCCAACGGCCCTCGCCGGAATCGGACACGCGGCCCTCGTAGCCCTCGAGCTTCGGGTCGTCGGCAAGCGTCTCCGCCGCGAGGTCGAGCAGCCACGAGCTCACGACGCTCCCACGCCGCCAGACCTCCGCGATCGACGCGATGTCGAGGTCGTAGCGGTAGAACTCGGGTTCGCGCATTGGGGCGGTCTCCGCGTCGGCCGCGGTCTCCGTCGCGCCGATGTTCGCGTGCGCGAGCACGTTGAGGCCCTCCGCGTAGGCGGCCATGAGCCCGTACTCGATGCCGTTGTGCACCATCTTCACGAAATGCCCGGCGCCGGGCGGGCCGCAGTGCAGGTAGCCCTGCTCGGAGGTGCCGGCGAGCGCCGCGCCCGCGCGCGCCGACGTGCGCGGGGCCGCGTCCACGCCGGGCGCGAGCGTCGCGAAGATCGGATCGAGCCGATCGACGGGGTCGCGCTCGCCGCCGATCATCAGGCAGAAGCCGCGGTCGAGACCGAACACGCCGCCGCTCGTGCCCACATCGACGTAGTGGATCCCGCGCAGGCCGTAGCGCTCGGCGCGCTCGAGGTCGTCGCGGTAGTAGGTGTTGCCGCCGTCGACGATCACGTCGTCCGCGTCCATGAGCTCGGCGAGCCGGTCGGCGGTCTCGCCGGCCACGCCGGCGGGCACCATGATCCAGGCCGCGCGCGGCCGGGCGAGCTTCGCGACGAGGTCCTCGAACGAGGAGGACGCCGTGGCGCCCTCGTGCTCGAGCAACGCGACGGTCTCGGGGTTCAGGTCGTAGACCACCACCTGGTGCCCGCCGCGCATCAGCCGGCGTGTGAGGTTCGCGCCCATCCGGCCGAGGCCGACCATGCCGATCTGCATCGCGAGGCTCCTTCTCCCGGGCGAGCCCGGGTCACAGGAAGCTTCCCACGACCGCAGCGTTCGGACCCGTCAGGCGCGGCCGGCGGAGAGCGTGATCCGCATGGTCGTGCCGCGGCCGGGATCGCTCGTGGCCGAGATCGTGCCGCCGTGGGCCTCGACGAGCTGCTTCGCGATCGCGAGGCCGAGGCCCGAGCCGCCCGAGTCGCTCGACTTCGCGAAGCGGTCGAACACGTGGGGGAGCGCGTCCGCGGTGATGCCCGACCCAGTGTCCACGACCTCGATCGCGATCCCGCCGTCGGAGCGCGCGGCGCGGACCGTAATCGTGCCTCCGGACGGCGTGTAGCGGATCGCGTTCGCGAGGAGGTTCGAGAGCACCTGACCGAGTCGCACGCGGTCGACGTCGGGCTGCGGGAGGTCGCCGGCCACGTCGCGCACGAGGCGAACGCCGGACACGTCGGCGCGCACCTGCATGGTCGACAGCGCATCGTCGACGAGCGTCCCGACGTCCGCGGGCTCCCGATGGAGCTGCAGCATCCCGGCCTCGGCCATCGAGAGCGTCTGCAGGTCGTCGAGCAGCCGCGCCATGAGGTCGGTCTCCTCCACGATGCGCTCGAGGTGCGCGCGGTCGGGCTCGTACACGCCGTCGAGCGCACCCTCGGCGTGGCCGCGGATCACGGTCATCGGCGTGCGAAGCTCGTGTGCGACGTCGGCCATCAGCCGGCGGCGCCGCTCCTCGTTCGTCTGCAGACGCTCGGCCATCTCGTTGAACGCCGACGCGAGCCGGCGCACGTCACCGGGGCCGCGCACGTCGACGCGCGCGGCGTAGTCGCCACCGGCCACGCGGCGCGCGGCATCCATCACGTCGCCGATCGGACCCGCCGTGCGCCGGATCGACCTTCGCGCGAGCAGGAACGCGATCGCGAGCACGAGCCCGAGTCCGAAGACGCGCGCGAACGGGTGCGGGTGGTTGCCGCCGAACGCGCGCTCGGAGAGCGTGATGGCGAGCGCGCCGATCGCGAACACGACCACGAAGAAACCGATGAGCCCGATCGCGATGCGGCGAAGGAAATGACGTCGCATCGCGGCTCCACGCCACGGACCTTCCGGCCCCGGCTCGTCTTCCGGCCACCACGGCGGGCGGCGCGACTCCCATCGCGGGTCAGGCATCGGCGAACCGGTAGCCGACCCCGTGAACGGTGAGCACGTACCGCGGGGTGCCGGGCGTCGGCTCGATCTTGCGGCGGAGGTTCTTCACGTGCGCGTCGATCGCGCGCTCGTACGACTCGATCGCCGTGCCATGCACCGCGTCGAGCAGCTGTCCGCGCGTGAAGACCCGGCCGGGTTCGCGCACGAGGGTCGCGAGCAGCTGGAACTCGGTGGACGTGAGGTCGACCGGCCGTCCCTCGATCGTCACGCGCATGCGCGGCACGTCGACCTCGACGCCGGCCGCCCGGAGCACGTCGCCGCCCGCCGCCGTGGCCGACGACCGGCGGAGCACCGCCCGCACGCGCGCGACGAGCTCCTTGGGGCTGAACGGCTTCACGACGTAGTCGTCGGCGCCGATCTCGAGGCCCACGACGCGATCGGTCTCTTCGCCCCGCGCGGTGAGCATGACGATCGGGACGTTCGTCGTGCGGCGGAGCTCGCGCGCGACGTCGAGCCCGTCGCGGCCGGGAAGCCCGAGGTCCAGGACGACGAGGTCGGGCCGGGCGCCGCGCGCGCTCGCGAGCGCGGCCTCGCCGTCGCCGGTCACGATCACCTCGAAGCCGGCATGCTCGAGGTAGTCCCGCACCAGGCGGGCGATCTTCAGCTCGTCCTCCACCACGAGCACCGTCGACATGGGCACCTCCGCGACTAGGTTGACCAGGCGAGGAGGCGGTGGCAAGCGCCACCGCCTCCGGGAACGTCGCGCCGGCCGGTCAGGCCGTGGTCGTGGTCCCGCCCGGTGACGCCGGGGCGTCGCCGTGCTGGCTCCGATGCCACTCGGCCGCCTGCTCCTCGAACCGCGTCCGGCCCTCCTGCGAGGCCCAGGGCGGCCCGCCCTTCCATCCGCCGTGATGGTCGTGGTGGTACCCGCCGCGTCCCCAGAACGCCGCTCGCGCGAGCGCGAGGCCGCCGAAGAGCAGCAGCGGGAACAGGAACAGCCCGAACGGGAAGAACCCGCCCCGGTACGCCGGCCCCACGACCTCCACCACCTGCGAGGCGTCCGCCGCGCGGCGGATCCCCTCGGTCACGCCGGCGTGGTACGCGCCCACGCCGATCCCGACGCCCGCAAGGAGCACCAGGACGATCGCCACGATGCCGATCCCGCGTCGCATGTCGTTCCCTCCTTCGATCGAGGGATCCCTTCCCTCGGGTCCCATGCTCGTTCGTGCGTGTGAAGGGCTCGTGAATCGCCGAAGGAGGTCTCGGGGAGGCCTGCTGTAACGCCCGCGCGAGAACCCTCGACAGAGGGTAGGTTCGCACTCGACGAGGGCCGGGGAGGCAGCGCGGGATGGACGACAAGATCAAGGTCTACGGCGCCAGCTGGTGCAGCGACTGCAAGCGGGCGAAGCGCTTCCTCGGCGACCAGCGGGTCCCGTTCGAATGGCACGACATCGAGCAGGACCCGAGCTACCTCGACATCGTCCACGAGCGCAACGACGGCAACAACATCATCCCCACGATCGTGTTCCCCGACGGGTCGAGCCTCTCCGAGCCGTCGAACGAGGAGCTCGCGAACAAGATCGGGCTCGACCGCACCGCGATGATGCACGTGTACGACCTGATCCTCGTGGGTGGCGGACCCGCCGCGCTCACCACCTCGATCTACGCGGCGCGCGAGAACCTCTCGACGCTCGTCATCGACTCGAAGGGGCTCGGTGGGCAGGCGGGTGTCACCGAACGACTCGACAACTACCCGGGATTCCCCGAGGGCGTGGGCGGCGCCGAGCTCGCCGAGCGCATCGTGGAGCAGGCGCGCCGCTACGGCGTGGAGATGCTGCAGGCGCTCTCCGTCGACACGATCTCGCCCGACGGCGACCAGCTCGAGCTCGTCACCGCGAACGGCGAGCACTACCACGCGCGCGCGGTGCTCGTGGCCACGGGCTCGTCGTACCGGCGCACGAACGCGCCCGGCGAGGACGAGCTCATCGGCGCCGGGATCCACTTCTGCGCGACGTGCGACGGCCCGTTCTACAAGGGCGCCGCGCAGCTCATGGTGCTCGGCGGCGGCAACAGCGGCCTCGAGGAGGGCCTGTTCTTGTCGCAGTTCGTCGACAGGGTCTCGATCGTCGAGTACAAGGACCGCCTCGCGGGCAACAAGCTGCTGCAGGACAAGGTCCTCAACCACCCGAAGATGGAGGTCCTGCTGAACCGCAAGGTGAAGGAGTTCCGCACGAAGGAGGACGGCAGCGGCAAGCTCGGGGCGATCTTCCTCGAGAACTCCGAGACGGGCGAGACCGAGGAGCACCACCCGGCCGGCTGCTTCGTGTTCATCGGGCTCGACCCGAACACGGACTTCCTCAAGGGCCAGGTCGACCTCGACGACCGCGGCTTCATCGCGACCGACGACCGGTTCATGAGCACGATGCCAGGCGTCTTCGCGGCCGGCGACGTGCGAGCCGGCTCGACGAAGCAGCTCGCGTCCGCGGTCGGCGAGGGCGCGGCGGCCGCGATCGCGATCCGCACGTACCTCGAGCGACAGCTCGAGACGATGGGAACGGAATGACCGTGCGGGCGCTCTCGGTTCGCCCGCTCGAAGCCGGGTCGGCCGAGCTCGGCGAGGTGCCGGAGCCGTCGTCGGAGGAGGGCTCGATCCTCTGCGACACGGTGGCGGTCGGCGTGGACGGCACCGACGAGGAGATCGTGAAGGGCTCGTACGGGGAGGCGCCTCCCGGACGCGCCCGGCTGATCCTGGGCCACGAGTCCCTCGGGCGCGTCCGGGAGGCGCCGCCGGACTCGGGGTTCGCTCCCGGCGACCTCCTCGTGGGCGTGGTGCGCCGTCCCGACCCCGTCCCGTGCGAGAACTGCGCGCGAGGCCAGTGGGACCTCTGCCGCAACGGCCGCTACACCGAGCGCGGCATCAAGGGTCGCGACGGCTTCCTCGCCGAGCGGTTCCGGATCGAGCCCGAGTTCGCGGTGCGCGCGGACCCCGCGCTCGGCCGGCTCGCCGTGCTCACGGAGCCGGCGAGCGTGGTCGCGAAGGCGTGGGAGCACGTCGACCGCCTCGGTTCCGCGCGGGGGTACTTCGAGCCGCTGAAGGCGCTCGTCCTCGGTGCCGGCCCGCTCGGCCTGCTCGGCGCGATGCTCGGCCTCCAGCGGGGCCTCGACGTGCACGTGCTCGACCTCGTCGAGACCGGTCCGAAGCCCGACCTCGCCGGCAAGCTGGGCGCGACGTACCACGCCGGCACGTTCGACGACCTCGATGTCGCGTTCGACGTCGTGCTCGAGTGCACGGGCGTCGGACCCCTCGCATTGCACGCGATCGAACACGTCGCGCCCGGCGGCGTCGCATGCCTCACCGGGATCTCACGGGCCGGACGAACCGCCCCGGCGCTCGATGCCGACGCTCTCAACGAGCGCATCGTGCTCGGCAACCTCGTCGTGTTCGGCTCGGTGAACGCCGCGCTTCGCCACTACGAACAGGCGCAGAGCGCGCTCGCGGCGGTCGACCGCAGCTGGCTGGAGTCGCTCGTCACGCGCTGGGAGCCGCTCGATCGCTGGGCCGACGCTCTCGAGCGCCGCGACGGCGACGTGAAGACGGTCATCGAGTTCGCGGCCTGAGCCGCCGGAGGAGTCATGGAGCCCAACGAGATCTTCGAGCTCATCATCAAGGCCGACGAGAAGCTGAAGTACTCGACCACCGGCAAGGCCGAGGTGCGCGAGCGACAGGCGAAGGAGCTGTTGGTGCAGGCGCTCGAGGCCGCGCGCGAGATCGGCAACGAGGCGCTGATCCGGCAGGCCGAACAGCGCCTCACGGACCTCGGGATGCCACCCGTCGCGGGCGGTGCGCCCGAGGCCGTCCGCCGGCCCACTCCGCTGGATCCGTATCCGGAGCCGCGCCCCCCCGCGGCCGAGGGAGACGAGAAGGCCCTTCCGCCCGAGCTCGGCACCGACGCGATCGCGATCCTCGAGGGCCGCACGTTCATGTTCTCGGACGTGCTGGGCGACGTCCCCGCCGGATCGATCGGGGGGCTCCTGCACGACGACACGCGGTTCGTGAGCTGTTGGTGCCTCACGATCGACGGCGAACCGCTCTCGCCGCTCAAGTCCCGCGCCGTCGACTACTACTCCGCGGCGTTCTACCTCACGAACGCCGACCTCCCCAGGGTTCGCGCGAACAGCCTCGCGGTGCGGCGACTGCGCTTCGTGGGGGACGGGCTGCACGAGCAGATCGCCGTGTACAACTCGACGCCCGCGGCGGTGCGGTTCGTCCTCCGCCTGGATGCCGCCGCCGACTTCGCCGACCTCTTCGAGGTGAAGAGCACCGTGCGAGACCGGAGCCCGTTCATCGACGTCGAGCACGATCCCGGCGAGCCGAACCTCCACTTCCACTACGAGCGCGAGGGCTACGTCGCGGAGACGAACGTCCGCGCGACCCACAGCCGCATCGTCGAGGGCATCGCCGGCACGGGTGCGGGCGTGACCGCGAAGCCGGCCGTCGACGGGAACGGCTTCGTATGGGACGTCGAGCTGCCGTCGCGGCACACCCTGATCACGGTGATCCGCGTGACGGTGCGCGTGAACGAGCGCGTGCTCGAGCCGATGCACGACGACTTCGGCGAGCAGCAGGAGCACACGGAGGGCGCGCTCACGAGCTGGCTCGAGGAGGTGCCGCGCTTCCGCGCCGACTCCGACACGCTCAAGAAGGTGTTCGACCGATCGATCGTCGACCTCGCCGCGCTCCGCATCACGGGCGAGCTCGAAGGGGAGCAGTACGTGTTGCCGGCCGCGGGCCTTCCCTGGTTCATGACGCTGTTCGGCCGCGACACGCTCATCACGTCGCTGCAGACGATCTGGGTCGGGCCCGACCTCGCGCGCGGGGCGCTGCACCTGCTCGGTGCCCGGCAGGGCCGGGAGATGAACGACTTCAAGGACGAGGAGCCGGGGAGGATCCTGCACGAGATCCGCAACGGCGAGCTCACCGTCACCGGGGAGAAGCCGCACAGCCCCTACTACGGCACGAGCGACGCGACGCCGCTGTGGCTGGTCCTGATGGGGGAGTATCTCGACTACAGCGGCGACGAGGATTTCGTCCGGGCGCGCTGGGACCAGGTGCTCGCCGCGCTCGAGTGGTGCGACGCGTTCGGCGACCGCGACGGCGACGGTTACGTGGAGTACCAGACGCGCTCCTCCCAGGGGCTCGGCAACCAGTGTTGGAAGGACTCGTGGGACGGCGTGCAGTTCTCCGACGGATCGATCCCGTACCTGCCGATCGCCACCGCGGAGATCCAGGGCTACGTGTACGACGCAAAGCTGCGCATCGCCGAGATCGCCGGACGCGTGATCGACGACGCCGAGCTCGCGTCGAAGCTCCGCAAGGAGGCCCAGGAGCTGTTCGATCGATTCAACCGGGACTTCTGGTCGGACGAGCGCGGCGGGTACTACGTGGTCGGCCTCGACGGCGACAAGCGCCGGATCGACTCGATGACGTCGAACATGGGTCACCTGCTCTGGTCGGGGATCGTGCCCGAAGAGCGCGCGCGTATCCTGCGCGACCACCTGCTGTCCGACGCGATGTTCAGCGGCTGGGGCGTGCGCACGCTCGCGCAGAACGAAGGCGGCTACAACCCGATCGGCTACCACACCGGCACGATCTGGCCGCACGACAACTCGATCGTCGCGTGGGGGCTCGAGCGGTACGGCTTCCGCGACGAGGCGAACCGGATCGCGCTCGCGCAGCTCGAGGCCGCGACGTTCAGCGAACACCGGCTCCCCGAGGCGTTCGCCGGGTTTTCGCGGAGCCTCGGGCGGTTCCCGGTCCCCTATCCCACGGCGTGCAGCCCGCAGGCGTGGGCGACCGGCGCGCCGTTCGTGTTCATCAAGACGATGCTCGGGCTCGCGGCGAGGGACGGGAAGGTCACGATCGATCCGCACGTGCCCGAGGAGCTCGGCCGCGTCTTCGTGCACGGCATGCACGCGTTCGGCAGCCACTGGGACGTCGACGCGACCGGAACCGCGGGGTCGGTCGACCCGACGACGTGATCAGCGGTCGCGATGCCAGTCGCGGAACGCCCGCAACAGCTCGTCCCGGTCGCGCACGGGGATCTGCTCCTCGGTGAGCCGGCCGGTCGCGCGAATCGTCTCGCGCAGCTGTGCAAGGAAGTTCGTGCAGCCGTCGCAGGTCGCGAGATGCGCCTCGAACCGCGCGCGAAGCTCGAGGGTCATCGTGTCCTCGAGGTAGTCGGTCATGAGCTCGACCATCTCGGCGCACGTGAGCTCGTTCGCTTGGTTCATCCCGCGGGTTCCTTCCCGAGGTGGTCCTCGAGCGCCCGCCGCACGCGCGCCCGCGCGCGGTGCAGCAGCACGCGTTGATTCGTCTCGGTCAGGTCCAGGGCGTTACGAACCTCTTCGGACGACCACCCGAGCACGTCGCGCAGCCGGATGACCTCGGCCTGCATCGGCGGGAGGGACTCGATCGTGCGACCGACGACCTCGAGGGTCTCGCGGCCGAGGAGGCGGTCCTCCGGCAAGCCGCGCCAGTCGGCGGGGATCGTCGACCAATGGCCGGCGTGCTCGCTCTCGGCGCCCTGGAACCGGTCTCCGTCCACGGCAGGCGCGTCGACGTCGTCGCCGGCGAGGGACGCGAACGGCACGCTGCGCCCTTCGCGCTGCCCGCGCGTCTTCGCGATGTTCACGACGATGCGGTACATCCACGTGCGGAGCGACGAGCGCCCCTCGAAGCCGTCGAGGCCCTTCAGGATCCCGACCCATGCGTCCCCCACGACGTCCTCCGCGACCGCCTGCGTCGAGACGAACATGCGTGCGATGCGGAGCATCGGGCCTTGGTGCTCCCGCACGAGCGCCATGAAGGCGTCCTCGTCGCCGGCCCGGAGGCGCTCGACGAGCGCGAGGTCCGCGGCGGAGGCCCCGGAGGCTATGGCTTCCCCGCCTCGGGGTCGAGGATCATCGGCGGCAGCGGCTCCTGCTGGAAGTCGAACTCCTCCAGGAGGTCCCCGAGGATCGCCAGGTCCTCGCGAACGGTGGGACGCGAGTCGGGCCGGCTCATCGTCTTCGGATCAAGCCGCTGCCCGCCCAGGTACAGGTCCTCGATGAGCTTGAGGTATGCGTCGAACGAGAGCGTCTGCGAGTCGATCATGCCGGCCTTCGCCCACGGGCTGATCATCAGGCCGGGCACGCGGATCCCGTAGCCGTTGTCGTCGACCACCGGCGGCACGACGTGGTCGTAGAAGCCGCCCCAGTCGTCCCACGTGATGAAGATCGCCGTCTCGTCCCAGTCGGGACCCTGCATGGCCGCGTTCACGACCTGCGTGACGTGCCGCTCGCCCTTCCAGATCGGCTCCCCCGAGTTCGGGTGCTCGCCGACTCCGCTGTACGGCATGATCCAGGAGACGGTGGGCAGGTCGCCGCTCGCCGCGGCCTCGTAGTACTGGTCGTGGGTCATGATGTTGCCGAGCTGGTCGTCCTCCCGCACGGTCGTGAACCACGGCAACGGGTTCTGCTGCGTCACGGTTCGCTTCTTCCCGTTCGCCTTGTCGCACTCGAACGCGCAGGTGTCGTCGCCGACGTAGTACGCCCACGACACGCCCTGTTCGTGCAGCAGGTACGTGATGTCGGTCCAGGCCCAGATCGGCTTCTTCTGGCCGTGCTGCATGAGCACGGCCTCGTCGCCCAGCTCGAGGTTCGACGAGCAGCTCATCGGGTCGTAGGGGTCGGTGCAGCGCGCCGCCCACGCCGAGACGAGGAACAGGTGCGCGGGCAGCGTCCAGGAGTCGGCGGGCGCGAACAGGTGGTCCTGCAGCACGAAGTGCTCGGCGTAGCTCCAGTAGTTCGGGATCTCGTGGGCCGTGTGGTAGCTCATGACGTCGGGCTGACCCAGAGGCCCGAGGTAGCTCTCGCACACCGGCTCCGTACGGTGCGTCGCGCAGATCACCTTCTTCTTGCTGCCTCGCATCGCGGTCTCGATGAACCCGTTCATCTTGCCGCCGTTCACGTCGGCGATCGAATGCCGCTGCGCGTGCGGCCCTCCCTGCTGGAGGAAGCTCGTCGAGTGATACGGAGGCACGCACTTCCCGAGTGCCGGGTCGGGCACGCACACGCTCGGCTTTCCGTTCTTGAAGGGAATGCCTTCGGCGCCGGGGAACGTGCCGAAGTAGTGATCGAACGATCGGTTCTCCTGCACGATGAAGATCAGGTGCTTGAGGTGCGCTTGTGCCTGCTCCAGTTGCGAGACCGGCTCGCCGGCCGGGGAATTCGCCGATGTCGTTGCAACGGTGCCGTTCGGAGTCGGGTTCGAGGCGGACGTGCACGCGGCGGCGACGACCCCCGCGAGGACGAATGCCGCGCACGCGCCATTCAGCCGACGGCGTGCGGGAGTTGCGCGCATCCGCGGAGCCGGGCGGTCGACGCCGGCCCTACGTGGGACGTCCGCCGGCGACGAAGTTGTCCCAATAGATCGTGCGCTCGTCGACCCCGCCGCCGGGACCCGGGTGGCTCGCATCGATCATCATGTTGCCACCGAGATAGATCGCCACGTGGCTGATCGGCGTGTAGAAGAACAGCAGATCGCCCGGCTGCAGGTCCTCCCGCGCGACGTGCGCGGTCACCCCGTACTGGGCGGCCGAGGAGTGAGGCAGCGAGACGCCGGCCTTGCCGTAGGCCCACATCACGAGGCCCGAGCAGTCGAAGCCGACGCTCGGGTCGGCCGAGCCCCAGACGTACGGTGTCCCGATCACCGACTTGGCGTAGTAGATCGCGGTGTTCGCGACGCTGGTGTTCGGAGGCGGTGGTGGCGGGCCGGTATAGCTGCCCCCGCCTGAGGATCCGCCGCCGTCGAGAGCCGCCTGCGCCGCCTGCTCGGCTGCGCGCTCCGCGGCGAGCGCGGTCTGGTAGCTGTCGTTCAGCCGGCTGTAGGTCGCGAGCTGGTCGGCGGCGGCCTGCTTGATCTCGCCGATCTTCGCCTGGAGCGCTTCCTGCTGACTCTTCTGATCCGCGAGGGCCTTCGCGACCTCGGCGGCCGCCCACCGGGCGCGCTCGCCCGCGGCGTCGGCGGTGGCCGCGAGGTCCTCGTCGGTCTCCGCGAGCGCGCCCACGTATTGGATGCGGTCGGAGAAGTCGGCGAACGTCGTGGCGCCGAGGATCGCGTCGAGCTCGCTTCCCATGCCGGTGTACGCGGAGACGGCCCTGCGCTCGAGGTCGGCCATCGCCTTGGCAGCCTCGGCATCGGCGTCGGCCTTCGTCTGGCGGAGGTCGGCGAGCCGCTGGCGTGTCTGGTCGAGCGCAAGCTTCGCCTGGTTGTACTGCTCGACGAGCAGGTCGGTGCGCTGCCGGAGCTCGGCAAGCTTCGCCTTCGCGGCCTCGACCTGGGACTTCGAGGGAGCGGCGAAGGAGGCGGGGACGAACGAGACGGCGATGAGGAGCACGAACACGGCGGCCGCGACCAGCCGCTCGATTCGTCTGCCCCTCCCGGTCATCGGCCCCTTAGCGTCGTCCGTACGTGCAACGATCCCCGTACGGGGATCGAGTGCCCACGAGGCTACCGGCGCCTCCCCGCGTCGTCAAACCTCCGGTGCGCCCCGACGAAACGGCCACGCGTGTTCGCGGCGTTGAGGACATCCACGAGGGAGACCGGTCGGCGGGTGAGGTCTGGTCGGGACGGCGGGATTTGAACCCGCGACCTCAGCGTCCCGAACGCTGCGCGCTACCAAGCTGCGCCACGTCCCGAGGCGAGCAAGTCTAGCGGCTCGGCGCCGGGCGCCGGCGGGTAAGGTTCGGCGATGAGGATTGCTCAGCTCTGTCCGCCCTGGCTCGCGGTGCCTCCCAAGGGCTACGGGGGGATCGAGTGGGTCGTGGCCCTGCTCGCCGACGGCCTCGCCGAGGCCGGCCACGATGTGACGCTCTTCGCGACGGGCGACTCCGCGACGAAGGCGCGCCTGGAGTACGTGTACGAGGAGGCTCCCGGCTCGGCGCGCATCAACGACGTGGTGCTCGATGCCACACACACGCTGTTCTCGCTGCAGGAGGCGGCGAAGCGTTTCGACGTCCTGCACGTGCACTCGCCCTTCAGCGCGCTCGCGGCATCGATCGAGACCGGCCTGCCGACGGTCCACACGCTCCACGGCTCGTTCACCGACGAGATGAAGCGGCTGTACTCCTACGTGGGCGACCGCGCGTGGTTCGTGGCGATCAGCGAGGCGCAGCGGCGCTTCGACGAGTCCCTCAACTACGGCGGCGTCGTCTACAACGGGATCGACATCAACCGGTACCCGTTCACCCCGCAGAAGGACGACTACCTGCTGTTCCTGGGCCGCGCCGCGCCGGAGAAGGGGTGGTTTCGCGCGGTCGAGACCGCGAAGCTCGCCGGTATGCGGCTCGTGTCGGCGGTGAAGATCGCGCACCCCACCGAGGAGGAGGAGTGGGAGACGCACGTGAAGCCGGCGCTTCCTCCCGACGCAGAGGTGCTCGGCGAGATCACGCACGACGAGAAGGCTTCCCTGCTCGCGCACGCGCGCGCCGTGCTCTTCCCCATCAGCTGGGACGAGCCATTCGGCCTCGTGATGACCGAGGCGATGGCGTGCGGGACGCCGGTGATCGCCACGCCGCGCGGCTCGGTTCCCGAGGTGATCGCCGACGGGGAGACCGGGTTCATCGTGAGCGTCGAGCGCTACGCGGAGGAGGCGGCCGAGAAGCTCACCGTCCTCGACAGGATCGACCCGCAGGCATGTCGCGATCGCGTCGACCGTCTCTTCGATCGCGAGGCGATGGTGGACGGCTACGTGCGCGTGTTCGAGGAGATGCTCGCGAAGCGCTAACCGGCCGGCCTCGGGCGGAGCTCGAGCAGCGTGGCCTCGGGTCTGCACCAGAAGCGGAACGGCGCGTATTTGCTGGTGCCGAGCCCCGGCGAGAGCGACATCCAGGAGGGCCCGAGGCGGATCAGCCCGCTCGCGAGCCGCCGCGGCATGTCCGAGTTCGTGATCAGCGCCCCGACGAACGGCAGCCGTACCTGACCGCCGTGCGTGTGGCCCGCCACGATGAGGTCGTAGCCGCACGCGGCGGCCTCGGGCGCCGAGTTCGGCGAGTGCATCACCGCGAACCCGAATCGATCCTGGGCGTGGCGCGGCACGACGCGGAGGTCCTGCTTCTCGATGTGCGCGTCGTCGAGCCCGAGGAGCTCGACCGGCAGCCCGTCGAGCGCGACCGTGCGGCGGACGTTCGTGAGATCGTCCCAACCGTCCGCTTCGAGTTGCGCGACGAGCTCGCGGCCGCGGCCGCGCTTGGCCCCACGCCGGCGGCGCTCCTTCGAACGGAAGTAGTTCAGGTAGTTGAGCGGACGCGGCACGTAGGAGTCGTTCGAACCGAGAACGAACCACGACGCGAGCGTGCCGCGTGTGGGGCGCACCGCTGCCACGGCGACCTCCACGGCTTCGGGCTCGGCGAGGAAGTCGCCGGTGACCACCGAGACGTCGGCGCGGGGCAGGCGCGCGAGCCATCGCGCCTTGCGCTCGTCGGCTCGCACGAAATGCAGGTCGGAGAGGTGCAGCACGTCCAGCTTCGCCGGACCGGCCGCCGGTAGGATGTCGAGACGGTAGCGCCGCAGCCGGTACCAGCGACGCTCCAGCAACACGCCCCAGGCCACGCACAGCAGGCCGGCGAGGGCGATCGCGAGGAAGATCCGGAGCACGGGAGGGAGTCTACGTGGGGGACCCCACGCTCAAGACGCGGCTCGTCGACGACATGCAGGCGGCGCTCAGGGCCGGTGACAAGGTCAGGCTCAGCGCACTCCGCATGCTTCTCGCCGCGGTGAAGAACAAGGAGGTCGAGGGCGCGCGAGCCCGCGAGCTCACCGACGACGAGATCCGCGAGGTCGCGCAGAAGGAGGTCAAGAAGCGCGGCGACTCGATCGAGGCCTTCGAGGCCGCGGGCAGATCGGAGCTCGCCGAGCGGGAGCGCGCCGAGGCCGAGGTGCTCGTCGCATACGCCCCCGAACAGCTGTCCGGCGACGAGGTCGACGCGCTCGTGGACGAAGCGCTCGCGGCCACCGGTGCCACCTCCGTGCGCGAGATGGGCAAGGTGATGGGCTTCGTGATGGGGAAGGCGAAGGGCCGCGTGGACGGAGGGCTGGTGCAGGCGAAGGTGCGCGAGCGGCTCGAGGGCTAGCGCCGGCGGGCCGCCCGCCGGCGGAGCACCGCCGCGCCCGCGCCGAACAGCACGACGCTCCCGCCACCGAAGGCAACGTCACCGTCCCCGCCGGTCCCACCGCCGTCGAGGACGCCCACGGTGAGGGTCACCTTCGTGCCCTCGTCGACCTTCTCGCCGGCCTTCGGCGACTGCTCGAGGACGATGTCCTCGTTGTTGGGGTCGGTCACCACCTTCTCGACGACCGTGACGCCGAGCCCCAGGTTCGCGAGCTTCGCCTTCGCGAACCCGACGACGTGGCCGACGAGGTCGGGAACGGTGACCTTGGGGGCCTTCCCGTTGCTCACGTCGATCGTCACGAGCGAACCGAGCACCGCGCTCGTTCCCGCCGCCGGCGTCTGGCTGACGACCGTTCCCTTGGGCTCGAGCGAGGGGACCAACTTCTCCCTGGGCGTGAAGTGCGCGGCCGCGAGCTCCTTCTGGGCGTGCTCCGACTGCGAGCCCACGACGTCGGGGATCCGCCCGCTTTGGGGCGCCGGCGGCGGCGGGAAGCTCTTCACGGGGAGCCCGTTCATCACGCGCACCATGTAGCTGTGCCAGATCGGCGCGGCGACCGTCCCGCCGAACACCGATTGCCCGAAGTAGGGCTCCATCGAGTCGGTGCTGTAGGGGAATCCGACCCAGACGGCCGTCGAGACCTGCTCCGTGTACCCGGTGAACCACGCGTTCGAGTAGTCCTGCGTCGTGCCGGTCTTGCCGGCGACCGGCCGGCCGGGCAGGGCCGCGCGCCAGCCCGTGCCGCCGGAGCTCACCACGCCGCGCAACATCGCGGAGACGAGGTGTGCGATGTCGGGCTTGATCACCTGCTCGCAGTCCGGGCGATGCTTGTACAGCGTCTTTCCGGTGGAGGTGACGACGCGCGCCACCGCGTACGACGCGCAGTGGACGCCGTCGTTCGCAAGCGTCTGGTAGGCCGCCGCCATCTCGAGCGGCGACACCTCTTCGGTGCCGAGCGTGATGGACGGCACGCCGACGAGGTGCTCGCCGATGCCCATCTTCTCGGCGGCCTCGGCCACGGCGGTCCCCTGACCCTGGAGCGAGAGCTCGAGCTGCGCGAAGACGACGTTCACCGACTCAGCGGTGGCCTGCCAGAGGTTGAGGTAGCCGCTGTCGCCGGCGCCCTCCGCGTTGCTGACACAGTGGCAGTCGTTGTTCCACAGCGGCGTGTGGAACGGTGACTTCGAGGAGAACACGCTGCCCGGCGGCACGTCCTGCTCGAAGGCCGCCACGAGGGTGAACGGCTTGAACGCCGACCCCGGCTGGCGGGGCGCCGTCGCGAGCCGGATCTGGTCCTTCGCGTAGTTCCGGCCGGAGAGCATCGTGCGGATCGCGCCGTTCGCGTTGTCCACCGTCACGATCGCGACGTCGGGCGACTGCCGGTAGTGCGGGTTCGACGGATGGATGTACCAGGGCTGGTTCGCGGCGGCCTGGGCCGCCTCCTGCCAGTCGGCGTCGAGCGTCGTGGTGATCGAGAGGCCGCCTTGGTAGAGCGTGCGCGTGCGCTGCCGCTCGGTGCGGCCGAACACGTCGAACTCGCCGTCGGCGTTCGCGAGGATCTGCCCGACGATGTAGCGCACGATGAACGGCGGCTTCGCGAGCCGTTCGGTGCCCACGTCGTCGGCGAGCCCGAGGCCCGCGGCCTCCGCCTTCGAGGCCTTCAGCGGGGTGATCCATCCGAGCTCGGCCATGCGGGCGATGACCTCGTTCCGTCGGCGGGTCGCCGCCTTCGGGTGCGAGACGGGGTCGAAGGTGCCCGGCGCCTGCAGCATCCCGGCGAGGAGCGCGCCCTGAGAGAGGTTGAGCTTCGACGCCGGCACGTGAAAGTAGAAGTCCGAGGCCGTACCCACCCCGTAGACGCCGTTCCCCAGATACACCTCGTTCAGGTACAGCTCGAGGATCTCGTCCTTGGTGTACTTGCGCTCGAGGCAGTTCGCGATCGCGGCTTCCTTGAACTTCCGCTCGGCGGTCTGCGACGTGTCCTCGAGCACGGCGAGCTTCACGAGCTGCTGCGTGATGGTGGAGCCGCCCTGGACGACCTCGTGCCGCAAGAGGTTCGCGATCGCGGCGCGGACGAGCGAGGGGAAGTCGAGCGCGCCGTGCTCGTAGAACCGGTCGTCCTCGATCGCGAGGACCGCCTTCCGCGTGACCTCGCTCACGTCGGCGAGCCGGACGACTTCGCGGTTGAAGTCGAGGTAGAGCGTCGCGAGCTCGGTGGTGCCGTCCGATGCGTACACGGTCGATCGCTGGGGGAACGCGGCGAGCTTCTTGCAGTCCCCGAGGAAGTCCATCCGCTCGTCGACCTTCGAGACGCCGTAGCTCACGGTGGCGGCGAGCGGCGAGAGCAGCAGCGCGAAGAACCCCGACGCGACGACGACCACGAGCGCGACCAGCACCGGCACGAAGGGGGTCATCGGCAGGCGGAAGGGAGGCTTCCGTGGCGCGTCGGTCGAGGCCATCGAGGTCCGGCCCAGGATACCCCCGGCCACCGGTACGATGGGAGCCCGCATGCGCCGCGCCACCCTCCTCTTTCTGCTGGTCGTCGCGCTCGGAGTCGTCGTGAGTGCCGGCGCGCAGCAGGCCACCGTGGTCGAGGTGATCGCCGTCCAGGGTGCGATCGACCGCCCGTTGCTCGGCTACCTCGAGCAGAAGCTCGAGGCCGCGGAGTCCGAAGGCGCGGTCGTGCTCCTGCAGCTGAACACGGCGGGGACGCTCGACGAGAACGGCGTGGCGCTCGCCGACCGCGTCGCGAACCTCTCGGTGCCGACGATCGCCTGGATCGGCCCCGCGCCGTCGCGAGCCTCCGGAGCCGGCCTGCTGATCATGTACGCGTCGTCGATCGCCGCCGTCTACCCCGGTTCGCAGACGGGGCCGCTGCATCCGATCGACCTTGCGCACCCCGACGAGCGGCCGGCCGATCTCTCGGCAACGATCGAGGGCTGGCTCGATCAGCACGGCCGTCCCGCGGTAGAGCTCGATCGCCCGGACGTACCACTCACCGCGCAACAGGCGATCGACGGGGGGGTCGCCACCATCGCGGCGACGTCCGTCACGGATCTGCTGAACAAGGTCGACGGTGAGTCGGTGCCGACCCCCGAGGGGTCCACGGTCCTGCAGACGCACGTCGCGGTGACCGAGGCCGAGGCCGAAGCCGGTACCGTCGACCTCCGCTTCAACAACCTCGGGCCGGTGAGGCGGATCGAGCACGGGGTCTCGTCGCCGTCGATGATCTACTTCCTGCTCGTGATCGGCGTGGCCGCGCTCGCGTTCGAGCTCACGCAGCCCGGTTTCGGCTTTGCGGGGTTCAGCGGCGTGGGGCTGGTCGCACTCGCGGTGTACGGCCTGAGCGTGGTGCCGGCCGATTGGCTCGGGCTCGCGCTGATGCTCGGCGGGATCGCCCTGCTGGTCGTCGACGTCCGCATCCGGCGGCTGAGCGCGCTCACGTACGCCGGCGTGGTCGCGTTCGGCGTGGGCTCGGTGCTCGCCTGGCGCGGGGTCGCGCCCGCGATCCGCATCTCGCCCTGGTTGATCGGCGGCGCGGTCGTCGCGACGTTCCTCTATTACGGGTTCGCCCTCACCGTGGCGCTCCAGTCGCGCGACCGCATCGTGAACACACAGCGTGGCCTCATCGGGCTCGTGGGGGAGGCGCGCGGCCCGCTCACCCCCGACGGCCCGGTCTTCGTGAAGGGGGCTCTTTGGAGGGGCCGGAGCGCGGTGGGCGACATCCCGGCCGGCTCGCGCGTTCGCGTGCGCGGCGTCGACGGGCTGATCCTCCGCGTGGAGCCCGAGCCGAGCGCCGACGACTTGTGATTTTGTGATGTCGGTGGTTCCCGGCGGAACCAACCGGAATCTCCCGCGCGTCGAGGTACGAACAACCAGTCGAGGGGTGGTCGCTCGACGGCCCCGGTCGACGCGAAGGGAGGATCGCGGTCCGTGTCCGGCCTCATGGTGGCGGACTGGTCGTACGGGTGGCAGCAGCGCGCCGCCTGTCGAGGCGAGGACTCGTCCTGGTTCTTCGCGCCGAACTACTTCGAGAAGCGCCACGAGAAGCTCGAGCGCGAGGCCAAGGCCAAGGCCGTGTGCGCCCGGTGCCCGGTTCGGCCCGAGTGCCTCGAGTACGCGCTCCGCATCCGCGAGCCCCATGGGATCTGGGGTGGGCTGAACGAGATGGAACGGCGCGCGCTCGTTCGGCAGCGAACGTTCGAAGAACGGTCTGCCTCCGCCTGACCCCGGTTCGCCGCCGGCTCCCGCTCGTGGCACGATGCGCCGGTGAACGACGCCGACATCGTCGCCCGGCTCTCGTCGATGGGGATCGAGCTGCCGGAGCCGCCGGCGGCCGTCGCGGCCTACCTTCCGGTCGTGATGAGCGGCGGGCTGGCGTTCGTCGCCGGCCAGGTCGCGCTCGTCGGCGGCGAGCTCCTCCATCCGGGCCGCTTGGGCGAGGCGGTCTCACTCGAGCAGGGGACCGAGGCCGCTCGCCGCTGCGCGCTGCAGGCGCTCTCCGCGCTGCGCTCGGCGCTCGGGGGAACCTTCGACCGGCTCGAGCGCGTACTGAAGGTCGACGTCTTCGTGGCGTCGACGCCTGCCTTCACCGACCAGCCGAAGGTCGCGAACGGCGCAAGCGAGCTGCTCGCCGAGGTCCTCGGCGAGCCCGGCCGTCACGCGCGCGCCGCCGTCGGCGTGGCCTCGCTGCCGCTCGGCGCGTGCGTCGAGGTCGCGCTCACCGCCGCGATCTCGGGCTGATCACCTCGCGAACCGGCGGTCCCCTTCGCGCCTCGTGACCCCCTTTCGGTCGAAGTGCTCCAGCAGCGGCAGCGCGAACTTGCGGCTGGTGGCGAGCGCCTCACGGAACGCGCTCACCGTGACTCCCTCCGTGCCGGCGTCGCGCACGATCGCCTCCGCGCGTGCGACGAGCCCGGGCGTGAACACGAGGTCGTCGCTCACCTTCACGATCACGCCGGCGCGCGCCGCTGCGTCGATGACCTCCTTCGCGAACCCCGCTGCGCGGAGCTCCTTCACGGTCGGGGGCTGAGCCTCGCGCTCGCCCCCGAGCTCCGCGAGCAGCCGTTCGACGTCGTCCCCGTGCTCGTCGAGCCGGACGCGGTGCGCGGCCAGGCGAATCGAGGAAGCGGAGCGCGCGACGACGCCCGCATCTTCGAGCGACGCCAGCAAAGCGTCGATGAGCTCGCGCGAGGCCGGCGCGCCGGCGCCCCGGAGCGCCTCGGACGCGGCATCCCGCGCCACGGCGAGGCCGGCGCCCTCCTCGAGCGGGTGTTCGCGGTGGAACCCATCGAGGCGCTCCCGGACGGCGCGCTCCACGGCGCCGAGGATCTCGGGGCGCACGAGCCACTCGCCGACTCGAGCGGTCGAACCGACGCCGGCGCCCGTCAGCAAGGAGACCTCGTCGACTCGCACGGCACCCCGCTCGGCCGCGAGCAGGCCCGGGAGGTCCTCGCGGATCGACTCCGCGCGCGCGGTGAGGCGAAGGTGCGCGTCGGGTCCAGGCCGGCCGGGTGGAGCGACGTCGAGCACGATCCCACCGCCCACGGTCTCCCGACGGCCGGCCTCGCGCAGCACGAACCGGTCACCGACGTCGAGCACGAGCGGCCGCGACGGGCGGATGCGCGCGAACGCCTCCTCGCCGTTCTCGAGCCTCGAAGCTCCGTAGAGGCGGAGTCGCGCGTCGGCCTCCGCCGCGCCGGCGTACACCTTGAACGCGCCGCGGGACGTGATCGCGTGCGCGAGGCCTCGCACGGGCCGCAGGCGTGCCTCGAACACGGTCGTCGGACGCCAGGCGCCGGGTAGCCCGATCACGTCGCCGCGTTCGAGCTCGTCGCGCTCGGCACCCACGAGGTTCGCGGCGACGCGGCTCACCGGGCAGGCGCGTTCCTCCTTCTTCTTGTGGGTCTGGAGCGAGCGGATCCGCGCGCGATGCCCGGTCGGGTAGAGCTCCACCTCCTCGCCGACCGTGAGGCAGTCGCCGCCGAGCGTGCCGGTGACGACGGTGCCGGCCCCCTTGATCGTGAACACGCGGTCGACGAAGAGGCGCGGTCGCTCGTCGGGCGGCCGCGCGGCCGCGTCGAGCATCGCGTCGAGCGAGGCGCGCAGGTGGTCGAGCCCTTCGCCGGTCGTCGACGAGACAGGCACGATCGGAGCGTCCTCGAGCACGGTGCCCCCGAGCCGCTCGCGCACCTCCTCTTCCGCGATCTCGGCGGTCTCGTCGTCGACGAGGTCGCGCTTCGTGAGCGCGACGACGCCGCCGCTCACGCCGAGGACGTCGAGGATCTGCAGGTGCTCCTCGCTCTGCGGCTTCCAGCCCTCGTCGGCCGCGACGACGAACAGCACGAGCCGCACCGGACCGACGCCGGCGAGCATGTTGCGGACGAACCGCTCGTGGCCGGGCACGTCCACGAACCCGATCTCCCGACCCGACGGCAAGGTGCACCACGCGTAGCCGAGGTCGATCGTGAGGCCTCGGCGCTTCTCCTCCTCCCAGCGATCGGGGTCGATGCCGGTGAGTCGGATGATGAGCGAGGATTTGCCGTGGTCCACGTGCCCGGCGGTCGCGACGACGCGAAGCTCGCCGGTCACGGTTCGTCGATGTCGTCGCCCTCGAGCGCGTACTGCACGGCTCGCGCGAGATCGGGAACCTGCTCGGCCGCCACGGTGCGGAGGTCGAGCACGACGCGGTCGTCTTCGACGCGGCAGAACACCGACGGCGATCCGGTGCGCAGGCGGCCCGCGAACGCCTCGGCGTCGGGAGCCTTCACCGCGACGCCCCAGGACGGGAGCGCCCGCCCCGGCATCGAGCCACCGCCCACGACGGATTCGGCGGGCACGACGTGCGCGCCCTCGAGGTCGCCTCCGATCCGCTCGGCGAGCTCGTGCGCCCGCCGCTTCACCGCGGACGCGGGCTCCCGCAGCATGCGATACACGGGGATCTCGTCGAGCCGGTCCGCCGCGTGGAGGTGCAGGACGCGCTCGAGCGCCGCCACCTGCATCTTGTCGACGCGTACGGCGCGCGCGAGCGGGTGCTTCCGGAGCCGGGCCACGAGCTCGCCCCGTCCCACGACGCATCCCGCCTGAGGCCCGCCCAGGAGCTTGTCGCCGGAGAACGTCACGAGGCCCGCGCCGTCGGCGAGCGCTCCGGTGACGGAGGGTTCGCCGTCCGGGTTGCGGTCGTCCACGAGCAGACCGGACCCGACGTCGTACAGGAACGGAACGCCGAGCTTCGCGGCGAGCGCGCCGAGGTCTTTCGCGGCCGGCGTCGCCGTGAACCCGACGACGCGGTAGTTGGACGGATGGACCTTGAGGATCGCGGCCGTACGGTCGCCCGCTGCGGCGCGGTAGTCGGCCACGCGCGTGCGGTTCGTCGTGCCGACCTCCACGAGCCTCGCGCCCGACGCCGACATGATGTCGGGGATCCGGAACTCGCCGCCGATCTCGATGAGCTCGCCGCGGCTCGCGAGCACCTGCTTGCCCTTCGCGATCGCGGACAGGGCGAGCACGAGTGCGGCGGCGCAGTTGTTCACGACGAAAGCGTCCTCGGCGCCGGTGAGCGACGCCAGCAGCAGCTCCGCGCGCGTGCCGCGCTTGCCCCGCTTCCCGGAATCGCGGTCGACCTCGAGGTCGCTGTACGAGAGGGCCGCGCGCGCGGCAGCGCGCGCGGCGTAGGCGGGCAGCGGCGCCCGGCCGAGATTCGTGTGCAGCACGACCCCCGTCGCGTTGATCACGGGAGTGAGGCCCGAGGTGGCCCACGACGCGAGACGCGAGGCGCGCGCGAGGATCTCGTCGTCGGGCGGAGGGGCCGCTCCCTTCGCCGCGTCCTCCCGAACGCGCGCGAGCACGCCCGTGAGCGTGCGCTTGAGGACCGGCCTGCCGAGCGAGGCCGCCGCACGGCGGCCGGGCTCCGATCGCAGCAGGGCGTCCACGGAGGGCACGGAGCGCCGGGCGTCGGTCGCCATGAACGGAGCCTAGTGCCGCCGTGGGTGGAGTGTCGCTACCAGTGTGGGCCGGGCGTTCCGCCCGGCCCACGCGGCGCCTGCGAGGGGGTGTTCGCCTAGAAGGCGAACACCCCGTTGCGTTCCCGACCGATCGCCGCGAACACGGTGTCGCCCGACACGGTCGACGTGAACGCGTCACCGTTCTCGTTGGTGCCCGACCACGTGACGGTCGCCGAGGTCTGCTTGAAGCGAGCCTCGAAGTCGACCGCGGGGTCATGCACGGTGAACGTGTCGATCACGTCGTGCCAGGTGATGTCGAACGACACGATGGCTTCCGCGGACGGGCCATCGACGAGCGCGTTGATCACGTTGAAGTAGTCCTCGACCTCGAGGTCCTTCACGTGGAATCGTGCCGTGCCCGCGTTGAGGTCGACCTCGACCGCGCTGTCGTCGAATGCGATGGTCCAGAACCGGCCGTCTTCCTCGATGCCGGGATTGAAGTCGTGAACCTGGTTCGAGAAGTCGGGGGCAACTGCCCCCGTGAACACGTCGAGTCAGACGAACCCGAACGTGCCGCGGTGCCGCTTCCCGTCCTTCCCGACGAACGTGCCCTGCATGAACCGGAGGTCGACGTCGAAGACGAGCCCCACCTCCGGGTCCTCGGGCGTGTCGGTGCCGATGCCCGTGCCGCCGACCTCCGCGATGCCGACGAACCCCCGAAAGTCCGTGATGGTGGAGGGTTCGTTGCCTTTCCCAGGGAAGTACAGGTGGAACAGCCCGAGCGGCGGGATCTCGGTGCCGCCAGGAATCGGGTTGGGCTCGGCGGAGGTCGTAACGGCCTGCGCCCCGAGGGGCGAGAGCAAGCCGGCCCCCGCGACGGCGCCGGCGACGCCCGCGGCCCCGCGGAAGAAGGAGCGTCGGTCGATGACCGGCGGCCCCCCCGTATGTCGACCGGCGTGCGGAATGAACCGTGGATCAAGGAGCTTCGAGAGGCCCATCGACCATCCCCCCTTTTCGTCGAACCGCGGGCAGACGGCGGTCCTCGCAGGCACACCCAACGCTAGTACCGGCGGCGCCCACCACGGAAGTTGTACAAAGGAGCAACGACAAGGTTCGGCTAGGATGTGTCGCGATGGTCGACACCGAAGAGCGTCCGGCCTTTCAGTCGTCGCAGGTGGCAAGCATGGTCCGCGGCGGCGGCCTGGAGATCGAGATCGCGGGGTCGGGCCCGCTCGCCACCGAGGAGATGATCCTCAACATCGGCCCCCAGCACCCGTCGACGCACGGCGTGCTCCGCGTGGTGCTCGAGCTCGACGGGGAGGTCATCACCCGCGCGGAGCCCGTGATCGGCTACATGCACCGCGCGGCGGAAAAGCTCGCGGAGGTCCGCGACGCACGCCAGGTCCTCGTGCTCATGAACCGCCACGACTGGATCAGCGCGTTCAACAACGAGCTCGGCTGGACGATCGCGGTCGAACGCCTTGCCGGGATCGAGGTGCCGGACCGGGCCCAGTGGATCCGGACGATGTTCGCGGAGTGGAACCGCATCCTGAGCCATCTCATGTTCACCGGCTCCTACCCGCTCGAGCTCGGCGCGATGACGCCGATCTTCTACGCGTTCCGCGAGCGCGAAGAGATCCAGGACATGATGGAGTCGGCCACCGGCGCGCGCATGCACCACTCGTACTGCCGGGTCGGTGGGCTGAAGGACGACTTGCCCCACGGGTTCCTCAAACGGTCGGCCGAGATGGTGAAGATCATCCGTAAGCGCCTCGCCGAGTACGAGACGCTCATCATGGGCAACGAGATCATCGCCGCGCGCACGAAGGGCATCGGGATCCTGCCGGCGGCGACCGCCATTGCGTACGGGTGCTCGGGGCCGGTGCTGCAGGGGAGCGGCGTGGCGATGGACCCGCGTAAGGACGAGCCGTACGAGAAGTACGGAGAGGTGGAGTTCGAGGTGCCGGTGGGAACCGTCGGCGACTCCTTCGACCGGCTGTGGGTGCTCGTGCAGCGCATGTACCAGAGCTGCAACATCATCGAGCAGTGCATGGAGAAGCTCCCGGCGGGGTCGTATGTGGCCGAGAAGCTCCCCAAGAACCTCAAGCTCGACGGCGAGGTCTACGTCCGGACCGAGAACCCGCTGGGCCTCATGGGCTATTACCTCGTGGGCAACGGGCAGAAGGAGCCCTACCGCCTGAAGATGCGCACGGCGTCGTTCTCGAACGTCAGCGTGATCCCGGCGATGCTCCCGGGTGCGCTCGTGCCCGACCTGATCTCGATCCTCGGCTCGATCTTCTTCGTGGTCGGCGACGTCGACCGCTGACCCCTCCAGATTCCCTGCTCCTCAGCCGATATCCGACTCAGGGGTATCCGCAGGGGGGCAGCATGAACGAGGGATGGCTCCGCGCGCGTCGCGGAGATGATGGCTCCATGGAGGTCTGGGCACCCGGCTGGCGCATCGCGCCGCGAGCTCTGCCGTTGCTGCCGCTTCTTGTGGGGATCGGCTTCTTCTACTCGCCGGCACCGCTCGTGCTGCGCGCGCTGGGAGGGGTCGCCCTCGTGACCGTGGCGTTCGTATGCCAGCGGCTCACGAGGATCGGCCTTCGGCTCACGACGAACGCGGTCACGATCGTGAACCTGCGCGACTCCCATTGGGTGCCGTGGCGGGACTTCGTGGGCTTCGTGGGCGAGCGCTCGAGCGAGTCCGGTCGGTGTGTGCTGGTGCGGAAGGAAGGCGAGCCGATCCCGCTTTCGGGCACGCTCGACGCCGAGAGCATGAACCCGTACGGCGAGGAGGGCGACCTGTCGGCGATCGACGAGCTCAACCGCGCCGTCGACCGGTTCCGGCGCGACAGGACGTCGATGCTCTCGATCCCGCCGGTCTCGCCCGGCGCTCGGCGTCTTCGAGCCGCCGGCTGACGCCGGCGGCTCCCCGACCTATCCGGACAGCCACGACGGGGCTTGGAGCCCCGTCGTGCCCAGCACCAACCAGCGGTGCCGGCCGAGCGCGACGGGATCGACGAGGATCGTCGCGCGACTCCGGCCGCTCCACGTGCGCACGGCGTCGAGTCCTTTCCGCTCGTCCAGCTGACGAGCCTGCCGCGACAGCTCCTCGCGCGTCCACGCCTCGAATCCCAGCCCGCGGAGCGCGTCGTGCTGTGAGACGTTGCCGAGCACGGCGAGCCCGAGCGACGTCGCGCGGCGTTCGACGAGGTCGAAGTCGACCCCGACGGTGATGTCCGAGCGACCGGGGTTCGCGAGCAGGTCCTCCACCACGCGCTGCGCGGCATACCCGTGCGCCGGGCCGCCGGGAACGCCCGCACTCCCGTAGTCGATCAACAGCGCGTACCCGGGCGCGAGCACGGCCGCGAGCCGGTCGAGGAAGGCGAGCGACCCCTCCGGCACGACGGTGTCCTCGTACGTCGCTCCGTCCGCCACCACCTCGACGAAGCGGTCACCGTCCATCCCCACGAAGACCTCCGCGTCGCCGCGGAACCGACGGAAGGGCAGGTTGTCGAGGAGCTCGTTCGCGAGCGCGACGTGCGGTTCGCCTGAGAGCTCTTCCGCGACGTCGATGCCCTCGAGGCTCGCGAGTGCGTCGCGCGCGCCGGGGCTGCGCTCGATGGCCGTGTACCGGATCGGCAGGTCGGAGAGGACCTCCAACAACTGTCGCGCGAGCGTGCCGTCGCCGGCCCCGATCTCGCTCATCCGGAACGGATCGGGCCGTCCGAGGAGATCCCAGAACTCGCGGATCGCATTCCCGAGCAGACGGCCGAAGATCGGGTGCACGTGTGGGCTCGTCACGAACGCCGCTTGCTCGCCGGCCCCCACGGGCGGCGTCGCGTAGAAGCCGCCCGGCCCGTACAGCGCGAGCTCCATGAACTCGGCGAAGGCGATCGGGCCGTGGTCCTCGATGGCCGCGGCGATCGCCTCGCGGGGGTCGTGCATGGTTCGCAGTATCCGCCACCTGCGAGAATCCCGGCCGTGGCGGGCGACGACACCCTTCGACAGGCCGCCTCGGTGATCGCCGGGCGGGACGCCGAAGGCCTCGAGGTGCTCGTGCTGGAGCGCTCGGCGGCGAGCCGGTTCCTCCCCGGCTACCTCGCGTTTCCCGGCGGCTCGATCGATCCGGAGGACCTCGAGCTCGGGCGACGCTGGTTCGGCTCGGGCGAGGAGTCCGGCCGCGCGTGCGTCGTGCGCGAGCTGGTGGAGGAGTGCGGGCTCGCGATCACCGCGGACGGCGTGGTGCGCGCAAGCTCGCTCGATCTCGTCGAAGCGGCGCCGCCGAAGGCCGACGCGATCGTCGAGGTCGCGCGCTGGGTCGCTCCGGAGCGGGTCCCGGTGCGGTTCGACGCGCGCTACTACGCGATCCATGCGCCGCTCGGGATCGATCCGATCGCCGACGAAGTCGAGACGGCCGCCGTATGGTGGGCGAAGCCCGCGGATCTGCTCGACGACTGGGACACGCAACGGCGCAGGCTGTATTGGCCCACGTACTTCACGATGCTCGCGGTCGCGGCATGCGGGAACGTCGGCGACCTGCTCTCGCTCCGCCTCGACACGCGAGAGCCCGACGACGACGAGCTCGAGCGGCTGCACCGCTCGACGTTCTTCCAGGACTGACGCGTGCTGCGGATCCTGCGCGTGCTCGCGCCCAACCCCGACGTCTACACGCTCGAGGGCACCAACACGTGGATCGTCGGCGAGGAACCGGCGTTCGTGATCGATCCGGGACCCGACCTGCCGCAGCACCTCGAGGAGGTCGCGAGCGCGGCGGGAGCCATCGCGGGCGTGCTCGTCACGCACGACCATCCCGACCACGCGCCGGGCGCGGCTGCGTTCGCGACGATGACCGGCGCGCCGCTGCACGCGTTCCGGCTGGACGGCGCGCAGGCTGTTCGCGATCGGCATGTGTTCCACGCGGGTTCGCTCGAGATCGTCGCGGTCCACACGCCGGGTCACACGAGCGATCACCTCGCCTTCTGGGTGGCCTCCGAGGGTGCCCTGTTCACCGGCGATGCCGTGCTCGGTCGCGGGACCAGCTTCATCGACCCGCCGGAAGGCGACCTCGCGCAATACCTGCGATCGCTCGAGCGGATGCGCGAGCTCGGGCCGCGGACGATCTACCCGGGTCACGGGCCGGTGGTCTTCGACGCGAGGGCGAAGCTCGACGAGTACCGCTTGCATCGCGCCGAACGCGAGCAGCAGGTGGTCCAGGCGCTCGCGAGCGGGCCCACCACGATCGCGACGATGGTCGAGGGCATCTACGCCGACTACCCCAGGGACGTGCACGTGCTCGCGGCGCGCTCGGTGCTCGCGCACCTCTTGAAGCTCGAGACCGAGGGCCGGGCCGTTCGCAAGGGCAAGGGCGACGACGCCACGTGGTCGGCGATCGAGCCCCGGTCGTGCGAGCGGTGCGGGCGGCCCGTTCGCGGTCGCGCGAAGTTGTGTGGGCCGTGCTCCCTCGCGGTCCTGCAGGACCGGGGCTAACGGCTACCGAGCGGGTGCGCGCTCCCAGACACTCACGTGCCGCTGGGCGCCGGCCCCGAACGGCTCCCGCCGCCACCCGGCCCATCGCTCGCGTACGCGCATGCCGACGAGCCTCGCCATGAGGTCGAGCTCGGAGACGTACGCGTAGCGCACCTGCACCGGGTACAGGCGAAGGTCGCCCTCACGGATGACGACGTGCTGGGTCGTGGCTCGCTGCGCGACAGCGTCGTGCACCGAAACGTCGAGCTTCACGACATCAGCTCCCACATGCGCCGCGCTCACGTTCTGGTCGTGGTGGTACCGCGTGAGGTCGGGAACGAACGCCTCCATCACGAACACGCCGCCGTCGCCGAGATGCCGCTCGACCGAGCGGAAGCACGCGACCTGCTCGTCCTGCGAAAGCAGCGCGAAGAACGTGTTGAACACGACGTACACGAGCGAGAACCGCTCTTCCAGCTCGAAATCGGCGAAGCTCCCGATCGTTACGGGGATCGAGTCCCCACCCTTCGCGACGAGCTTCTCGACCATCGCGGTCGAGGCGTCGATCCCGTGCACGGTCACGCCCGAAGCCCGAAGCGGCAGCGCGATGCGTCCCGTGCCGATACCCAGCTCGAGCGCAGGCCCGCCTCCCGCGAGCTCGCTGAGGAACGCCACCGCGTCGTCGGCGCCGCCGGCTCCCGGGCCGGCCGTGTACCACTCGTCGTAGACCTCGGCGATGCGATCGCCGTAGGTGGCCGGCCTGTAGTCCTCGTCCATCCGCGGAGCGAACCAGCCCACCCGGGTCTCGTCAAGGCTCGGCCCTATGATGTCGAGCCGTGTTTCCCGACCGCCTGACCCGCCGGACGTTCATGAGCCGCTCGGCCGCCGCGGCGGCAGGGCTCTTCCTCTCCTCCTGCTTCGGCGAGAAGGTGGCCACGACGCCCACGCCGCGGCCGACGTTCGGGAAGCCCGTGGAGACGATCGACACCCGGTGGCCGATCGACCGCGTCGTGTACCTCATGCTCGAGAACCGGAGCTTCGACAACCTGTTCGGTCGCTTCCCCGGTGTGGACGGGGCGACGACCGGCGTGCGATTGGGCCAAGAGGTGCCGCTGATCCATTGCCCCGAATGGCTGCCGGGCGACCTTCCCCACGACCTCATCTCGTGGGAGGCGTGCTACCGCGACGGTCAGTTGGATGGGTTCGCGAACGGGGAGTGGGGCCCGTACTACGCGTACTCGCAGTTCGGCCGGGCGGACATCCCGAACTACTACCACTGGGCGAAGGAGTTCGTGATCGGCGACCATTTCTTCGCGTCGCAGGCCGGCCCGTCGTACGCGAACCACCTCTTCCTGATCGCCGGACAGGCCGGCGGGGCGATCGACAACCCCGAGAACATCCTCACGAAGCGGCTGAACGACGGCCGGATCTTCAAGAGCTGGGGTTGCGACGCCTTCGGCGAGGACGTCTTCGTCTACACCCGCGAGAAGGACGGAGACCTCACGAAGCACCCCTCGTGCTTCGACTTCGACACGGTCGGCGAGCAGCTCACGAGGCGAGACATCGACTGGGCGTTCTACTCGGCGGACCCGTACCAGGCGGGCTACATCTGGCAGGCGTACTCCGCGGTGAAGGACGTCTTCCACGATCGGGATCTGTGGGACGAGCACATCTGGCCGGTCGACGACCTCATGCGCGACATCGAGGCGAACGCCCTTCCGCCGGTCACCTGGATCACGCCGCGGTTCCAGCTGTCCGACCACCCTCCGTTCAGCACGAAGCACGCCCACAACTGGGTCACCGATATCGTGAACGGGCTCATGCGGTCGGAGATGTGGAACAGCCTCGCGCTGTTCATCACGTGGGACGAGTGGGGCGGGCTCTACGACCACGTGAAACCGCCGAAGATCGACGACGGAGAGCTCGGGTTCCGCGTTCCCCTGTTGGTGATCTCCCCGTTCGCGAAGCGCGGCTACGTCGACGACGCGCTCGGCGAGTTCTCGGCGCCGCTTCGCTTCATCGCCGACAACTGGGGTCTGCCGTATCTCACGAAACGGATTCGCTCCTCGCACTCGTTCGAGCACGTCTTCGACTTCGACGGCCGTCCGAGGCCGCCCGATCCGCAGCCGCACGTGCGCGCGACGAACCGGTTCTGGGACTGGCCGGAGCACTTCCCCGGCTGGCCCGCGGGGATCACCCCCGAGGAGCCCACGATCCGCTACCCCTGAGTCAGGCGATCGTGATCGTGCCGCGCATGCCGTACGCGTAGTGGCCGGGCAGGTGGCACGCGAAGATCAGCGAGCCCGGCGCCGAGGGGAACGTGTACGTCGTGACCCTCGTCGTGCCGGCCGGCACCGACATCTCGCCGGGACGCGGTGGGTGCGACGGCTCCGTGCCCTTCTCGTGGATGCGCTGCACCTCTCGGTCGCCGACGAGGAACTCGTGATCGATCGGGTCGGTGTTCTCGACGACGAACCGGACGGTCTCGCCCGGCCGCACGTCGACGACGTCCGGCGTGTAGCGGGAGAAGTGGATCCTGATGTGCACGGTCCGCTCTCCCGGTCCCGCCGAGGCGGCGATCCGGTAGGCGGGCGCCGCCAGGCCGAGGATGGCGGTGAGCGCCAGCGCCAACCGGAATCGCCGAGACATCGTCAGACCGCCGGACGGTGGTGCGACCGCCGCCGCTCGACCTCCGCGAGGATCAGCATGAAAGTGATCGCCGCGACGACGGCCCACAGGCCGATGCTCACCAGCGGCTGGTCGAACGGCCGGTCGGCGGGCTCGTAGCCGGCGGCGACCGGATCGGGCCTGCCGAAACCGCTCGCGTCGATCGCGAGGTCGTGCGTGAGGTCTTCCGACTTCACGCTGACGTCGATGAACGTGAGCCACGCCTGCTCGGGCACCCAGCCCATCCTCTTGTCCGAACGGAGGTCGTCGAGGAGCGACGCGGAGGCGGGCTCGCTCACACGCCGGATCAGACCGGTCTGGTTCGGACTCTTGTCGGGTGCGACGGTTTGCGGCAGCGTCGCCGGCTCGTCGTCGGTGAGCAGGAACACGTCGGCCTCGATCAGGTCGCCGGGCTCGCTCCCGAGGGTGAGGATGCGCAGCGGGACCCACGGGTCGGTGGTGGGGATCACCACGTCGACGGGAGTACCGAGGCCCTCGGTGATGCCCTGCTCGGCCGCGCGCTCGGCGTTGAACTTCACGGCCATGAAGATCGGACTGCGGCGCGCGTAGAAGTCGAGCACCTCCGGGGCGTCGGGGGGCAGGAAGAAGCCGTGGTCGGACGCCCAGGTTCCCACCGCGACCGCACCGCCCTTCAGCACGGTGATGTCGAGCGAGTCGACAGTGGTTTCAAGAAGCACCTGCGCCGCTCCTGGAGCGGCGACCGCGTCTTCGGCGAAGGCCACCGCACGTACGGGCGGCTGCACCTCTTGCTCGAGGCGTTGAAGCGTCCAGCCCCCGCCCTTGATCACGTTGGTGGGGACGCCGGGGAGCGGGACGATCGAGCCGACGTCGCCGGCGCTGGCGCCGGCGTACTCGAACGACGTCAGATAGTGCTCGACGCCGTCGTGATAGGCGGCGAGCGTCGTGGTGCGGGTGAGGCTGATCGTGCCGTTCGGGGCGATAAGCCCGCCGCACGCGAACGCCGTGCTTGCGGGCCCCATCACCACGACCGTCAATGCCAGCGCGAGGGCCTTCGTGAGCGATCGCGTTCGCATGGGGCACCCTCCTTCCGAGACGATGCCGGGTTCGACGGGCCGGGTCCCGCGAAGGGTTCCCGCTTCTCAGGCGCCCACCGAGCGAAGGGCCGGACGGACGACGTAGCGGCCGCGCGAGCCCCGGCGGATCCGCCCCGAGCGATCGAGCGAGCCGAGCGCGCGGTTCACGTGCTCCCTCGAGGCGCCGACCAAGGCCGCGAGATCCGATTGCGTGAGGAACAGGTCGATGAGGACGCCGCCCTCGACTGCCCTCCCGAACCTGTTCGCGAGATCGTCGAGCCGCCGCTCGAGGCGGCCGGCCACGTCGAGCCACGCGAGATCGCACGCGAGCTCGGAGGACCGCTCGGCGCGCGCGGCGAGGAGCGCCGGGATCTCCCGGGGGAGCGCCTCGCGCACCCGCGCCACGCGAACGGCGCGGACGGTCCCGTGCGACGGCCTACCCTGGGGCGGGGTTGCGAGATCTCCGGGCCCGAGGATCGCGAGCACGAGCTCCCGGCCGTCGGAAGACAGGCAGCGCTCTTCCAGTGCTCCCGAGACCACCACGAGCGGCCGGCTCGCCGGGTCGCCCTGGCACACCACGATCCTGCCGACCGTGAGATAGGTGAGGGGGAGCGGTTCGCGGCGCAAGGGCTCCGCCATCGACCACTCCGAGTCCGGTTGCCGGGCAGGATATCGATGGGCGCCGACAGCCTTGGGTCGGGTAGGCTTCAGCTCGCGAAAGCTGGGGAGAGGAGGCATCCGCGTGGCGAAGCGAGGACCCGAGGCAGCCCTATCGACCGTGCCGCTGTTCGAAGGGCTTCCCCCCCGGCACCTCAAGCGGCTGCGCGACATCTGCCAGGTCGTGGACTACATGCCCGGGCACTCCGTGGTGAAGGAGGGCGATGTCGGCGACAGCTTCTACGTGATCGTCTCCGGTCAAGCCAAGGTGAGCACGAAAGGCCGGACGGTCCGACACATGATGCCCGGCGAGCACTTCGGCGAGATCGCCCTGCTCGACGGCGGCGAACGAACGGCCACCGTCGAGACCGAGACGCCGATGCGGCTCCTCGAGATCCGCAGGAATGCGTTCACGAAGCTCGTGCGCGCCGAGCCGCTGATCGCGGTGGGGCTCCTGAAGGGCATCGCACGCATGATCCGCCAGGCGCAGAACTCGCTTCAGGGCTGACGTGAAGGTCGAGTTTCACCCGGTCGACGATCCCGAGTCCGTGGTGGGGACCGCAACGTGGGACGGGCGCCAGGCCTCCGTGGAGTCCGGCGACGACGAGGTTGCCGCGAAGCTCTGGAACGTGTTCCGCCCGATCCCCGTCGTGGTCGACGACGCCGCATACCGACGGCTCGGGACGCACGGCGAGGTCTCGATCCCGCCGGGCAGCCTCGAGTGGTTCCGTGCAGCCGCGCAGGTGCGTGCGGCCGAGGCCGGGCTTGCCGCGCGGGTCGTCTCGGCCGTCACCGAGGGTGGGTACGACCCGGCGGCCGGCTACCGCAGCTTCGAGGAGACGATCGAGCGGCTCGCGGCCGGCGACCCCTAGCCGATGCGGGCCTCGGCGTGCTCCGCGAGCCACGCCGTGCCCGCGTCGCAGAACGACCGGAAGTCGCAGTGCGCGCAGGCGGGGCCGGGTGACGGCTCATACTCTCCGGCCGCGATGGACGACAGTGCCGTCGTCACCCCGGCGCGGATGGTCTCGGGATCGCCCATCGTGTGGGAGACCTCCTCGCCCGACGCGAGGTAGAGATAGGTGAGCGTCACGTCTTCGGGCCGCTTGTGCCAGATGTCGACGCACGCGAGCCCGTACACGTCGAGTTGCAGCGGGTCCGCCGGCATGCGGCCGGTCTTCCAGTCGACGATCTCCCAGGGGCCGTCCGGCTCGCCGAAGATCGCGTCGATCCGGCCGCCGACCGTGAAGCCGCCGAGACGCAGCAGGAACGGCCGCTCCGCCCAGAGCGGCACCACGTCGGCGAACCGGCTCTTCAGGTATGCCTCGCGGAGGCGCTCGATCGTCCCGGGGTCCCCGGCGAGCTCCTCCAACGTGAGGTCGGGCGGCTCGTCGAGCTCGATGAGCGTTCCCTGACCGCTCGCACGGCGCTCGATCCACCCGTGGATGTCGGTGCCGATCCGCGCGCGCACACCCGAGAAGCGCGGGAGCGGCCGCACGTACGACCAGTAGAAGCGCTTCGGGCATCGCCCGTAGTCGACCAGTCCCGAGGCCGAGACGAGCTGAGGTGCAACGGGTTCTTGGTCGCCGCCTTCCGCCGACTCGCGTTCGCGCAGGTGCGTCGCCAGCTGGCGCCTCGCCGACGCGAGCGCCTCGAAGGCCTCGCGATCCGCGGGCGGAAGGGACTCGATGAGCGACGACTGGGCGCCGTTGGCCGCCGCACTGCGCCACCCGGCGGGGAACAGGTCGTCGGTCTCGCCCTGCCGGAGCGCGGGACCGGGCCAATCGCGGACGAAGCGCTCGCGAAGGCCGAGCATCGGGTTCTCCTCGCCGGGATCGTCCGGCCCGCGATCGACCGTTCCGTGGCCCGTGCGTTCGCCCCATTCGGCGAGCTCGTTCAGGAACAGACTGGCGGTCTTCGGGTTCAGGTTGTCCCCGTACCAGTGCGCGCCGGAGATCGACAGCGTCTTCCGGGCACGAGTGAGTGCGACGTACGCGGTGCGCCGCTCCTCCACGATCTCCTGAGCTCGCAGGTCGTCCTTGAAGTGCTTCAGGACGCCGTCGTAGCGGGGGAGGATCGCGGCGTCGCCCCGCAGCTCGAAGTCCAGCGACTTGCCGCGTTCGGCCGGGTTCTGCGGGATCTCCGGATTCGGCAGCAGGCCGTGCGCGAACCCCGGCACGAAGACGTGGTCGAACTCGAGGCCCTTCGCGACGTGGATCGTCATCACCTTCACCGAGTCCTCGTCGGACGGTTGCACGGGCGCCCACTCCTGCTTGTCGAGCTGCTCGACCTCGTCGACGTAGTCGAGGAAGGAGCGCAGGGTGAGCTCGCCCTCGACCGGCTCGAACCGGTGCACCTCCTCGAGGAACGCCGCGAGGTTCCGCTTGGACGCCAGCGCAAGCGCGCGGTCGAGGTCGGCGTCGAACTCGGCAAGCAGCCCGGTGCGACGGATCACCTCGGCGAAGAACTCGGCGACCGGCTTCCGCGCCTCGCCCCGCAGCTCCCGCAGCTCGTCGCGGAACTCCGTGAGCCTCTCGCGCCCGTCGTCCGAGAGGGCCTCGACGTCGTCGAGGCGCTCCAACGCCTCCGCGAACAGGAATCGGTCGTCCTCGTCGAGGCCGAGCTCGTCGCGGAGACGACGGCTCTCCTTCGTCGCGAGCGCGGCGAGCAGCGCGACGTCCTTGAACCCGACTCGGTATCGCGGACCGAGCAGGATCCGCGCGAGCGCCACCGAGGCCTTGGGGTCCAGCACCGCGCGCGCGTACGCGAGCACCTCCACGACCTCCGGCAGCTTGAGCAGGCCGGCGAGTCCCAGCACCTCGACCGGGACGTCGCGCTCGGCGAACGCGCGCTGGAGGAGCTGGAAGAGCCTCGAGGTCCTGCAGAGCACCGCGGCGTCCGACCAATGCGCGCCGGCGTCGTGCAACGCAACCACGCGCTCGGCGATCGAGGAGGCCTCCGTCCACTCGTCGAGGTGCCGCGTGACGAGCACCTCGCCCTCGCCGTTCGGCGGGTGCGGGACGAGCCGCTTGTCCGGGTCCGGCCGCTGCGCGGCGGGGAGCGGCCCGATCACGGTGTCGGCCGCCTCGAGGATGCGCGCGCCGGAACGGAAGTTCGTGTACAGCGGGAGCTTCACCGCCGGCTCACCGTCGGCGCGACGGAACTGCTGCGGGAACTCGAGCAGGTTGAACAGCGACGCGCCACGCCAGGCGTAGATGTTCTGGTCGGGGTCCCCGACGGCGGTGACCGGATGGCCGCCGCCGAAGATCGACTCCATCAGCTTCGCCTGCGCGACGTTCGTGTCCTGGTACTCGTCGAGCAGCACCGCGCCGAACCGCTCGCGGTAGCCGGCCGCGACCTCCGGGTGTCCCTGCACCACGCGAAGCGCCAGCTCGATCTGGTCGCCGTAGTCCATCACGCCGAGCTCGCGCTTCAGCTCGCGGTACCGGGCGCCCGCTCGCGCGAGCTCGACGCGCTCCAACGCCGACTTGAACGCGCGGTCGGAGCGGTGGTTCTTCAGCTGCTCCATCCGCATCTCGTTGAACGCCACGATGCCGTCGGGCGTCACGAGATGGTTCATCGCTTGGTCGTCGAGCTCCAGGATCTTCGAGATGAGCGAGGGCTGGTAGGTCGCCGACGCCCGTTCGAACGTCATCTCGTCGAGCACGCGCGCGCAGAGCTCGTTGCGCTGCGCCGCGGAGAGGATGCGAACGCCGGGCTCGATGCCGGCGAGCAGCCCGTGCCGCTCGAGGAGCGATGCCGCGAAGCCGTGGTAGTTCTGCACCTCCGGCTCCTCGCCCTCGGGAAGGTCGAGACCCGCGAGCGCGTGGCGCACGCGCTGCTGCAGGTTCTCGGTCGCCTTGTTGGTGAACGTCAGACAGAGGACGTTGCCGGGCAACACGCCGCCGTCGCCCTCGACCAGGCCGAGCGCGACGAGCGCGAGGTACACCACGCGCGCGGCCATCACGCTCGTCTTGCCCGAGCCGGCCCCCGCGACGAGCACGTAGGGCTCGAGCGGCATCGAGATGGCGCGCCACTGCTCGTCGGTGGGCTCGGCGCCCATCGCGCGCACGACCGCCTCCGGCATCGAGCCGCTCACGCCGGGCTCCGTTCGAACAACGGTGCCCCCTCGGGATACAACGGACACAGGCTCTTGAACTCGCAGAACCGGCAGTTCGCGCGGGGGTTCGGCCGATACACCTCGTCGGCGATCAGCTCGCGCTTTCGAGCGATGAGGCCGGTGAGGCTCTCGCGAACGGCCGCCTGGTACGCCTCCTCCTTGTTCGGCGTGACGAGCCAGATGAACGGCTTGTTCTCGCCGGTCCGCCAGTCGCCCTTGAGGAACCCGAGCTCGACCGCGCGCACCGGTCGGAACGGCCGCAGCTCCTCGCATTCCTGCACCGCGAGGTAGTAGATGCCGAGCTGCAGGCTGTGTTCCGGCTTGCCCGCGTAGTCGGGGTTGCCGGTCTTGAAATCGATGATGCGGGTGCCGCCGCGCTCGAGCGGCGCGATGCGGTCGATCACGCCGACGATGCGCGCGCCTTCGAACTCGAACTCGAAGTACTGCTCGACCGCGAGCGACTCGCCGGGCCCGTAGCTCTTGAGCCAGTTCGGCAGCATCCGCTCCTTCACGAGCCGGCGCCAGGCCTCGCTCACCGCCCTCGACGGAAACTTGTCCTGCCTCCATCTGCCGTCGACCTCCGCGAGGACCGCCTCCAAGGTCTTCTCGACCTCGCCGTTCTCGCAGCGCTCGATGAGCTCGTGCACGGTCTTGCCCACCCAGGCCGCGTAGCCCGCGTCGCGGCCGAGCCCGAGCTCGTCGCCGAGGACGTGCTGCAGCTCGCAGTTGTCCAGTGACGAAAGCCGCGAGTACGAGATCCGAAGCTCATCGCGGAGCGGCCGGCCGGTGTCGGTCCACTCCCGCTGGAACCACCAGGAACGTGGGTCCACCCCGAGCGCCGTGAGGCCCTCGAGGGCCGCGAGACGTTGGGCGCTCGCGGCGGAGAGGTCGGCGAGCGTGCGCCGCCACGTCGCGGCGGCCTCAGCGACGCTCACCGGCTCGTCGTAGGGCCCCTGCGGCGCCGGCCACCACAGCACGCCGTGCTCGCCGGCGAACCGCGTGGTTCCCGACGTCTCGGCGTTCTGCGCGTGCGGCTCGCTCGCGGTGAGCAGCACCCGCCGTCGCGCGCGCCCCATCACCATCCGAAAGAGGCGCCGTTCGTCCTCCAGCCGCTCGCGGTTGCGCTCGGACTGCGAGACGGGGCCGTCCAGCACGCCGAGGTCGAACATCGGCTCGGGCCGAGCGAGCGACGGGAAGTTGCCTTCGACGGCGCCCGCGACGACCACCGTGTCGAACTCGCGCCCCACCGCGCCGTGCGCCGTGAGGACGTGGACCGCGTCGGGGCGATCGCGTTCGGCGGCGAGAAACCCTGGGCCGTGCCGGCCGGCGTCGAGCGCTTCCACGAACCCTTGCACCGACGGGTCGGACGACGCTGCCTGCTCCTCGACGAGGTCGTGGAACGCGACGACGGCGTCGAGCTCCCGCCGCGCCTCGGGCGAGTGCTCGGCCTCCGCAACCAGCCTCCTCGAGAACGGGAGCTCCTCCCAGAGGATGCGAAAGGCGTCGCTCACCGAGCGCGACGCGACCTCGTCGGCGCGCTCGAGCACCGCACGAACGGCGGCGACCTGCTCGGCCTCCGCGGCCGAAAGGCCTTCGGAGCGCTCGAGCACGCTGGGGTCCTCCCTGGTCGATCCTCGCGTCAGCCCGCGCGCCGTCGCCGGCGAGAGCCCTACGAGATCCGAGGTGAGGACCGGCTCCGCGAGGTCGTGTCGCTCCGCCGGCCGAGCGAGCCAGCGCAACGCGAGCACGAACGGCGAGGTGGCCGGCTCCGACATGAGCGACAGGCCTCGCTCCGGCACGACCCTCGGGACGCGCGCGTCGTCGAGTGCCCGAAGCAGCCCGGCCACGTGTGCCTCCTGCCGGCGAACCACCACCGCGAGGTCGCCCCAGGGCACGTGGTCCTCCACGTGGAGCCGCCGGAGCTCGCGCGCGATCGCGGCCTGCTCCTCGGACGTGTGAAGCGCGTACCAGCCCTCGACCTCGGTTCGCTCGGGCGCCCGATGCGAGCCCTCGAGCTCGACGACGACGGCGCCGGCGAACCGCTCCGCGAAGCGGAGGATCGGCACGTCGGTGAACCCCTGGAACGAGAACACGTGCGCGTCGGGGTCGCCCGCCACGGCGAGATCCGGCGCGGCGAGCCCCCCGAGCAGCTCCTCGGCAGCGAGCGTCGTGTCCTGGAAGTCGTCGGCGAGCAGGTGGTCGAACAGCGAGTCGCCCTTGCCGGCGACGGCCGCCACCTGTTGCAGCATGCCGGCGAAGTCCACCGCGGCCGTGTCGTCGAGCACTCGCTGATACTCGCGCAGGAACCCCGCGAGCTCATTCCAGCCGCTCAGCCCGGCGGCGTCCGCCTTCGCCTCGATGTCCTCGGGCGTCAGCAGGGATTCCTGCGCGCGCGAGAGGAACTGCCGTACCTGGTCGACGAACCCGCGCATCGAGAGCATGCCCCCGTACGCGGGCCAGTCCTTCGGGTCCTGGTCCTGCAGCAGCTGCTCCACGAGCGCGAACTGGTCGGCGGCCGACAGGATCTGCGGGGGCGCCGCATATCCGAGCTCGGCGTGACGGGCCGCAAGCACCTGGTTCGCGAGACCGTGCACGGTGAGCACGTGGAGCCCCGGCAGCGACCGATCGAGCCGGTCGAAGAGCGCTCGCCGCGCCTCGTCGCGGGCACGACGCGACCCCAGCACGAGCGCGGTCCGCTCGGGGTCGGCGCCGGCCTCGATGAGCCGCGCGAACCGCTCACGCAATACCGCCGTCTTCCCAGAGCCTGGACCACCCGTGATCAGCATCGGGCCGCGCTCGTGGGCGAGCGCGGCGGCCTGACGCACATCGGGGGAGAAGGGGGCCATCGGGGTGATGCTACTCGTGCCTGCCGACAGCGGGATCGTCAGACGTCGGGCCTGGGGGGGACGTCCCCGTCCGCGCGCGCGCCGGAGGCGACGTCCGGACCGTGGCGCTCGAACCATCGGCCGATGTCGGCCGCGCTGATGGAGCCCACGAGCTTTCCGTCCTGCAGCACCAGGCCGAGGCGGCCGCGGAGCCGTTCGAAGGCGACGTCGAGACCGTCCTCGGGAGCCAGCACCGGGACGTCGACGAGCGGCGTCATGCCGTCGCTCACCGGCCTCAGCGGATCCCGGGCTCCCACCTTCCGTGCACTCGCGAACGAGACCGTGCCCACCAGGTCGCCGGATTCGTCGACGACGGGAAACGACTGATCGCTTCCCTCGCGAAGGTAGAGGTCGAGCGCCTGTGACAGAGCCATGCGGGCCGGTATCGGCGTCGGCGGCGGCCTCATCGCCTGGGCGACGCGGCCCGCCTTCAGCTCTTCGCGCACCTGCGTCTGCACCGACACGGATCGCGAGGCGCGGACCAGGAGCCAAGCGATCACCAGGAACCAGATGCCGTAGCGGTTGTTCTCGGCGAACAGCCAGACGCCGACGATGCCGAGCAGCACACCGACCCTCACGCCGACGGCGCTCGCCGCGCGCGTCGCGCGAGCCCGATCCTTGGTGACGGCCCAGATCACCGCCAGCAGCATCCGGCCACCGTCGAGCGGGAACCCGGGCAATGCGTTCACCACGCCGAGCACCCCGTTGATCCTCGCGAGCGAGTCGAAGAGCGACACCAGGACGGGCGACGTCACGACGTGCGATGCTCCCCAGAAGGCCGCGGCGAGCGCGAGCGTGCTGCCCGGCCCGGCGGCCGACACGACGAACTCCGCGGCTGGGCCCTTTCGTTCGGCCTGCGTCTCGGTAGCCCCGCCCCAGAACTCGAGCGTGATGCCGAACACCGCGAGCCCGTAGCCGCGCGCGGCCACCGCGTGCGCGACCTCGTGCACGAAGATCGAGCCGAAGAAGAGGACGGTGGCGAGCAGCCCGTACGCGACGGCCTCCCGATCCTCGAGCGCCAGCCCTCCGCGGGAGAAATCCAGGTAGGACAGGTACGTGTACAGGGCCGCGATGAGGATCCACGAGGAGCTCACGTAGACGGGGATTCCCCGAACGGCGGCGATCCGGAGGCGCCCTCCCATCCATCGAGCGTACCCGGCTCGCCTCGATCGCCGACCTCAACGTTCGGGGGCGCGCTGGCGTTCATGCGGTCGATGGGTGAACCTGCACGCGTCATGCCTGAGCTCGAGCGCCCGGACGACCCCGCGCCGCTCGGCTTCGAGCGGTTCTTCGAAACCGAGCACGAGCGGCTGCTGCGGAGGTCGTTCAGGCCGGCTGCCCTGAGGATCCGGCTCTCCGCGAGTTCGTCGGAGTGCGGTTAGCCGCGAGATCCCCTTTCGATCAGCGCTCGAGGTCGATGTCGAGGAGCGCGCCCAGGTCGCGCGCGCTCCGCACCGCATAGTCCTGATAGCAGTTGTTCATGAGGACGTGGGTTTCGCGCGCCTGGGTCGTGAGCGACTCGATCTTCGGCACCCACTCCTGGAGCTCCTCCTTCGCGTAGTCGTAGCGGAATCGCACCGACGCGGTTTCGGACTTCGACGTCCACGCCGTCGTATCTCGGCCGTGGAACCGCACCATGGCGAGGTCGTCTGCCGTCGCCGCGCTCACCGGCGGCACACTCGAGTCGAAGCCCTGCGGCATGTCGACGCAGACGTACGGAAGCTTCCGCTCCTCAAGGAACTCGAGCGTCTCCTCCACGTTGTCCTCGCGCATCCAGCTCTTGTGGCGGAACTCGACAGCCACCCGGAAGTCGCTGAGCCGTTCCGCGCACTCTTCGATGTACGCCTTCGACTTTCGTGAGATGACGAACCACTGCGGGAACTGGAACAGCACGGCGCCGAGCTTTCCCGCCGAGTGCAGCGGCATGAGCGCGTCGTGGAACCGCTTCCAGACTTCCTCGACCGCTTCGTCGGGCAGGTTCTCTCGGTAGAGGTTGCGCTTCGCCAGGAGCGCGGCCGGCAGCTCGTCTCGGACGTCACCGTAGAGCGACTTCGGCTTCGTCGGGTGGTTCGTGAGCAGCGAGTACGCCTTGATGTTGAACGTGAAGTCGGGCGGTGTGCGTTCGATCCACAACACCGCGTTCTTCTCCGACGGCGGGAAGTAGTACGTGGAGTCGACCTCGACGAGCGGGAACTGCGAGGCGTAGTACCGGAGCCGCGCCTCGGCGGACTTCGCGCCCGCCGGGTAGAAATGCCCGTCCTTCACCAGCGTCGGATCCGTCCAGGAGGACGTGCCGATGAGGATGCGGCCGGTCATCTCAACATCACCACCACGAACAACGAGCCGACCCCGATGACCCCCGCGACGATGTGCTCGATCCGAAGGATGATCATGGATGCATCGGTCGCCAGCATCGTCTCCTCTGCGTCCGCCCGCGAGTCTCCTAGCGTATCCGGCCGCAACGAAGCGAGGGGAGGCGCGAAGCGCCTCCCCTCGCGGGCACCACCTTCGGGCGATGCGACCGTGCCCGTTCGATCAGGCGTCGCCGGGGCCCTGGTCGGGCGTGCCGTCGTCGTCGCCGTTGCCGCCATGGTCGTCACCATGGTTGTCGTCGCCGTCGTCGTGACCGGAGTTCTGGCTGCCGGGGCCGCTGTTCTCGCTCGGCCCCGAGTTGTCCTCGCCCTCGTCGGCGTTGCCGGGGCCGGAGTTGTCGTCGCCCTGATCGTCCATGGCGTCGTCGTCGCCCTGCGCGTCGCCGGGACCTTGGTCGGGCGTGCCGTCGTCGTCGCCGGCCTGCTCGCCGGGCGTCGGGTCGTCCGTGGGGAAGTCGCCGGGGCCCTGGTCGGGCGTGCCGTCGTCGTTGGAGCTCTGCGAGACGCTCACGCTCGGGGTGGAGATCGAGTCGTTGCCGCCCTTCGCGAGCGCGATTGCGCCCGCCGAGAGCGCGCCGGTGATTCCGAGTGCCGCGATCACCGCGATGGTCTTGCTGCGCGGAATTGCCATGTGAATCCCTCCCTCGTTCGTCCTGGGATCCAGGCTAGGGAGGGACTCGCTAGGAACGGATCAGGGAGAGGTAAAGGAGGCGACAAGACTCAGTCGTCGCTGCCGTGCCCGCCGGATCCGGAGCTGCCGGACCCCGAGTTGTCGGAGCCGGACCCGCTGTTGCTGGAGTCGTCCGAGCCGGAGCCGGAACCGGAGCTGCCGCTGTCGCTGCTGCCGCCGTGATCGTCGACCCCGGTGTCGTCGGAGCCGGACTTGGAGCCTCCGTGATCATCCGGAGACGACGAAGCCTCCGGCGTCTTCTCGGCCTCGGGTGACGTGCTCGAGTCCTCCACCGAGATCCGCAGGGTGCCGACCGGCTG
>DATBIS010000088.1:0-33329 GCA_036556805.1 Actinomycetota bacterium | reverse complement strand
CCGAACGTCGCGCCATTCCGGGATCAGCCTCGGCCAGATTCCAACGTGGTCGAGCACCTCGATCGCGCGCGGCCCGTGGGGCGACCGAAGGAGCGCAAGGAACTCGTCCCGGAGCTCGTCGGTCCAGTCGACACGCTCCGGCAAGGCCATGGCCTCGGCCGCGTCGAGCTCGGCCGAGGAAGGCGTGCGTTCGCCTCCGCGCAGCATCGTGAGCGCGCCGACCACATCGGTGGGACCCGCGATCAAAGCCGGTTCGGAGGAGCCCCGCCTCCGGCCGATGAGGAGATCGTCAGCGAGCCAGTCGACGAGCCTCGCATGCTCGAAGAGGGCGCGCATGAGTCCGTCCTCGGCGATCAAGCCGGGCTCGTCCACGAATCCCATCTCGCGCGCGATCGACGGTTGGTGCTCCAAAACGAGCCGATCCGTTCGCCGACCGGTTTCCAGGTGCAGGGCGCTGCGTGCTCGGGTGAGGAACTCCTCGGCGGCGCCGAGCGCCTCGCGCTCTCGCGCCCGCAGCAGCCCCACGTCCTCGAGGGGGCCGACGGCCACCTCCAACCAACCGAACGATGCAAGGTCCCGGAGCCCTCCGCCGCCGTCCCGCAGCTCCGGCTCCAGGAGCGAGGCGGCCGAGCCGAAGCGCTCCCTCCGCTCCACGGCCGCATCGCCCAGTCGCTCGGCGAACCCATCGGGGTCGTCGCGCACCATTCGTCGGGAGGGATCGACGGCCGCGCGAAACAGCTCCTCGTCGCCGGCGAGCAGACGAGCGTCCAGGGTGGCCGTGAGCGCGTCGAGCCGGTCCGAGGCGACCGTGAGCGACTCGGAGGGCGTGCGCACCGCGTGCCCGACGGCGAACCCCGCGTCCCACAGCGGATAGAGCAGCCGTTCCGCGAGCCCGGCGATCTCGTCGGCCGGCGCGTCGTCGTGCAGCAGGAGGACGTCGACGTCCGAAGCGGGGGCGAGGGCGCCGCGCCCGTAGCCTCCGAGGGCCGCGAGGGCCGTGCGCGGCGCCCGTGTGGCCGCGCGCGCGTACAGCTGCGTGAGCGCGCCATCCACGATCCCCGCGCGGCGCCGGGCCGCCCAGAGGCCGTGGTGCCCCGGCGAGTAGGCGCGCGTGAGCGCCGCCAGCTCTTGCTTCAGACGCGCGACGGTCGCGTCGGCTTCCGCTTCGGCTTCGGCGAAACGGTCGGTGGTCATCGCCGAGGCCCTAGAGGGCGTCGGTTCCCATCTCGCCGGTGCGGATCCGGACCACCTGATCGACCTCGGTGACCCAGATCTTCCCGTCGCCGATCTTGCCGGTGCGGGCGGCCTTCACGATCGCGTCGACGACCCCTTGGGCGTCGTCGTCCTCGACGAGGACCTCGATCTTCACCTTCGGGACGAAGTCGACCTGGTACTCCGCGCCCCGATAGACCTCGGTGTGGCCGCGTTGCCGGCCGAAGCCCTCGACGTCCGTCGTGGTGAGCCCCTGAACGCCGACCTCGCGCAGCGACTCCTTCACCTCGTCGAGGCGATGGGGCTTCACGATGGCCGTGACGAGCTTCACGGGCGAAGCTTAGTCCGCGGGCCGTCCGCCGTTAGCCGGCGGCCGCCTTCTTCCGGGGCGTCTCGGCCTTCTTCGCCGTGGTCTTCTTCGCGGCCGTCTTCTTCGCGGCCGTCTTCTTCGCGGCTCCCCCGCCGCCCCGGGCCGGCTTCGGCGCCGGCTCGTCGGCGGTCTTCTTCGCGGCGGCCACGCTCGCCTTGAGTGCCTCCATCAGGTCGACGACCTTCGCGGTCGGCTCGGGCGCGACGACCTCGATCTCCTCCCCGTTGATCTTCGCCTCGACGATCCGCAGGAGCGCCTCGCGATACTCGTCGGTGAACTCCTCCGGGTTCCACTCGCCGGTGAGGTTCTCGATCAGCTGGCGAGCCATCTGCAGCTCCTGGTCCCGCACCTTCAGGTCGACGTCCACTCCGCCGAAGTCGACCTCGCGGATCTCGTCGGGCCAGTACATCGTCTCGAGCACGAACGCGTCGTCGCGAAAGCGCAACGCCGCGAGGTGCTCCTTGTCGCGGAAGCTCACCTTCGCGATGCCCACCTTCGCGTCCTTGCTCATCGCCTCGCGCAGGAGGGCGTACGCCTTCGCGCCGGTCTCCTCGGGCGCGAGGTAATAGGACTTCTTGAACATCATCGGATCGATCTGCTCGAGGTCGACGAACTGCACGATGTCGATCGATCGCGACGACTCGACCGGAACGGCGTCGAAGTCCTCGTCGGTGAGGATGACGTACTTGTCCTTCTCGTACTCGTAGCCCTTCACGATGTGCTCGAACGACACCTCCTCGCCGTCGACCGAGCAGGTTCGTTTCATGCGGATGCGGCCGCCGTCCTCGTCGTGGAGCTGGTTGAAGCGGAGGGTCTTCTCTTCCGTCGCCGGGTACACCGACACGGGAATCGTGACGAGGCCGAACGAGATGGCCCCCTTCCACATGGCTCTGGGCATCGCGTCCTCCTGTGGTCGGTCGTGCGGAAGCCCTGCGTGGGCCGAACCGTGAGAGGAGATTCTAGCCCGCGACGGTGACGTCGCCGGGCGAGGGCCGCGTGCCGCGGCGTCGCGCCTTGTGGTCGTACATGTGCAGGTCCGCGCCGCGAATGAGGTCCGCGAGCGACGCCTGGTCGGCCGGCCCCGTGCGAGCGCACCCGATCGAGAGCCGCAGCGGGCACGCGAGGGAGGTGTGGAGGTCGCGCTCGGCGATCGCAGCCTCGATCCGCACCTGGACCGCGGCCTCGGCGATGGGCCCCCCGGGCGAGAGCATCACGCAGAACTCGTCGCCTCCGATGCGCCCGAGGACGTCGCTGTCGCGGGTCGAGGCTCGCAGGACGTCGCCGACCTCGACGATGAGCGCGGTGCCGACGTCGTGCCCATGCGCGTCGTTCACCAGCTTCAGGCCGTCGAGGTCGATGAAGAGCACCGAGACGTCCTCGCCCCGTCTCGCGGCGAGCGCGAGGTGGTGCTCGGCGAGCGAGAGGAAGCCACGACGGTTGAGCAGCCCGGTCGCCTCGTCGATCGTCGCCATCTCGCGAAGCTGCTGCAGGTGCTTGCGTCGCTCGGTCACGTCGAACACCGTCGACCGCGTTCGGACGAACTTCCCGTCGGCGTCGCGCACCGTGGACGCCGAGACCGACACCGGCAGGATCGAGCCGTCCCTCCGGACCATGTCGTACTCGATGTCGACGATCTCGCCGGACTCGACGAACTCCGCCCATGCGCGCGCGAACGACTCGGTGCTCTCGGGCGTCATCACGTCGGTCAGCCGGAGCTTGCCGACCACCTCGTCGCGCTCATAGCCGAGCCACCGGAGCTCCGTGTCGTTGATCCGTTCGAACGTGGCGTCGGGCCCGAGCGAGTGGTACCCACAGGGAGCGTTGTTGTAGAGGTCCTCGATCTCGGCGACCGATCTCGCGACGGCCGCCGAACGCTCGGCGAGGAGCGCGGCCGCCCGGTCGAGCGCCCGGCCCAGCTGGCCGATCTCGTCGTCACTGGGCTCGGTCGGCATGAGCGATTCCTCGCGCGACAGGCGCTCGGCGTTCCGCTCGAGCGTCCGCATCCGCCGGACGACGCCGCCGGTGAACACGAGCACGGCGCCGATCGCGGCGAGGACGCCGAGCGGCAGGCCGACCAGTTCGATCGCGAGCACCACCTGCTCCGCCCTACGCTCGCTCGCCGAGCGGATCAGGAGCAGGTCGGACTCCTCCTCGTCCATGTCCGAGAGCGTGTCTCGGATCTGATCCGAGGTCCGCTTGCCGTCCTCGAGGACTTCCACCGGCGGGGCCCAGCCATCGAGCTGCCCCGCGGGCCCACCGAGCAGCGCGAGATCGAAGAGCCGGAAGCGGTTCTTCACCAGCCCCTGCAGGCTTGTGAACGAGCGGCGCTGGGCGACGTTGTCGCTGGTGAGCGCCCGCACCCGCTCGAGGTCGGTGTCGATCACGTCGATCCCCCGCCGGTACGGCTCCAGCATCTCGGGCTGCGCAGTGAGCAGGTACCCGCGCACCGACGATTCGATCTCCGTGAGGTCTTGGATGAGCGTGGCGATCTGGGTTCGCACCTGTTTGGAGTGCTCGACCCACGCCGCCGTCGCCTGCGCCCTCGAGCCGGCGACGCCCGAAGCGATCGCGAACGCCACGATCACCGCGAGCGGAATCACGAAGATCGTCAACCCCTTGGCGCGCAACGAGAGGTCGACCCAGCGACGGGCAGCCCCGCGGGCGCGCAGCGGCCGACCCCCCCGGAGCGTGCGCCCCCTGGTCATGGGGTGGGTATCGGTCGAACCCGTCGGCGACTTCACACCGCGCGAACCAGGGGATTCGCTGAGGCGCATCGGGTCCTCGGGCCCGAATCACCAGTCTCCGGAGAGAGGAACAACGCGTGTGACCACGCACGGATCGCGCCGGCGCTTCTGGTACCGGCGGTCCCGATCCTCACCGCGGTTGCGTTGGGCTTCCACCCGGTCGACGCCGCAACGACCAAGCCTCAGGCACGGCCCCATGGCCCCGAGGCGGCCTCACCGCAGACCTTCACGGAGACCGCGACCGGCACGTACGCCGATCGCGAGGGAAGGGCCGCCCCGAAGGGGCGGCCCTTCCGCTTCCCCGAGGCCGGTTCCGCTACCCGCCGAGGATGCCGCCGATCGTGGTGTCCACGGCGTCGACGGCGTCGTCCACCGTCTGCTCGACCGTATCGGACACGGTGTCGACCGTGTCCGTCACCGTGTCGGAGACCGTGTTCACGGTGTCGCTCACCGGGCCGCCGCTGCCGCCGCCGGGGTCCGGCGGCGTGTCGGGGTCGTCCCCTCCGCCCGAGCCGCCACCCTTCCCTCCTCCTCCGTCCTGCCCCTTGCCGTGGCCGCCGTGCCCCTGTCCCTCGGCGCCGTCCGGATGCGGGTTCTGTGGAACCGGCGCGTAGGTGGGCGGGCTGTACGGCGCGCCGGACGTGGTGGGCGCCGGCGGGTGACTCGAGCCGCTCGCGGACTGCGACGCGGGCGCGACCACGCCGCTCAGGCCGACGACCGCGACCACCGCCGCGCTCTGCGCGGCGGCGGCCGCCTGGGCCGCCGCGCGCTGGAGCCAGCCGAAGAACGGCGTGATGCCGACCCACGACGCCGGTCCCACCGTCCACCACAGCCTGCCGATCGAGATCGAGAGAAACGTCCGCACGACCGCGGGGTCGAACTGCGAGCCCGCGTTGCGCACCAGCTCTTCGCGCGCGGCAGGAACGGACATCGGCTTCTTGTACGAGCGTGCCGCCGTCATGACCTCGAACGAGTCCGCGACCGAGACGATACGGGCGCCGAAGGCGATCTGCTCCCCCGCGAACGCCGCGGGGTACCCGTTCCCGTCGTAGCGCTCGTGGTGTTGGGCGATCGTGGCCCCCCACTCGCCGAGCCACGGCAGCAACGGCGCGGCGATCCTCGCGCCGGCGGCCGGATGGCGCTTGAGGAGCTCCCACTCGTGTTCGTCGGGCTTGCCGGGCTTGTTGAGGATCTTCGCCGGCACGCGCAGCTTGCCGACGTCGTGCAGCAGGGCGGCCCAGCGAAGCCGGTCGCGCTCGTCCTGCGTGAGCTTCAGTTCGCCGGCGATGAGGTCGGTGAACGCCCGGACCCGCTCGGAGTGGCCGCGCGTCTTCCGGTCGTGCGCGGAGAGGGCGGCCACGAGCGAGAGGATCTCCTCGGCCGCCCTCGCGGGGTCGTCGCTCACGCCCTGCTCGTGTGCGGCCCGCACGCGCTCCTCCAGCCGCCGCACGTTGCCCGAGCGCCGGGCCAGCACGAACCGCGACGGCGCCCGGTCGGGAAACACCAGCGAGAGCTGCAGCAGCGTGGCGAGCGGAAGCAGGCGCCGCGCGAGCCGTTCGACGAGGACGGCCGTGACGGAGCACACGGCGAAGATCCCCAGCCACCAGAGGACGACGAGCGCTCCCGCGGGCGCCGGGACCGCCCGCCCGAGGGCCACGCCGCTGGCCGCGCCGGCCGCGGCGGGGACGAGGATGGTGCCCGCACGAAGGGCAAGGCTCAGGAGCGGTCGAGACCGCCACCGGTGTGGTGCGCGTCGTCGTGATCGGTTCCGTCGCATGATTTCGAGGGGGTTCGGGAACCCTCGTGCAGGTATCGGCACGCCGCGTCGGCCGGTTGAGGGGCCCCCGTATGCGGGACGCGGCTACCATCCCGGACATGCCTGCACGCAGGAGGAAGGGCCCCGCCTTCACCGTCGACCTCCCGCATCCGCTCGAGGCCCGGCGCGACGGCGACGCCTGGTGGTTCGAGGTCGACGGGCGGGAGCTCCGGCTCTCGAACCTCGACAAGGTCTTTTGGCCCGAGGAGGGCTACACGAAGGGCGACCTCGTCGCGTACTACCTCAACGTCGCCGAGCTGATCGTGCCGCACCTCGCCGGGCGGCCTCTCACGATGAAGCGGATGCCCGATGGCATCGAGGGGCCGTTCTTCTACGAGAAGTCGGCGCCCTCGCACGTGCCGGACTGGATCGGGCGATGCCCGGTGGAGTCCGAGGACAGCAAGAAGGGCGTCATCGACTACATGACGCTCGACGACACCGCCGGGCTGCTCTTCGTGGCGAACCTCGGGTGCATCGAGTTCCATCCGCTGCACTCACGGTGTGCGGACGTGGGCCACCCCGACTATCTCTTCTTCGACCTCGACCCGTTCCCGCCCTACACCTACGAGGACGTGCTCGTCGTCGCGCGGCACATCAAGGTGCTGCTCGACCAGCTCGGCCTGTCCTCGTTCCCGAAGACCAGCGGCGCGACCGGCATGCAGATCTACCTGCCGCTCGAGCGCGGCCGCTACACGTACGACCTCGCGCGCGCGTTCGTGGGAGCGTGCGGCCGCTTGATCCTGGGCGCGGACCCCGACCGCGTCACGATGGCATGGAAGATCTCCGACCGGACCGGGAAGATCTTCATCGACCACAACATGAACCGGTCCGGTGCGAACATCGCCGCCGCGTACTGCCTCCGGCCGGAACTCCGCGCGCCCGTGTCGACGCCGCTTTCCTGGGACGAGGTGTTCGACGGCGGCTTCGAGCCGCAGGACTTCCGGATCGATAACGTGTGGGAGCGGTTCGCGCGCGTCGGCGACCTGTTCGCCGGCGTTCGCACCGAGGCGAACGACCTGACGAACGCGCTCGAGGCCCTCGACGTGCGCGTCGAGCAGGCCGATCCGCTCCCGAGGACGGTGGCGCCCACGGCGCGCGCGAAGAGCTCCGAGGAGATCGCGGCGGCCTCGAAAGACCCGAACCTCCTCGAGTACGTGCGCAAGCGCGACTTCCAGGGCACGCCGGAGCCGGCACCGGGCGCGGTGGACAGCGCCGGCAACTCCTTCGTGATCCAGAAGCACCGCGCGACGCGACTTCACTACGACGTCCGCCTGGAACGCGACGGGGGGATGCCCTCGTGGGCGGTGCCGAAGGGCCTTCCCACGGTCAAGGGCGAACGACGCCTCGCCGTGCAGACCGAGGTCCATCCGATCGAGTACAACTCGTTCCAGGGCACGATTCCCGAGGGACACTACGGCGCCGGCGAGGTGCGCATCTTCGACGACGGCTGGTACGAGCGCCTGGAATGGGACGAGAAGAAGGTGTCCTTCAAGCTGCACGGGCGACGCTATCCCGGGCTCGAGTTCCACTTCATCAAGACGAGGAGCGACTGGCTCGCGTTCCTCGCGAGCGCGCAAGACGCGCCGCTGATCGACTCGCCGCCGAGGTTCCAGCCGATGTTCGCGGAAGGTGGCTGGAAGGCGTTCGACGATCCCGCGTGGTCGTTCGAGCCGAAGATGGACGGGATCCGCTGCCTCGCGTACCTCACCACCGGCGAGACGAGCCTGTTCACGAGGAACGGGCGCGACGCCACCGCGCAGTACCCCGACATCCACATGATCCACGAGCTCGTCGACCAGGTGAACGCCGTGGTCGACGGCGAGATCGTGGCGTTCGACCGGGACGGCAAGAACTCGTTCGAGGCCCTGCAGCAGCGCATGAACCTGCTGAACGAGCGCGAGATCAAGCGCGCGTCGGCGGCGATCCCGGTCTCGCTGGTCGCGTTCGACCTGCTCTGGCTCGACGGCCGAGACACCACCGGCCTTCCGATCGAGGAGCGACGCGAGCTGCTGAGCCTGATCGTCGAGCCTGACCACCGATTGCAGCTCACGACGTTCGTCGACGGTGAGGGAACGTCGTTCGTGGAGGCCGCCCGCTCACTCGGCCTCGAAGGGGTGGTCGCGAAGAAGAAGGGTTCGAAGTACCTGCCGGGCAGACGATCCGACACTTGGCGCAAGATCAAGCTCATCAACACGCAGGACTGCGTGATCCTCGGCTGGACCCCCGGTTTGCGAGGCCGCTCCTCGACGTTCGGCGCGCTGCTGGTGGGCGCCCTCGACGACGGCGAGCTCGTGTGGATCGGCCAGGTCGGCACGGGTTTCACCGACAAGATGCTCGAGCACGTCGTGAAGCTGCTGGAGCCGCTCGAGCGCCGCACGCCGCCCATCGAGGACCGTGAGCTCGCGAGGCACCCCGAGTACACCTGGTTCGAGCCCGAGATCTGCTGCGAGGTCGAGTACCTCGAGATCACGAAGTCGACGCACAAGATGCGTGCGCCCTCGTTCAAGGGGCTCCGGCCCGACAAGACCCCCGAGGAGTGCGTCCTGGAAGTGCCGGCGAAACAGCCGCGGTCGCGGGCTCAGAAGGGCTCGTAGCCGGCGCGCACGAGCATCGCGCGCACCTCGCGCTCGTCGATGCCCCGGTTCACGAGCTCCTTGTAGAGCCGGACGGTGCCGAGCGAGCGGCCGCAGCGCGGGCAGAACTGGAAGAACGGCTCGAAGGACGTCTCACACCAGGGGCACCGCGTGACCTCGATCTTGCGATCGGGCTCGAGGCCGGTGTCGGCGAGGGCGTCGACGTACCCCTTGCCGTAGTCCCACTGGATGTACTCCTCCTCGATGATGTCGAACGCGGGCTCGTGCATACGCGGCTCGCCGGTCTCGAGCATCTGCTCGAGGTTGTCGCGGATCAGCTCCCACTCGTAGAAGTGGTTCGCGCCGCAGTCCTGGCACGCGATGACGACGCCCTTCACCCCCTGCGGGGAGAACATCGTCCGCATCGCCGCGAGGTCGTCGAGGTCGGCCTCGATGTCCCGACGCTCGTCGGGTGAGAGGTCGAACCGCTCCTCGCCGTCGCGCTCGTCTTCCATTCAGCCCTTGTCCTCTGCCTCTTCCTCGTCGTCCAGGAAGCTGAACGCCTTGAATCCCTCGGCGTAGTCGCAGCCTGCCTGCTCGCCCCACTGCGCGGCGCGCTCGCGGATCCACTTCTCGACCTCCTCGATCTTCAGCTGGGAGCCGTGCTGCGCGAGCGCCTTGAGCTTGACGTCGATCGTCTCGGTGATGTCGACGTACACCTCCGGCTCGTTCATGGCGAGGTAGAGGTTGGGGACCTCGAACGGCTCGAGCCCTTCGTCGAGAAGCTCGGGGAACATCGGTCGCGTGGGCGCATCGGGCATGATCGCGGAGAGCGCGAGCTCGCCGGCGCGTTTGTGGTCGGTGTGGTTGATGTAGCCGGTCCCGTACCACAGGCGCGACGGATCCTGCGCGACGATGACGTCGGGCCGCAGCCGCCGCACCTCCCTGCAGACCTTGCGCCGCGTGTCGAGGTTTACCTCGAGCATGCCGTCGACCTCGCCGAGGTAGGTCACGCTCGCGACGCCGAGAACCTCGGCGGCCGCGTTCTGCTCACGAACGCGCACCGGTCGCATCTGCTCGCGCGTGACGCCGGGTTCGTTCGAGCCGGCGGAGCCGTCCGTGATGCACACGTAGTGCACCTCACAGCCCTCCCGCACCCACCGCGCGACGGTGCCGCCGCAGAAGAACTCCGCGTCGTCTGGGTGTGCGAAGAGCACGAGCGCGCTCGCGAACTCCGAAGGTGCCACCGCATCCGAGCGTACCGCCTGGGGCCGCTTCCGTCGTGGTTGGATACCCGGATGCAGGAGCGGATTCGCGAGCTCGAGCGGGCGTTCCGCCGGGCCGGCGTGCCGAATCTCATCGAGGACTACTCGGCGGCCGAGGACGTCTTCACGCGCGCGCTGCCCTTCCTCGGCCTGGTCTTCGTCCTCGAAGTGCTGAACGCGATGAATCTCGAATGGCCGTGGTGGGCGAACGTGTTCGCGCTGCTCGGCGGCGTAGCGATCCTCCTGGGCGCCGGCGGGCTCCTCAACGCGGCCCGGGGGCGGCCGTTCGCGTCGATCCCCACCCGGGTCGGTCCGATCGAGCTCGGCGCCTTCCTCGTGCTGCCCTCGATCCTCCCGCTGGTGTTCGGCGGGCAATGGCGGAGCGCGCTCGCCACCGCGGGCGCGCAGCTGCTGTTGCTCGGCGTCACGTACCTCGTGATCGCGTACGGGCTGATCTCGATCCTGCGTTGGACCGGCCGGCGGTTCCTCGAGCAGCTCCGCATCTCGCTGGTCCTGCTCGTTCGCGCGCTCCCCCTGCTGCTGTTCTTCGCGCTCGTGACGTTCTTCACGAACGAGTACTGGCAGATGTTCTCGCGGGTCTCGAACGGCCGGTTCGGGATCGCGCTGGCGCTGTTCGTCCTGCTGGGGGCCGCGTTCCTGCTCACGCGGATCCCGAGCGGCGTCGGCGACCTCCAGAGCGACTCCGATCTCGCCGGCAGGCCGCTCACACGCGCGCAGCGCTGGAACGTCGGCTTGGTGATCTTCGTGAGCCAGTCGATGCAGATCCTGTTCGTCGCCGCCGCCGTCTGGCTGTTCTTCGTGACGTTCGGGGCGCTGCTCGTCGACCGATCGATCCAGGCGGACTGGACGGGGCACGCGGTGTCGTACGTCCGGCTGCCGCTCGTGGGCGACGCGGTCCACCTCACGCGGGACCTGCTGCGCGTCGCGACCGGCACGGCGGCGTTCTCGGGCCTCTATTACGCGGTCGCGATGGTGGTCGACTCGAACTACCGCGACGAGCTCGTCACCGGCATCACCGAGCAGATGCGCGAGACGTTCGCACTGCGCGCGGAGTACCTCAGGCTGCTCCGTGCGCGCGATGCGGAGCCCGTCGGCGCGCCGTCATCGGCATCCCGGTCCGCGGCCGGAGCGTGATCACGGGCTGGAGCTCGACCCGGTGCCCCGGGTCGTGCTCGAACCGCCAGCGCGCCGCGATCGTGGCGAGCAGGAGCACGGCCTCCAGCCTCGCGAATTCCTCACCGACGCACATGCGAGGACCGGCGCCGAACGGAAGATAGGCGTGCCGCGGCCGCTCGGTCTCCGCGTCGATCCAACGCTCCGGCCGGAACGCGGCGGGCTCCTCCCACCAGCGCCGGTCGTGGTGCAAGAGCCACGGCGAGACCACGAGCACGGATCCGGCAGGCAGCACGTATCCGTCGGCCTCGTGATCGGCAAGGAGCCGGCGACCGATGGCCCACGCAGGCGGGTAGCACCGCATCGCCTCCTTGAGCACCGCGTCGGTGAACGTGAGACGGCGCACGTCGGCGACCGACGGTGCACGCCCGTCGAGCACGTCGTCGAGCTCGGCCTCGAGCTCGGCCCGGATCGACGGGTGCTCGCCGAGCACGTACCAGGTCCACGTGAGCGCGTTCGACGTCGTCTCGTGGCCGGCGAGGAACAGCGTGACGGCTTCATCGCGTACCTGCTCGTCGGTCATGCCCGACCCGCCCTCTCGCGCTCGGAGCAGGAGCGAGAGCAGGTCGCCGCCTTCGAGGCCGGCCTTTCGGCGCTCGGCGATCATGCCGTGGATCATCCGGTCGAACACCCCACGAGCCCGCTGGAACCGGCGGTTCGCCGGCAGCGGCAGTCGCTCGGTGAACCGGAGGAACGGCGACAGCGCCCGGTTGAACTGCGCGAGCGTCTCGTCGAGCGCGCCGGCCACCTCCCGCGCGTGCTCGGCCTCCACGTCGACGTCGAAGATCGTGCGGCCCACGATCGCGAGCGTGAGGCGCGCCATCTCGGCGTGCACGTCGAGCGGCCCCCCGTCGGACCACCTGGCGGCGGCGCGCTCCGCGAGCTCCACCATCGAGGCGCCGTACGCCTCGACGCGTTCGTGGTGGAACATCGGCTGGATGAGGCGACGCTGTCGCATGTGGTGCTCGCCCTCGGACGTCAGCAGACTCTCCCCGAGCACCCTTCGCGCGGCGTCCATCGTGGGTCCCTTGCGGACGTCCCGATGGTGGTCGACCAGGACGTCGCGCGCGAGATCGGGCCGGTTCAGCAGGTAGAGCGACACGCGCGGCAGGCGCACATGCGACACGTCGCCGAACGAAGCGGCGCGTTCGAGCAGTGCGATCGGGTCGCGCCGGATCGCCCGGAGCGCGCCGACCGTCGAGAGCCGGGGACCCGGCGGCTGCGAGGTGGTCACGAGGTCGACCCTACGTCGCCGCGGCGCGATCGATCACGCGCGCCGGGCGGCGAGACGGCGCTCGAGCGCGTCGATCTGGTCCTCGACCGATCGCGGCGACGGACCGCCCCGCATCGACCTCGCCGCGACCGATCGGTCCGGGTCGAGCAGCGAGGCCCCGCCGTCAAGACCGAACGCCCGCCACTCCTCGGCAACAAGGTCTCGCAGCGTTCGCTTGTCGCCAGCCACGGCCTTCACCAGCTCCCCCGTGCGGCGGTGCGCCTCGCGGAAGGGGACGCCCGCTCGCACGAGCGCCTCGGTGAGGTCGGTGGCGAACAACGCCGGGTCCTCCGCGGCGCGTCGCATCGCCTCGGGATGGAACCGGATCGTCTCGATCGCTCCCACGAGCGCGGGCAGCACGAGCTCGAGGGTCTCGGCCGCGTCGAACGCGGGCTCCTTGTCCTCCTGCAGGTCGCGGTGGTATCCGAGGGTCAGCCCGTGCAGCACCGACGCGAGCGCCGCGAAGTCCCCGACGATGCGAGCGGCCTTCGCGCGCGCGAGCTCGGCCGTGTCGGGGTTCCGCTTCTGCGGCATCATGCTCGACCCGGTCGCGTAGGCCTCGTCGAGCCCCGCCCAACCCAGCGACTCGTCGGTCCAGCGCGCGAGGTCGGCCGCGAGCCGAGAGAGGTGCGTTGCGAGGATCGCCGCGGTCGCGAGGAACTCGAGCACGAAGTCGCGGTCGCTCACCGCGTCGATCGAGTTCTCGAAGGCGCGGGGGAACCCGAGGCCCGTGGCCGTCGAGGCCGGGTCCAGATCGAGCGTGGAGGTGGCCAGGGCACCCGCGCCCAACGGCGACGTCGACGTCCGATCGGCCCAGGCGTCGAGCCGGTCGAGGTCGCGCGCGAGCGCCCACGTGTGCGCGAGCAGGTGATGGCCGAGCGTGACGACCTGCGCGGGCCGCGCGTGCGTCGTGCCGGGCATCACGGTCTCGGCGTGCTCCCGCGCCCTCGCGACGAGCGTGCGGACGAGCAGCACGGTGAGGCCGTCGATGCGCCGCGCCGCGGCCAGCATCCACAGGCGTAGGTCGGTCACGACGAGGTCGTTGCGGGAACGGCCGGCGTGGAGCCTCGCCCCGAGATCCCCGAGCCGCGTGGTGACGCCCCGTTCGATCGCCGAATGCACGTCCTCGTCCGCGTCCTCGAACGCGAACGTCCCGTCCGCGATCTCGCGGCCGACCTCGGCGAGCGCCGTCGCGAGCGTCTCGGCTTCTTCGTCGGTCAGGAAGCCCGCGCGAGCGAGCGCGCGCGCATGCGCCGCGGAGGCCTCGACGTCCTGGGAGGCGAGGCGCACGTCGAACGCGAGGGACCGGCCGAGCGCATGTGCTTCCGGCGCGGGAGCCTTCGAGAACCGGCCGGCCCAGAGCGGGTCCTCCGGAACACGGTCGCTCATTCGCCCTGCCTCGACGCCCACACCTTCAGCGGCAGGCCCCACAGGCGCACGAACCCCTCGGCGTGCGACTGATCGAACGCGTCGTCGCTGCCGTACGTCGCGAGCGAGAGGTCGTAGAGGGCCGTGTCGGCGCGGCGTCCCACGACCGTGCACGCTCCGGGGTCGAAGCGGAGCCGCACCTCCCCGCTCACGTGCGTCTGCGAGGCGTCCACGAACGCGTCGAGCGCGCGGCGGAGCGGCGAGAACCACTGCCCGTCGTACACGAGCTCGGCCCAGCGCTGTTCGACGCCGGGCTTCCAGTGCGCGAGGTCGCGTTCGAGCGTGAGGTCCTCGAGCGCTCGGTGCGCGAGGATCAGCGCGAGGGCGCCGGGGACCTCGTACAGCTCGCGGCTCTTGATCCCCACGCGCCGGTTCTCGACCATGTCCACGCGACCGAACCCGTACGAGCCACCCAGCGCATCCAGGCGCCGGATCAGGGCCGGCAACGCGGTCGCCTCGCCGTCGAGCGACACGGGCACGCCCCGCTCGAACGTGACGACGATCTCGGCCGGCTCGCGCGGAGCCGCCTGCGACGCAACGGTTCGCGCGAACGCATCGTCGGGCGGAGCCACCCACGGATCCTCGAGCGGACCGCATTCGACGGTCCGGCCCCAGAGGTTCTCGTCGACGGAGTAGCTCTCCGCGACGCCGGCCACCGGGATTCCCCATTCCGCCGCGAGCGCGAGCGCCTTGCCGCGGGGGAGGCCGTCGTCGCGGATCGGCGCGAGGACCTGCAGGTCGGGCGCGAGCACGCCGAACGAAACCTCGAACCGCACCTGGTCGTTGCCCTTGCCGGTGCAACCGTGCGCGACGGCGGCCGCATCGACCTCCCGCGCCACGTTCACGATCTCCTCCACGATGCAGGGGCGCGCGAGCCCGCTCACCATCGGGTACTTCCCCTCGTAGAGGCCGTTCGTCCTGATGGCTCGCGCGAGATACTCGGAGGCGAACCGCCCGACCGCGTCGATCACGCGCACCTCGACGGCGCCGGCCCTTCGGCCGCGCTCGACCACGCGGTCGAAGTCCTCGTCCTGCCCGACGTCGACGGCCACCGCGTAGACGTCGAAGCCTCGATCGGCCAGCCAATGGATCGCGACCGACGTGTCGAGGCCGCCGGAGTACGCGAGCACCACACGCGGCACGGTCAGCCCTCCATGATCTTCGCGAGCGATCGCTCGAGGTCGGCGGGCGTGACACCCTCGCGACCCACCACGAGGATCGTGTCGTCGCCGGCGATCGTGCCGGCGATCTCGCCGAGTCCGACGCGGTCGATGCCCTCGGCGAGCGCCGACGCGGCGCCGGGCGGCGTCCGCACCACGAGCGCGTGGTCGGCGCGCACGAACGAGAGGGCGAACTCGTCGAGGAGCCGCTGCAGCAACCGGCGCGGCGCCGGCGCCCCGTTCTCCTGCTCGCCCGCCACCACGTAGCGGAGGCCCTCGGCGTCGTGCACGCGCGCGAGCCCCAACTCCTCGATGTCGCGCGAGATCGTCGACTGCGTCGCGCGCACGCCGAGCGACGCGAGCCGGTTACGGATCTCCTCCTGCGAGCCGAACCGCTCGCGGGAGACCAGCGAGAGGATCGACTGCTGGCGCTTCGCTTTCCCCGCGCCGTTCACCCGTCCGTTCGTCACGGCGTCCACCCCCGCGCGGCGGCGACCTTCTCGACGGCCGACGACAGCGCGTCGACGGCCTCGTCGACGTCGTCTCCCGTCGCGACGAGCGGAGGCGACATGCGCACGACGTCGGGTCCCGCCTCCGTCACGAGCACGCCCTCGTCGATCATCGCGAGCGCAACCTCGTGCGCGGCTGGCTGGGCGAGCTCGATCCCGATCAGCAGGCCGCGCCCGCGCACCTCCTGCACGAGCGTCGAGCCGGCAAGCGCGCCGATGCGATCGCGCAGCCGCTCCCCCAGCTCCGAAGCCCGGGGGAGCAGGCCGTCGCGCTCGATCGTCTCGACCACCGCGAGCGCCGCCGCACACGGCACCGGGCCTCCTCCGAACGTCGACGCGTGCTCTCCGGGCCGCAGCGCGATGTCGGCGCGCGACACGCACGCACCGATCGGCAGGCCGCCTCCCAGCCCCTTCGCGAGCGTCGCGACGTCCGGCGCCACGCCGGAGAGCGAGATCGCGAGCCAGCCTCCGCAGCGCCCCGATCCCGATTGCACCTCGTCGGCCACGAGCAGCGCGCCGTGCCGATCGCAGAGCTCACGCGCGCCGCGCAGGTACTCGTCGGCGAGCGGCCGCACGCCGCCCTCGCCGAGCACGGGCTCGAGCAGCACCCCGGCGACGTCCCCGCGACCGAGTGCGAGCTCGAGGGCTCCCAGGTCGCCCGGCGGCACGTGCTCGAACCAGTCCACCAGCGGCTCGAACGGTGCGCGCTTCGTCGGCTGTCCCGTGGCCGCAAGCGTGGCCACCGTGCGCCCGTGGAAGGAACCGTCCAGCGCCACGATCTTCGGCCTGCCGCGCTCGAGCCCGTAGCGGCGCACGAGCTTGATCGCGGCCTCGTTCGCCTCGGCGCCCGAGTTGCACAGGAACACGCGCGCGTCGGGGATCGGCAGCAGCCCCGCGAGCCGTTCGGCGAGACGCGCCTGCGGCTCTGTCGAGAACAGGTTGCTCACGAGGCCGATCGTCGAGGCGGCGCCGTTCACCGCCTCCACCCACGCGGGATGGCCGTGGCCGAGCGAGAGAGCGCCGAGTCCGCCCGCGAAGTCCAGGTAGGAGCGCCCGTCGGCGTCCTCGACCCGGGTGCCCGCCCCGCGCACGAGCGTGATCGGGTAGCGGGCGTAGGTCGGCATGAGGAACGCCTCGCCGGGGAACGGGTTCACGCCTCCTCCCCGCCGGCACGGGCGTCCGGCACGATCATGGTGCCGACGCCCTCGGGGGTGAAGAGCTCCAGCACGAGAGAATGGTCGACGCGCCCGTCCACGAGGTGGACGCGCCCGACCCCCATCCCGATCGCGCGGATCGCGCTCGTGAGCTTCGGGATCATGCCGCCTTCCACCACCCCGTCCTTCGCGAGCAGCGCCGCGCCGTCGGCCGCTCCGAGCTCCGAGAGCAGCTCCCCGGACGGCCCCATCAGCCCGGGGACGTCGGAGATGACCACGAGCTTCTCGGCGCCGAGCGCGATCGCGAGCTCGGAGGCCACGACGTCCGCGTTCACGTTGTACGCCTGCCCGCCGGCGTCGAGCGCGATCGAGGCGACCACCGGCACGAACCGCTGGTCGAGCAGGGTGTCGACGACCTCGGCGCGCACGCCCACCACCTCCCCCACGAACCCGAGATCGGGCGAGGCCTGCCGACGGACGAGCAGCAGCCCGCCGTCGACGCCGGAGAGACCCACCGCCGGCACGCCGCTCGCCACGAGTCCGGCGACGACGGTCGTGTTGAGCTTGCCGGCGAGCACCATCGTCGCGATGTCGAGGGTGGCCGCGTCGGTCACCCTCAGTCCGTCGACGAACGTGGTCTCGATGCCGAGCTTCGCCTGCACCTCGCTCACCTGCGGCCCGCCGCCGTGCACGACCACGACGCGGATGCCCGCGTGTTGCAGGAGCGCGACGTCCTCGGCGAACGCGGTCGCGAGGCCGGTCTGCTCCATCGCGGCGCCGCCGACCTTCACGACGATCACCTTGCCGAAGTGCGCCTGCATGAACGGGAGCGCCTCGATGAGCGTGCGGGCCTTCGAGACCGTGCGCTCGCGAACCTGGGGCGGGTGCTCGCGCCGCTCGCTCACGTCGTGTACTCCCCGTTGATGCGGACGTATTCGTACGAGAGGTCGCACCCGAGCGTTCGGCTGGAACCGGGCCCGTCCCCCAGTCGCACGCGGATCCGGACCTCGGGCTCCTTCATGTGCGTGCGCGCGGCCTCGCGCAGGTCGCCCTCGAAGTAGGCCGGGAGGATCACGCCGGCGACGACGACGTGCGCGTCGCCGAGCCAGAGCTCGACGAGAGCCGGGTCGACCCTCGCGCCCGACGACCCGATCGCCTGGAGGATCCGACCGGGATTCGGATCCTCGCCGTACACGGCGGTCTTCACGAGCGGCGAGTTCGCGATCTCGTTCGCGATCGCGCGCGCGTCGCGTTCCGAGGCGGCGCCGGCGACCTCGACGACGATCACGTGCGTGGCGCCCTCCCCGTCGGCGATCAGCTGCCGCGCGAGCGACCCGCCGACGTCGTCCAGCGCGCGCGCGAGCTCGGCCCACTCGCGGGAACCGGGCCGGACCCGCTCACCGCCGGTAGCGCCCGAGGCGAGCAGCAGCACCGAGTCGTTCGTGCTGGGGCAGCCGTCGACCGTGATCGCGTTGAAGTGTGGTTTGAGCGCGGCGTCGGCAAGCCCCTGCAGGTCGTCCGAGGCCACCGAGGCGTCCGTCGTGACGAACACGAGCATCGTCGCGAGGTTCGGGCTGATCATGCCGACGCCCTTCGCGCATCCGCCGACGCGACATGGACCGGCGTCGGCCGTCGCGAGCTTCTCGACGGTGTCGGTGGTGGTGATCGCGCGGGCGAAGTCCTCGCCCCCGTCGTCGTGGATCGCCTCGACCAGCACGGGCAACGCCCCCAGAAGCTCGTCCATGTGGAGCGGCTCCCCGATCACGCCGGTCGAGCAGGCGAGGACCTCGTTCGGATCGAACCCGAGGCGGGCCGCGAGGGCGGCGGTCGCGGCGGCGGCGTCGGTGGCGCCGCGCGCGCCGGTCGCCGCGTTCGCCTGGCCGCTGTTCACGAGCACGGCGCGCGCGGCACCCCCGCCCTCCGTCAACCGAGCGCGGGAAAGGAGGACCGGCGCGGCCGCGAACGCGTTCGTCGTGAACAGGCCGGCGGCGGTCGTTCCGGGCTCGCCGACGAGCAGCCCGAGGTCGGGCTTCCCGCTCGGCTTGAAGCCCGCGGTCACGCCCGCGGCCCGGAATCCCTTCGGGTACGTGACGCTCACGGGTACACCCCGACCGTCGGGAGACCCGTGGACTCGTCGAGGCCGAGCGCGACGTTCAGGTTCTGGATCGCCTGCCCCGCGGCCCCTTTCACGAGGTTGTCGACCGCGCCCACGACGATCGCCGTGCCCGTGCGCGGGTCGGCGACGGCCTGCAGCTCGACGACGTTGCTCCCTCGGACCCGCTTCGAGTCCACCATCGCTCCGGAGGGCAGCACGCGCACGAACGGCCTGCCCCGATACGCCTCGGCGAGGCACTCGGTCAGCGTCTCGCTGGTGACCCCGGGTGCGAGCTGCGCGAACGCCGTCGTCACGACCCCGCGGACGGTCGGCACGAGGTGGGGGACGAACAGCACCGTCACCGCCGTGCCCGTCGCGAGCTCGAGACCGCGTTCCATCTCCGGCGTGTGCTGGTGGCCGGGGACGCGGTAGGGTCGGATGCTCTCCTCCGAGCTCGCGAACAGCGTCGATTCCGATGGGCTCCGGCCGGCGCCCGACAAGCCGGTCTTGCCGTCGACGCGCACGGGACCGGGCTCGACGAGCCCCTCGCGCAACAGCGGCGCGAGCCCGAGGATCACCGGCGTCGGGTAGCACCCCGGGTTCGCGACGAGCCTCGCGCCGTGCACCTGCGCGGCGAAGAGCTCGGGCAGGCCGTAGACGGCCTTGTCCAGCCACTCCGGCGCGGGGTGCTCGAACCCGTACCACTCGGGGTACGCGGACGAGGCGAGGCGGAAGTCGCCGGCGAGATCGATCACCCGGACGCCTCGCTCGACGAGGTCGGGCGCGATCGTGGCGCTCGCTCCGTGCGGCAGCGCGAGGAACGCCACGTCGGCGGCCCCGGCGATCGCGTCGACGTCGATCGCCTCGAGGATCCGCGCGCCGAGGTCGCCGACGCCCGAGAGGTGCGGGTGCGAGCGGCCGAGCGTCGAGCCGGCCGAGTCGCGCGCGCCGAGGTACGTCAGCTCGATGTCGCCGCGGCCGGCGAGCAGGCGCACGAGCTCTCCGCCCGTATAGCCGGAGGCCCCGGCGATTCCCACCCGCAGCGCGTCGACCATGAGCGCATAACTATGCAAGCACTGGATGAGAGCGTCAATCGGCCGAAGGTCTCGGGCAGCCCGGCCGCTAGCGGCAGGGCCTTCGCCAGACCTTCAGCGAGAGCTTCTTCCGCAGGAAGTTGAAGTTCATCGCGTTCGCCTGAGGACAGAACTCCGGGCGGTGCAGCTTGTACTCGACGCCGAAGACCGCCTTCCCCGCGTCGACGAAGGGCAGGAGCAGGTCGCACTCGTCGTACTGGAAGCACTGCTCGTTCAGCGCGAAATCGAAGTACGGCAACAGCTTCTCCACCTGACCGACGTCGTTCTTCAGGACCGCGGAGAGGCCGCGCGCATGCGCCTGGTTCGCAAGGAAGACGTTGTAGTGCAGCTGATCGTGGGCATCCAGCGGGAAACCGGTGTGGTTCTGGTAGCCGTCGACGTTATCGAACTCGATCGCATCGAAGCCCTTGTCGGCGCAGATGTCCATGCGCGCCTCCATGATCGGCCGCAGGATGCCGAGCTTGCGGATGTCGAGCCACTTCTCGCCCGGCCATCCGTTGTTCTTGCCCAGGACCGAGTTCGGGAAGTCGTCGGCGTCGGGCCGCCAGTTCTCCCACGACCCGGCCGAGAGGTAGCACACGACCATCCTCCCGTCGGCGTGCAGGTCGGCGACGATGCTCTTCTTCGTCTCGAACCCGTCGACGTCGTACATCTGCACGTCGATCGAGGTGTCGATCGGCCCCTGCAGCTGCCATTGCCAGCTCGTCTCGAGCGCGGGCGCGTAGCAGCCGGGACAGGGCCGCGGATCCGGCAGAGGATGCGCGGCGGCGACGTTCGGGATGACGGCGACGGTTTCCACCACCAGCGGCCCAACGAGCACGGCAACGGCGCGCACGATGCGAGGCATGCTCGGTCTCAGAATCGCTCGGGGTCGTCGAAGCGGAGCGAGGAGAGCGCCGCGCCGGTCTGCTCGATCGCCGAGGTGAGCCACGCGGCGTCTTGCGGGCCGCGAAGGTCCTGCCGGGGGTACATGAACTGGTTGTCGGCCTCGGCCGACCCAACCTGGAGCCCGTGCTTGCGAAGGAACTCCACGATCGCGAACTCCCACGTGAACAGCGCCGTGCCGTCGTCGTACGCGTGCACCATGTAGGTCATGAACGCGTTCGGCGTGGCCGTGTAGAGCTCGCTGCCTCGACTGAGGCCCCGCTCATCGGCGCGGTGGAACCCGAACCGCTCGAGGGCCTCGGAGAACTCCACGCGGCGAGCTTAGTTCACGAGCGTCAGCACGCCCTCCGCGCCCGTCGTCTCCTCGCCGGCGCCCGCCCTCGCGCGCGCGATCGAGCCACGTGCCTTGCCGAGCGACGAGCGGAACTCGTCGGCGCCGTTCGTGAGCATGGTCGCCGCGCGCGCGAACTTGTTCTCGACCACAGCCTCCATCTGGTCGAGCACGCTCGCGACGTCGGCGAGCGCGACCTGGACGTCGGCCGCCTCCCCGAAGCGCTGCACGAGCGCGTAAAGGAACAGCACGATCGGCAGGGCCGCCGAGTAGGGCACGATCACGACGCCCTTCGCGTACGCGTCGGCGTGCGCACGCCGCAGGACCGCATACGCCGCGTCGGGAACGGCGGCGATCGCGAGGGGTGCGGTGAGCGCGGGGTCGAGGTATTGCGCGACCTCCTTCGCCCTCGCGGCCACGACGCGCTCCACGGCGCGCGCGCAGGCCTCGCGATCGGCAGGTTCGGCAGCGGCCTCGAGCGCCTCGAGCTCCGCGAGCGCCGGCCACTTGGAGTCGATCGGCAGCCGGCGGCCGTCCGACAGCAGCAGGGCGAACTCGACGTTCTTGCCGTTCACGCGGAAGTCGCTCGCGAGCATCGTCGGCGGCAGCTGGCCGAGATGCTCCCGCAACACGTGCTCGCCGGCGCGCCCCTTCGACGCGCTTCCGGCGAGCACCGTCGACAGGCGGCGGATCGCCTCGCGCTGCTCGTCGTCGGCCCCGCGCCGTTCCTGCTCCCGGACCCGCAGCTCCTCGAGCGCCCGGCGGGTCCCCGCGAGCTCGTCGCGGAAGCTCTCGGCCTCGCGGTCGCGGCCGACCGCGGCGTCGGCGATTCGCTGCAGATGCACCCCCTGCACGTCGAGGCGCGCCTCGAGCCGATCGGTCCCCGCGCGATCCGCGGACGCCGGACGCCGGAACGCCACCACGGCAACGCCGAGCGCCGTGCCCAGGGCGAGCGCGAGCACCGCGATCCCGATCTCGGTCATCCCGTCCTCCTCGCTGTGCGGTCAGGGGGCCGCACAGCCACGGTAATGGCCGGCTCCGACAGGCCTCTGACCTGCGGAAATGCGGTGGGTTCGAGGGCGAGGTTCGGTTCGTGCTTCTCGTGGCGTTTGGCGGGGATCTCCAGGACGGCGGTCCCTCGTGATGATCACGGTCGACTCGGCGGCCGATTCCACCCGTCGACCGCGACGGAGGCGGTCCTCGCGGGCCGCGTGGAGAGCAGCTCAACGACCCGCCTCGATCGGGCGAATTCCCACCCTGCGCCGGAGCGCCACGATCGGGCTAGGCTGCACGCATGAGGAGGTTCCTGGGAGTCGCCGCGCTGGCCTTCGTCGTCTCGTTCGCGCTCGCCGGGACGGCGCTCGCCGCGGACGGGACGAAGGACTTCGTCGTGCTGACGGGGAGCCTGCTCGTCCCGGCCGGGGACACGGTGAACGACGCCGTGATCTTCGACGGTGATGCCACGATCGAGGGGACCGTCACCGGCAACGTCGTCGTGTTCAACGGCGACGCCTCGATCGTGGGCGACGTGAACGGCGACGTCGTGGCGTTCAACGGCAGGGTGCTGGTGGGAGAGGGCGCCACCGTGCACGGCAACGTGCGGTCGCGGCTGAGCCCGAGGATCGCGGGCCAGGTCGACGGCACCGTCGGCGGCGTGAACTTCAACGTCGACTGGGGGAACCTCCGGCTCGCGAGCCGGCTCGCGATCTGGGTCGCCACCACCGTGTCGAGCTTCCTGCTCGGGCTCCTGATCGTGCTGTTCGCGCCGCGGGCGGCCGACGCCGTTGCCTCCGCGGCCGAGGCACGCACGGGAGCCGCAGCGGGGTGGGGGTTCCTCGTGCTCATCGGCCTGCCGATCTTCGCGGTCCTCGCGATCGTCACGCTCGTGGGCATCCCGTTCGGCCTCGGCCTGCTCCTGGCGCTCGGACTGTTGTATTGGCTCGGGTATGTCGCGTCCGCGTACCTGCTGGGACGGCGGCTCCTCAAGTCATCAGGCTCCCGGGTGGGCGCGTTCGCGATCGGATGGGGCATCCTGCGCGTCGTGGCGCTCGTGCCGATCCTCGCGGGTCTCCTCTGGGTCGTCGCCACCGCGGTGGGGCTCGGCGCGATCGCGATCGCCGCGCGCGCCGCCGGGCGCAAGGACGCCACAGCATCGATGCGGCCCGCCCCGCCGACGCCGCCGATGCCCGCGATGCCGGCATGACGCCGCACACGATCCCCCTCATCCGGGTGGCCGGGACGCATCGAGAGGTGGGCGCCCAGGTGGGCGAGATGGCGGCGGAGACGATCGCGCGTGAGACGGCATTCGACGAGCCGCTCCCGGGCGGCCGTTCGCGCGAGGAGCAGCTCCGGCTCGCCGACGAATATCGCGCCGTCACCACCGAGGCGATGCCGTGGTTCCTCGAGGAGGTCGAGGGCGCCGCGGAGGCGGTCGGCGTCGACCCGCGCGCGCTGTTCGCGTGCTTCATCGAGGAGATCTGGTACGAGCCGCGCCACCCCGCGCACGCGAAGGGGTGCAGCGACCTCGTGGCGATCGCTCCCAAGACCGCGAACGGTCACGTGCTCGTCGCGCACAACAACGACATGTCGCGCCGATATCAAGAAGACCTCATGGCGGTGGAGTGGTCGATCGAGGACGAGCCCACCGCGCTCACGATCGGCAACGGCATCTGGATCAGCGTGGGGTGGAACTCGGCGGGGCTCTCGCTCACCGGCAACGAGCTGAGCCCCAACGACGAACGCGTCGGCATCCCGCGCGAGGTGCAGGTGCGCGCGATGCTGCGCGACCCCGACCTCGACATGATGGTGGGCACGGCGATCCGCCACGACCGGGCCTCCTCGTACAACAACGTGCTCGCGTCGGCGGACGGCCGCGTCGTGAACGTCGAGGGGTCCGCGACCGCCGTCGAGATGACGGAGCCGGCCGACGGAATGCTCGTGCACACGAACCACTACGTGTGCGACTCGATGCTCTCCTATGAGGGCGATCCCGAGTACGCGGAGCAGTCGGCCGTGCGCTACCGCCGCGCGCACGAGTTGCTGGCGGACGCCAAGCCGGGCACCGTCGACGAGGCGATGCTCCGTTCGTTCCTCTCGGATCACGAGCACGCACCCGACTCGCTCTGCCGCCACGGAGACCCCGGGGACGGCTCCGGGTCCGTCACGTGTTTCTGGTGTGTCGCCGACGTCACCGAGCGCCGCGTGACGTTCGGCCGCGGCAATCCCTGCGACTCGGTCGAGCAGGTCTACGCGTTCGCCTGATCCAGGCGCGCGCGAACGTCGTCGTCGGTGGTGAGGTCGCGAGCGGTCGCGCCGTCGTCGTTCGCCGCCGAGGGATCCGCGCCGTATGCGAGCAGCAGCTCCACGTCGTCCACCCGGCCGTTCTGCGCGGCCGCGTGCAGCGCAACGAACCCGTGGGACTGGCGCGCGTCGGGGTCCGCGCCGGCCTCGAGCAACCGTCGCATGGCCTCGGTGTGGCCGCCGCTCGCGGCCGAGTGCAGGGCGGTGCCGGTCATCCAGCCCGTCCCCCGCGCATCGACGTCGGCGCCGCGTTCGAGCAGGAGCGCGACGGCCTCGTGGCGGCCGAAGAACGCCGCGAAGTGCAGCGCGGTGAAGCCGTCGCCGCTCATCGTCGTCGCGAGCGTCGGGTCGTCGGCGAGGAGTCGCGTCAGACGGTCGAGGTCGTCGAACGACGCCGCCTCGAAGACGTCGAGCTCGGGCACGTGCGGGAGGATCGCGTTCGCGATCGCCTTGTCCCGGCGGTAACGCGCCCGCATGAGCGCGGAGACGCCCTGCGGATCGCGAGCCGTGGCGATCGACGGATCCGAGTCCACGAGCAAACGAACCCGAGCCACGTCCTCTTCGTCGATCGCCCGAAAGAGGTCGTCGGTGCTTGCCATCGCGCCGCCTCCGTGCAAGAATCTATTTGTGTAGGCTAACTAAATACCACACACCATGTCAAGGCGACCTTCCCCGGCGCGAGAGGTGGAGGTGGTGGCCGACCGGCTCCATTCGGCGGCCATCCACCTCTTGCGTCGCCTGCGCGCGGAGGACGAGGCGCTCGGCATCTCGGCTCCCCGACTGTCGGCGCTCTCGGTGATCGTGTTCGCCGGCCCGATCCCGATCGGCGAGCTCGCGGCCGCCGAGGGCGTGCGGCCGCCCACGATGACGCGGCTGGTCGATGGCCTCGAACGCGACGGCCTCGTGCGGCGGGAGCCCCGCAGCGACGATCGTCGGGTGGTCGTCGTTCGCGCGACCGGGAAGGGAACGCGAACCCTCACACGAGGTCGTTCGCGCCGCGTGGAGGTCCTCGCCGGTCGGCTTCGATTCCTCCCCCGGGGGGACCTCGCCACGCTCGCACACGCGGCCGACCTGCTCGAGCGGGTCGCGCGAACGTCCCCTCAGGCGTAGTCGTAGAAGCCGCGGCCGGATTTTCGGCCGAGGTGGCCGGCGGCGACCATCCGCCGCAAGACCGGCGGCGGCGCGTACCTCGGCTCGCCGAACTCGGCGAACAGCACCTCGCCGACCGCGACGCACGTGTCGATCCCGATGAGGTCCATGAGCGTCAGCGGCCCCATCGGATGGCCGAGCCCGAGATGGATCGCCGTGTCGATGTCGTCGCGGGTCGCGAAGCCCCCGTCGAACAATTGTGCGGCGTCGTTCAGGTACGGGATCAGCACCCGGTTCACGATGAAGCCGGCGTGATCCTTCGAACGCACGACCACCTTGCCGAGACGCTCCGCGAACGCGCGCGCGAACTCGATGGTCTCGTCTGAGGTCGTGAGCGCGGGCGTGAGCTCGAGCAGCTGCATCACCGGCGGCGGGTTGAAGAAGTGCATGCCCACGACGCGGTCGGGACGGCCCGACGCCACGGCGAGCTCGACGATCGGGATCGACGACGTGTTCGACGCGAGCACGACCTCGTCGCGGGTCGCCTCGCCCAGACGCCGGAACACGTCGAGCTTCGCGTCGAGGTTCTCGGTGGCGGCCTCGATCACGACGTCCGCATCCACGAACGACGCGAGATCGGTTGCGCCGATGATGCGACCGAGGAGCGCTTCGGCGTCGGCCGCCGAGACCTTCCCCTTCTCGACGCCCTTCGCGACCGATCGCTCGATGCGCGATCGCCCGGACTTGAGGAGATCCTCGGTGGGCTCGACCACGGTCACGTCGCAACCGGCGCGAGCGGCGACCTCGACGATGCCCGAGCCCATGAGCCCACAGCCCACCACCCCGACCCGCTTCACGTCCTCCGCGCGCACGATGTCCTTCCGTTGACCGGGGCCAAGCGTACAATCCCTCCACGATGGCCCGCGTGGATCGGTTGCGCGCGTTCGCGTCCTGTTCGATCGCGACGCTCGGGGTGGTGTTCGGGCACGCCGTCACCTACGTCCTGATCGAGCCGAACGCGCACGATCGAAACGTCCTGCTGACCTCGACCGGCCACGGCTACCTTCCCGCGTTCGCGGAGACGGCGCTCGTGGCCGCAGGACTCGCCTTCATGTGGCTGTTCCTCTCTCGCCTGCACCACCCGTCGAACGATCTCCCGACGTTGCCGGGGCTCGCCGTCGGCCTGTCGACGATCCAGGTCGCGATCTTCGCGACGATGGAGGTCCTCGAACGCATCGAGGCCCACGCGGGGATGCACGGGCTGGCTCGGGTCCTGTTCACGGGGCTGGTCGTGCAGGCGGTGATCGCGACGCTCGGGGCGCTCGTCATCCGCGCGCTGCTCCGCGCCGGCTCGAGGATCGCCCTCGCCCCGTCGCTCCCCCCACGTCCGCGGCTGCGCACGACCCCGATCGCCGTTCCGGCGCAGCCCCCGCGACGGACGTCCCCTCATCTGCCCGCCACCGGACTGCGAGGTCCTCCCTCCGCCCGCTCGTTCGTGTAGGACGCCGGCGCGACCGCGCCGGCCGACGCAAGCGTGGAGGAGGACAACCCATGCGAAAGGTGATGCCTGCGGCCGTGCTCACGGCCGCCCTGCTGGTGTTCGCGTTCCCCGGAACGGCAGTCGCCCACGAGGAACGGGACGTCGGCGACCTCACGATGGCCGTCGGCTTCGGCGCCGAACCCGCGTACGCGGGTCAGCCGAATAGTGCGCAGCTCATCCTCTCGAGGCTCGGCAAGCCGGTGACGAACCTCGGCGACGCGCTGGAGGTGGAGGTCACGTTCGGCAGCGAATCGACGAAGCTCTCGCTCGAGCCGGACTTCGAGATCGGCGAGTTCGGTACGCCGGGCGACTACCGGGCGTGGTTCGTGCCCACGCAGGCCGGGACCTACACGTTCCACTTCACGGGAACCGTGAGCGGTCAGAAGGTGGACGAGACGTTCACGTCCGGCAAGGGATTCGACGACGTCATGCCGATCTCCGACGCGGAATTCCCCGTCACCCAGGCCCCGACGACGGCCGAGCTGTCGCAGCGCCTCGACCGCGAGGTTCCTCGCCTGCAGCAGGCGATCGGTCAGGTCCGCACGACCGCGAACGAGACGGATCCGTTGGTGATCGTCGCGCTCGTCGTCGGCGTCCTGGGGATCGCCATCGGGGCCGCCGGGCTCGTGATGGCGCGTCGGAAGGCGGCCGGCTCGTAGGTGCTCGCCCACGCGGGGACGCCCGACGAAGCGGTGTCTGCCGTACTGCTGGGCGGCTCCTTCTGGCTCGGCTACGTCGCGCGCCAGCGCGGCCGCGAGCGCCCGTCGCGCCGCGTGCCGCGCTGGCGGCTGCCGGTGATGTGGGCGAGCGCCGGCGTCCTCGCGGTCGCCGGCCTGACCGCGGTCGCGTGGGTGCGCCCGCTCATCGGACCGTCGGCCGTGCGCCCGACGTCCGCGGCGACGATCGCGTTCGAGGAGCCCACGCAGGGTGAGGTGGTCTCGGGGAACGTGCTGCAGGTGCGCCTGCACCTGGTGGGCGGCCGGATCGTGCCGAGCGCGACCACCACGCTCACCAGCGACACCGGCCACGTCCACCTGTCGCTCGACGGGAGCCTCGTGTCGATGACCTACGGGCTCCAGCAAACGATCTCGCTCATCGGGCAGGAGCCGGGAAACCATGTCCTTCAGGCAGAGTTCGTGGCCGCCGACCACGCGCCCTTCAGCCCGCGGGTGCTCGCGTCGGTTGCCTTCACGCTCGAACGAGGCTCCGGATGACGGCGAGACGGCTGCTCCGAGGCCTGGCGGTGGTGGTCGCGGCGATCGGCCTGGTGCTCGCGTTCGCCGAAGCGACGGGCGCGCACGCGTACCTTCAGCGATCGACGCCCTCCGACGGCGAGCGCCTCGACCACGCGCCCACCGAAGTGACCCTCGTGTTCAGCGAGCGACCGGATCCGTCGCTCTCCAGCGTGGCCGTGCTGAACGCGGCCGGAGCGGAGGTCCAATCGGGACGCGCCACGAACGTTCCCGGCGAAACGCTCGCGCTGCGGGTGGCGCTCCCCGACCTGCCGGACGGCGTGTACACGGTGTCCTGGCAGGTCGTGTCCCAGGTCGACGGGCACCAGACGTCGGGCACGTTCGCGTTCGGGGTGGGCGAAACCCCCCCGCCGACTCGCACCGGCCAGCAGGCGACCGCTCGCCCGCCGACCCCACTGGGGGTCGCCGGTCGCGCCGTGCTGCTGATGGGCCTCTGCGTGCTGTTCGCCATCGGCTTCGACGGGCTGGTGATCTATCGCGGCGAACCGCCGGCGAGACGGCCCCTTGCTCTCGCCGGCGCCGCGGCGGCGCTGCTGGGGACGGTCGCGATCGTGCTCGCCGAACGTTCGGCGCTGGACGTGTCGCTCGGCACGCTGTTGCGATCGAACACGGGAACGCCGCTGGAGTGGCTGGCGGGGGGGACGATCGCCGCGGCGGCAGCCGCGGCGATCGTCGCGGTGAGGTCTGGCCGGGCTCGCCTGATCGCGCTCGCCGCGCTCGCGGGCCTCGCGATGCTCGCGCGCGTCCGCGGTGGCCACGCGGCCGCCGGCGGGGCCGCGTGGCTCGAGCAGGGACTGCAGTGGGTGCACGTGCTGGCCGTCGGCGCCTGGATCGGCGGGCTCGTCCTGCTGGTGCTGTGGCTTCGACTCGGCGACCAAGCCGAGGGCGGTCGCGTCGCGCATCGCTTCTCGTGGCTTGCCGGGATCTCGCTCGGCATGGTCGCGGTCACCGGCGTCCTTCGCTCCTCGCACGAGCTCGGCTGGACGTGGTGGCTGCACCCGTTCCGCAACGGCTACGGCACGACCCTCGCGCTCAAGATCGTCGTCGCGCTCGCCCTCATCGCGCTCGGCACGTTCAACCACTTCCGGTCCGTTCCCCGGGTGCGCGCCGGACGGCCGGAGGGACCGCCGCTCCTTCGACGCGTCGCACAAGGAGAGCTTGCCCTCGCCGTGGGCGTCTTCGCGCTCACCGGGACCCTCACCGGGCTGGCGCCCCGCAACGCCCCGGCGAGCGCCGCCTCCGCCCCGATCGTGGTGACCGGGAGCGACTTCGCGACGACCACGCGCGCCCGGCTCACCGTCTCGCCCGGCACGGCGGGGCAGAATACCTTCGACCTGAAGCTCGCCGACTTCGACACCGGCGCGCCGGCGCAGGCCGACGCGGTCACCCTGAGCTTCCGGTTCGCCGACTCCACCCTCAGCAGCACGACGCTCGACCTCTCCCGCGCCGAGACCGGCGAGTGGACGGGGCAGGGGTCGCAGCTGTCGATCGACGGGATGTGGAACGTGACCGTGCTCGCCCGGCAGGGGACGCAGACGCTCGAGATCGACCTGCATCTCACCACCAGGCCGCCCGAGCAGACGGTCGCCGTCTCGTCGGGCAGCCCGCCGATCACCACGCTCACCGTTCCGAGCGGCGAGAGCATCCAGGCCTACAACGACCCGGGGACGGGTGGCGCGAACGAGTTCCACCTGACCGCCTTCGACGACGACGGCAAGGAGCTCCCGCTGGCATCGGTGTCCGTGACGGCGTCGGGCCCCCAAACCCCTCCCACGGCCCTGAAGCTCCGGCGCCTGAGCGCGGGTCACTTCGTGGGGGACGTCTCCCTCACGGCGGGCGAATGGCACTTCGATCTGCTCGCGACCGGAGAGAATGGGGACACGATCCATGTGGTCCTCGACCAGACGATCCCGGGGTGAGCGGATGAGCGCCCGGCGCCGGCCGGCGGCGCTTGCCGTGCTCCTGCTGTTCCTGGCCGCCTGCGGTGGCGACGGGTCGGCCGGGCCGTCCGCGCCGACCAGCCGGCCGGCGAGCACGGGCACGCTCGCGATCCTCTCGCCGAAGAACGGGGCGACCGTCAACGATCCCGTCGAGCTCCGCGTCTCGCTCACCGGCGCGAAGCTCGTGCCCACGACGACCACCACCGTCGTGCCCGACCAGGGACACCTGCACGTGTCGGTCGACGGCTCGCTCATCACGATGACGTCGGGGCTGAAGCAAGCCCTGCCCAAGCTGTCGCCGGGGACCCACGTGGTGCAGGTCGAGTTCGTCGCGTCCGATCACGCGCCGTTCGATCCACGCGTGATCGCCTCGTCGTCGTTCGAGGTGACCTCGTGAGCGTCGCCGTCGGGCGCCGGTCGATCGCCGGCCCCGTCGTCGTGCTGCTCGGCGCGGGACTCCTCGTGCTGCGCACGTCCGCACTCGCCGCGACGCCGGCGGTCGCACCGAAGGTCGCCTTGCTCGTTGTCGTGTACGGCGCGATCGCGATCGCGTCGGCGGCACTCGCCCCTCCGGCCGAGACGCCGAACCTGCGGCCCGATCTCGTCGCGGCGCTGGGCCTGCTTGCAGCGTTCGCGGCGGCGAGCGCCGCCGGCCCCTCCGCGCCGGTCTCGGGCGCGCTCGTCGTGGTGCCGCTCTCGCTCCTCGCCGCGCTCGCCGAGGAGCTCCTCTTCCGCGGCGTCGCCTACGGCGAGCTGCGGCGATGGGGGCCGGTCGCGGCGATCGCCGGCTCGGCGCTCCTGTTCGCGCTCATCCACCTGCCGGCGTACGGCTCCGCCGCGATGCCGGTGGACCTCGGCGCAGGCCTCCTGCTCTCCTGGCAGCGATGGGCCTCCGGCTCGTGGAAGGTCCCGGCCGCGACCCATGCCGCCGCGAACCTCCTGGCGGCGCTGCGATGAGGCGGTCGGTTCGGTACGGGGTCGCGCTCGCGCTCGTCGCGAGCGCGTGCTCGTCGCCGTCGTCGCCGGATCCCCTCGTGATCGGCGCGGTGTACCCGCTGAGCGGCTCGCAGGGCTCGGGCGGCGTCCAGGAGTTCCGCGGCGTCTCGCTCGCGGCCGACCTGGTGAACGCCGATGGGGGCGTGCACGGCCGGCCGATCGAGCTCCGCACCGTCGACGTGCCGGGCTCCGACGCCGCGCCGGCCGCGATCGCCCAGCTCGACGCCGAGGGCATCGACCTCGTGCTCGGGAGCTACGGCAGCACGATCTCCGCGGTTGCCTCGACCGCGACCGCCGAGCGGAACATGCTCTTCTGGGAGACCGGCGCCGTGGGAATGCTGCCGAGCACGTCCGACGCCGGCGATCTCACGTTCCGCGTGCCGCCGACCGGCGGCACGCTGGGCCGCGCGGCGATCGACTTCGTGTCGGGGAAGCTCGCGCACGAGATGCACCGCGACCCCCGCTCCCTCCGCTACGCGGTCGCGTTCGTGGACGACGTCTACGGGAACACCGTCGCGAGCGGCGCCGAGGACGAGCTCCGGAAGCTCGGCCTCGACCTCGTCGCCACGGTCGGCTATCCGCCGGTCGGCTATGACGCCGCGCGGATCGCGCGCCGCATCGCGGCCGCCCGCCCCGACGTGCTGTTCGTGTCCGCGTACCTCGAGGACGGGATCGCGGTTCGCCGCGAGCTCGTGCGAGAGCACGTGCCGCTCGTCGCGAGCATCGGCACGTCCTCGAGCTACTGCATGCCCGAGTTCGGGCAGCGTCTCGGGCGGATGGCGGTGGGCGTGTACGCGTCGGACAAACCCGACGCGAGCATCGACCCCGACGGGCTTCGGCCGCAGGCGCGCGACCTCCTGCAGCGCGCGAACGATGCGTACCGCGCGCGCTGGGGCTCGGACCTCTCGCCGCCGGCGCTCGCGGGCTTCAGCGCGGCGTGGGCGCTCTTCCACGACGTGCTGCCCGAGGCGAACGGCGACACGGCGGCGGCCGTGGCGTCGGCTGCGCTCGAGGTCGACCTGCCGCGCGGGAGCCTGCCGAACGGCAGCGGGCTGCGCTTCGCGCCTCCCGGCGTCCCCGACGCCGGCGCGAACGTCGAGGCGGCGAGCGTGATCTGGGAGTGGGTCTCGCCGGGACACGCGGCGGTGATCTGGCCGCCGGCGTTCGCCTCCGAGCCCATGCCGGCGTCGGTGATGGGGTGGTGAGGCGCGGTCGTGCCGGCGCGTTCGTCGCCGGGCTCGCGATCGCGGGGGTCTGGATCGTCGGGGCGATCGTGTCGGCGCGCCTGTCCCCCGCCGCGCGCGCTCCGCTCCTCGACGGCATCCTCCCGATTCAGTCCTACCGATGGGTTGACCCGCCGCCGGCGCTCGCCGACACGAACCGCCAGCCGTTCGGCGCGACCGCCGACATCCGCCTCGGCGCGAACGGCTCCGAGTCGACCGTCCTCACGACCGCCGACGGCCAGGTGAACGTGTTCTTCGACGCCGGAACCTTCGCGAACGCCCCGAAGCAGACCGCCGTGCACGCGGAGATCGAGCCGCTCGCGCCCAGCACCGTCGCCGCTCCGCCCGGCAACCTCACGGTGCTCGGCAACGTCTACCGGCTCACCTTCACGTACGTACCGTCCGGTGACACCATCCGTTCGCCGGCGACACCGTTCCAGGTGTTGCTGGTGTACCCGTCCACGCCGGGCGGCTCCACGACCGGGCACCACGTCGCGTGGACGAAGGACGGGACCACCTGGGTCACGAAGCTCCGCGGTTCGAACCTCGCCGGCACCCAGCAGTCGTTCGCCCGCGTCGAGAGTCCCGGCTACGTCGCGGTGCTCGGAACACCGTCGGCGCTCCCGACCGGTAACGCGGGCGGCGGGAGCCGGACGCTCCAGCTCCTCGTGGTCGTCCTCGCGGGAGCCTCCGCACTGCTCGCGGTCGCGTGGTACGTGCTGGGCGTTCGACGCGACCGCGCGCTCCTCGCGACCCTGGAGGACGACGAGGACGAGGGAGATTCGCCGGGCTAGAGGCAGGCCTCGACGAGCAGCGGGTACGGGTTCACCGCGTCGCCGATGACCGAGTAGCCGTACGCGCTCTTCGGCCAGTCCGTGGGGATCG
>DATBIS010000087.1:0-24333 GCA_036556805.1 Actinomycetota bacterium | reverse complement strand
CGATCATGCGCGGCACGCTCGTGGCCGGCTTCCTGCTGGTGTTCGTCTTCACGCTCGGCAGCTACCTCATCGCGTCGATCCTCGGACGCCCGGAGCACTGGACGCTCTCGGTGTTCATCTCCGACCAGGCGTCCTTCAACGCGAACGTGCCGTTCGCGGCGGCGATGTCGCTCTTCCTCACCGTGCTCTCGCTCGCCGTCGTCGGGATCGTGATGCTCGTCGAGTCACGCACGAGGCGGGCGGCCTGATGCGGGGCGTGAAGTGGGTGACCACGACCGTCGTGATCGCGTTCCTCGTAGCACCGCTCCTCGTGGTCGCGATCGCCTCGATCAACGAGAACCGCTACATGGACTTCCCGCCGCAGGGGATCTCGTTCCACTGGTACGCGGAGGCGTTCAACGACGTGGGCTGGCGGGACTCGATCCTTCGGAGCCTCGGCATCGCGACGGCGGCGAGCGCGCTCGCGGTGCTGATCGCCACGCCGCTCGCGTACGTGCTGCGCGCGTACGACATCCGGCTCGCGCCGCTGCTGTACGCGCTCGGCATCCTGCCGTTCATGCTGCCGCCGGTCATCAGCGCGATCGGCGCGCAGGTGTTCTGGCTCTCGACCGGCTACTACAACCGCATCGAGAACGTGATCGTCTCGCACGCGATCTTCTTCTCGACGTTGCCGCTCGTGACGATCTCGCTCGCGATGGAGCAGATGGACCGATCGCTCGGCGAGGCCGCGCAAACGCTCGGCGCGAATCCCCGCACGACCTTCCGCACGATCACGCTGCCGCTCCTGCTCCCGTCGATCGTCACGGGCTACGCGGCCGCGTTCGTGCTGAGCCTGAACGAGTACATCATCGCGTTCCTCGTGGCGGGCTTCGCGGTGGAGACGCTCCCGATCAAGCTGTTCAACAGCTTGCGGTACGGGTTCACGCCCACGATCGCCGCGGTCGCCGTGGTGTTCATCCTCGTCGCGGCGACGGTGTTCTCGCTGTTCGCGCTCTTCGGGAACCTGCTGCGCTTCCTCGGCGCCGACCCCGAGATCCTCGAGCGCGAGCGCTAAGCGATCGGAGCCCCGGGCCCTTCGTAGGACACCGGCACCTGCGGCGTCTCGTCGATCGTCACCTTGAACACGTCGGGCCGGTGATAGTGGCCGGCCGCGTCGAGCGCCTGCTGCTCCTCGGCGATCCGGTCGAGGTCGACCTCGGCGAGGATCATCGCCTCGGCGCCCTCGACCGGATCCGCGACCCAGGTTCCCGCCGGGTCGGCGATCGCCGACCCGCCGGTGAGCACGACCGAGGGGTCCTCGTTCGCCTTCGCGACCTCCACGATCGCGTCGCGGACCTCGAGGTCGTCGGGCACCGCGTCGAGCGGCAGGTAGACCCCCGCGCACAGCACGTAGCACCGCCCCTCGAACGCGTACGTCCGGCTCGCGAGGTGATGGAGCTCCGGCACGTCGGGCCAGACCGCCGCGTGCACCTGCTCGCCCTTCGCGTGCATCGCGAAGCGCGCGAGCGGCATCCAGTGCTCCCAGCAGATCAGCCCGCCGAGGCGCCCCAACGGCGTGTCGAACACGTGCAGGGTGCTGCCGTCACCCCGCCCCCAGATCACGCGCTCGGAGTGGGTGGGCACGAGCTTCCGGTGCACGCCGAGCAGCTCGCCCTCGTCGGACACGAACAGCAGCGAGTTGAAGAGCGTGCCACCCGAGAACCGCGCGTCGCGCTCGGTCATGCCAACCACGACGTGCACGCCGTGATCGTGCGCGGCCTTCGCGAGCCGGTCGACGGCCGGCCCCGGGACCTCGACCGCGTTGCGGTGGAGCCGCGCGAACGCCCGCTTCTGCGCGTCGTCCTCCCACGCGATACCGGCGTCGGCCCACACCGGGTAGCCGGGCAACCAGGTCTCGGGAAACACGACGAGGCGGGCACCCGAGGAGGCGGCGTCCGCGATCGCGCGCTCGGCGATCGCGAGCGACCCGTCGAGGTCGAGGAACGCCGGCGCGACCTGGGCGACCGCGACCGTGTACCGGCGCTCGTTCACGGGTGGTCCTCGAACACCACGACGCGGCGGAGCCCCTCGCCCCTTGCGAGCGCGTCGAGCGCGTCGCCGACGCCGTCGAGGCCGATCCGCTCCTCGATCAACCGGTCGATCGGGAGCTTCCCCTCGAGGTACAGCTCGGCGAGCCGCGGGAAGTCGAGCGCGGGGTTCGACCAGCCGTAGTTCGACCCCACGATCGTCGCGCTGCGGTCGACGAGGACGCCGACGTCGAACGAGGCCCTCGCGCCGAACGGGGGGATCCCCACGGCGACCGCGGTGCCGCCGTGCCGAAGCGCGTCGATCGCGAGCTCGAGCGTCGCGGGCAGGCCGATCGCCTCGAACGCGAAGTGCGCACCGCCCCCCGCGGCCTCGCGAATCGCCGCGAGCGTGGCCTCGCGATCGTCCGTGGACGCCACGACGTCCGTGGCGCCGAACTCGCGCGCGCGCGCGAGCTTCTCGTCGACGCGATCGACCGCCACGATCGCTCCGGCGCCGGCCACCGCCGCACCCATCACCGCCGAGAGCCCCACGCCCCCGAGCCCGATCACGACCACCGACGATCCCGGCCGGACCTGGGCCGTGCGAAGCGCCGCCATCACGCCGGTCGTCACGCCGCAGCCGATGAGCGCGGCGACCTCGACCGGGGTGCCCGGCGGCATGGAGATCGCGGCCTGCGCCGGCACGACCGCGAACTCGGCGAACGTGCCGATCGCGAGGAGCGGCAGGATCTCGGTTCCCTCCGGGCGGCGCAGGGGTGTCCGGCCGTCCGGCAGCCGGTGCTGCAGCGAACGCGTGCCGGTGCACCGCCACGGCGCGTCCTCGGCGCACGCCCCGCACTTCCCGCAGGGGTAGTACCAGCTGAGCGCGACCAGCTGGCCCGCGCGGAGCCCGTCGACCCTCGGGCCGACCTCCTCGACGACGCCGGCTCCCTCGTGGCCCAGCACGAGCGGGCCCGGGTCCCCCCAGTCGCCGTTCGCGTGGTGCAGGTCCGAGTGGCACACGCCGCTCGCGAGCATCCGCACGAGCACCTCACCGGCCAGCGGCCCTTCGAGCCGGAGCTCCTCGACGCGAACCGGCACGTTCGGTCTCTCAAGGACGACCGCGCGCGTCGTACGGGTGCCGGCCATCCGTCTCAGCCTCGCCGGGCGAAGAGCCCGAGGAGCTCGTACGAGACGTGCGAGGCCGCGACCGACGTGATCTCCGCGACGTCGTACGCCGGCGCCACCTCGACGACGTCCGCGCCCACGAGGTTCACGCCCGCGAGCCCGCGGAGCAGGCCGAGCAGCTCCCGGCTCGTGAGGCCGCCGGCTTCCGGCGTGCCGGTGCCGGGAGCGTGCGCGGGATCGAGCACGTCGATGTCGACCGAGACGTACACCGGCGCGTCGCCCAGTCGCGCGCGGATCCGTTCGATCGCGCCTTGGACGCCCTGCGACTCGAGGTCCATCGCCCCCACGATCTCGAACCCGAACCTGCGGTCGTCCACGAGGTCGTCGGCGCCGAACAGCGGACCGCGGATGCCGACGTGCACCGCGCCGTCGGGCCGCAGCAGCCCCTCCTCCCAGGCCCGGCGGAACGGGGTGCCGTGGGTGTACGCCGCGCCGAAGTACGTGTCCCACGTGTCGAGGTGGGCGTCGAAGTGCAGGAGCGAGATCGGCCCGTGCCGCCGGTGCATCGTGCGCAGCAGCGGCAGCGCGATCGTGTGGTCGCCGCCGATCGACAGCAGGAACGACGCCTCCGCGAGGATGGCCTCGGCGCCGGCCTCGATCTGCCGGAGCGCCTCCTGCAGGTCGAACGGGTTGCACGCGATGTCGCCGGCGTCGGCGACCTGCTGGTCTCCGAATGGGCGGACGTCGAGCCCGGGGTGGTACGAGCGCAGGAGCCGGGTCGCGTTGCGCACGGCGTGGGGGCCGAACCGCGCACCGGGGCGATAGGTCGTGCCCCCGTCGAAGGGGATGCCCACGACCGCGACGTCGCACCGTTCGACCTGATCGCGGCGCGGGAGCCTCGCGAACGTCGACGGGCCGGCGAAGCGCGGCACGGTGAGTGGATCGGTGGGACCCAGCGGCTCCGGTCGTTCGCCCGCGCCCATGACCGCCAGATGCTAGCCCGGATGCGGCCGGCGAGCGGATACGGCAAGCTGAACGCGTGGCATCGCTCACGGGCTTCCGGTTCGGACGTATCGTGCTCGACGGCGAGGAGGTGTCGGGCGACCTCATCGTGCTCCCGGGCCGCGTGGTGCGGAACTGGTGGCGCCTCGACGGGCACGCGCTCGTGCTCGACGACCTCAGCGACGTGCTCGACGAGCTGCCGGGCCACCTGGTGGTGGGCACGGGTCACGACGGACGCATGCGGCCGGACCCGGAGACGCTCGAGGCGCTGCGCGAGCGCGGTATCCAGGTCGACGTGCTCCCGACCACCGAGGCCGTGCGCCGGTATGGGGAGCTCGACCCGAATGGGAGCGCGGCCGCGCTCCACCTCACCTGCTGAGCGGCGTCACTCCGGCGAGTCATGCTGAGGGGCGTGCCTCCCTGGGTCCTCCACGTCGACCTCGACGAGTTCCTCGCCGCCGTGGAGGTCCTGCGGCATCCCGAACTCGCAGGACGGCCGGTGGTCGTCGGCGGCGACGGCGATCCGTCGAAGCGCGGCGTGGTCTCCACCGCCTCGTACGAGGCGCGACGGTTCGGCGTGCGTTCGGGCATGGCGCTCCGGACGGCGCTGCGTCGCTGTCCCGACGCCGTCTTCCTTCCGGTGGACGCCGATCACTACCTCGCCGCGTCCCGCGAGGTGATGGCGACGCTGCGCTCGTTCCCGGCGGTCGTCCAGGTGATGGGGTGGGACGAGGCCTTCCTCGGCGTCGAGACCGACGACCCCGAGGCGTTCGCGCGCACGATGCAGGCTGCCGTCCTCGAACGCACGCGCCTCTGGTGCTCGATCGGCGTGGGTGACAACAAGCTCCGCGCGAAGCTCGCGACCGGGTTCGCGAAGCCGCGCGGCGTCTTCCGCCTCACCCGCGAGAACTGGTGGGACGTGATGACGGGAAGGCCGACCGGCGACCTCTGGGGCGTCGGGGCGAAGACCGCTCGAAAGCTCGCGCTCATGGGGATCCGCACGATCGACCAGCTCGCGGCCGCCGACGAGGACGCGATGAAGCACCGCTTCGGGCCGAACACCGGCCCGTGGATCCGTCGGCTCGGAACCGGGGAGAGCTCGTCGAGGGTGTCCTCGGCGCCCCACGTCGCGAGGGGCCGTGGCCGCGAGCGCACGTTCCAGCGCGACCTCGCCGACCCCGCCGACGTCCGTGACGAGCTCCTCCGGCTCGCGCGCGAGCTCGTGGAGCGCGACCTCGCGCGTGAGGAGCGGCCGATCGTGCGCGCGGTCGTGAAGGTTCGGTTCGCGCCGTTCTTCACGTCGACGCACGGCGTGAAGCTCGCGGAGCCCTCGCGCGACCCCGATGCGTTCGAACGCGCTGCGCTGGAGGCGCTCTCGAAGTTCGAGCTCGATCGCCCCGTGCGACTCGTGGGCGTGCGCGCCGAGCTCGCGTCTCCCGAGTAGGCTGGCGGCCGTGGAGCTCACCACCGTTCCCGTCGAGAACCCCGACGAGCTGAACCTCATCCTCGGGCAGTCGCACTTCATCAAGACCGTCGAGGACCTTCACGAGACGCTCGCGGGGTCCTCGCCCACGCTGAAGTTCGGCATCGCGTTCTGTGAAGCGTCCGGACCGCGACTCGTTCGGCGTTCGGGCAACGATCCCGAGCTCGTCGACCTCGCGGTGCGCAACGCGATGGCCATCGGAGCGGGCCACGCGTTCCTCGTGTTCCTCCGCGACGGCTTCCCCGTGAACGTGCTGAACGCCGTGAAGCAGGTGCCGGAGGTCTGCCGGATCTTCTGCGCCACCGCGAACCCCGTGCAGGTCGTGGTGGGACACGCCGACGAGGGACGCGCGATCCTCGGCGTCGTCGACGGCGGCTCGCCGCTCGGCGTCGAGACCGATGAGGACGAGGCCGAGCGGAAAGCTATGCTGCGGCGCTTCGGTTACAAGCTCTAGGCGCTCGTCCCCGCGAGCTGGCTCGTGCAGTTCGGGCAGCGCGTCGCGTCGAGCGCGATGTCGGTCTTGCAGAACGGGCACGGCTGTGTGGTGGCAGCCGCCTCCTCCTTCGGTCGGAGTCGATTGAACGATCGAACGATCAAGAACAAGACGAACGCGACGAGGACGAAGTTGATGCACGCTTGGAGGAACGCGCCGATCAGGATGTGCCCGTCGTTGATCGTGATCTCGAGGCTGGAGAAGGACGGCTTACCGATGATCGCGGCGATGATGCCGCCGACGATTCCATCGGTAAACGCGCCGACGACACCGGCGAACGCAACGCCCATGATGAACGCCGCAGCCAGTTCCAGCAGGTTGCCCCGCATGACGAACGCCTTGAACTCCTTGAGCATCCAATCCCTCCCTTGAGGTTGACCGGCCCCTATGTACCCACGGCCCTTCGGGCTCGGTCAAACCGGCGCGTCGCGGGCCTCGGAGAAGACGCGCTCCATCGCCCGGCGACATCGCCGCGTCAGGCGCAGGTACTCGTCGAGGAACGACTGCCGGGGGTACTCCTCGTGGCCGAGGCGCCGCGCGAGGATCGTCTGCTCCTCGGGCGAGGGCGGCACGGCCTCGACGTGCAGCCGCCGGTCCACCTCGAGCGCGTTCTTGACGTCGGTGAGGAAGACGAACGCCTCGCCGAGGTCGCGGGCCACGCGGTGTTCGATGCGCTTGTGCTCGGCGAGCCGCTCGATCGCGTCGAGGGTCCCGTGGGCGTGCACGCCGGGATCGTCGCCGCCGAAGCGCATCAGCGCGAGCTCCACCGCGAACTGCACGTCCGCGAGCGACCCATAGCCGAGCTTGAAATGGAACCGCGCCGCCTCCGGGGGCCGGACCCGCTCGTGTTCGATCCGATCGCGCATGCGACGGATCTCGACCACGCGGTCGAGCGTGAGGCCATCGGGCGGGTACGCGAAGTCCGCCGCGTTCAGCTCGAAGCGCCGGCCGAGATCGGGATCGCCCGCGACGGCGCGCGCGCGGAGCAGCGACTGGAACTCCCAGCCCTCCGCGTAGCGCTGCCAATACTCCAGGTAGCCCGCCATCGATCGCGCCAACGGCCCGCTCCTCCCCTCGGGCCGAAGGTCCGCGTCGGGCTCCCACCCGGCGTCACGGATCGCGCGCAGCACGCGCTCGGCCGCCTGCACCGCGCGGCGCTGGTCCGCGGAGCCCTCCCCCTCGTAGACGAACAGCAGGTCGAGGTCGCTGCCGAAGTTCGGCTCGCGCGCGCCGAGCTTGCCCATGCCCACGACCGCGAACGGGAGGCCGGGCGCGGCGGCCTCGACCGCCTCGCGTACGACGCGGTCGGCCACGTCGGCGATCGCCGCGCCCACCGCGCGGGGGTCGAGCTCGCGGGCCGCGAAGCGGCCCGCGACGGCCACGAGCTCCCCCTGGGCATCGGGAGGATCCGCGCGCTCTGCGAGCGCGCGGATCCTCCCCGGCTCGGCGACGAGCAGGTCGACCGCGAACGAGCTCGCCGCGGCCACCGCGGCGAGCCGGCGCGCGGCCGTGGGATCGTTCGCGACCGCGTCGGCAGGTCCCGGCGCGTCGCCGACCGCGTCGGCGACGCGCTCCAGCCGCACGAGCGCGGCATCGGGGTTCGCCGCGAGCGCGAGCGGCGGCGTCATCACGGGGAGCACGTGCGCGAGCACCTTCCCGAACCGGCTTCCCGACGTCACCAGGCGCGCGAGCACCTCGTAGGACCGGGCGGGCTCGGCGAACCCGAGCCCGGCGAGCAGCTCCTCGGTCGCGCGGCGGTCCCGTCCGGGCGCGGGGTGGGCGGGTCCGGCGAACGCCTCGAGCAGCGGCCGGTAGAAGAGCCGCTCGTGGATCCCCCGCACCAGGTTCGTCTGGCGGTCGTACTCGGACTGCAGCGCTCGCTCGTCGGGCAGGCCGAGCGACCGCGCGAGCGTGGCTCGCGCGGTCGCGTCCCGCGGCAGCTCGTGCGTCTGCAGATCGCGCACGATCTGCAGACGGTGCTCCAGCGTGCGGAGGAACGCGTACGCGCCGCCGAGCGCCGCGGCATCGGGTTCGGCCACGTAACCTTCCTCGGCGAGCGCGCGCAGCGCCGTGAGCGTGTTCGGCGACCGAAGCCTCGCGTCGCGCCGGCCGTGCACGATCTGCAGCAGCTGCACGGCGAACTCGACGTCGCGGATGCCGCCGCGGCCCCGCTTGACCTCGGTGAGCTCCTTGCCACGCCGCCGCACGTACTCCTCGAGCCGAACCTTCGTACGCCGCACGTCGTCGATCGCGCCGGGGTGGAGCTCGGCGGGATACACGAACGGCGCGACGCCGGCGACGAACGACGCGCCGAGCCAAGGGTCGCCCGCGACCTCGCGCGCCTTGATCATCGCCTGGCGCTCCCAGGTCGCCGACCGGCGCTCGTAGTACTCGAGGGTGGCCTCGAGGCTCCGCGAGAGCGCACCGTCCCGCCCTTCGGGACGAAGCGTCGGATCCACGCGCAGTGCGATCCCCTCGCTCGTGGGCGAGGACAGCAGGCGAATGGCCGTCCCGCACGCCCGCACGGCCTCCTCGCGGTGGCCGCGCTCGTGCACGAAGAGCACGTCGACGTCGCTCGCGTAGTTGAGCTCGGCGCCCCCGAGCTTCCCGAGGCCGATCACGGCGAGCCGGAGGTCCGGAGCCACGCGCCGGAACGCCGCCTCGAGGATCGCCTCCGCGACGCGAGAGATCTCGGCGACGATCTCCTCGAGCGGCTCGCCGGCGAGATCGCGAGCCGCCACGCGCAGCATCGATCGCCGGCGGAACACGCGCAGGCCGTCCTCCGGCCCGTGCGCGTCGACGTCGCGCGCGAGCTCGTGGTCGAGCGCCGCACGGTCCCCGGCCTCGGCCTCGGCGAGCCCCGGCACCTCCTCCGGGTGCTGCACGAGGAAGTCCGCGGCGGCGGTCGAAAAGCCGAGCAGCCGCACGATCTCGACGGGGAGGGGCTCGACGTCGGCGCCCGCGTGCGCGATGCGCTCGAGCGAGCGCCGCGCGAGGTCCGGGTCGGGGGCGTCCGCGAGCGCGAGTTGCGACAACATGCCGCGACGGTATCGCAGACGGTCGGTCAGTCCAGGACGGCGTCCGCCTCGATCTCGACTCTCCATCGAGGATCGAGGAAGCCGGCCACCACCAGCATCGTGTTGGCGGGCCGGACATCGGCGAAGACCTCGCCGTGCGCGCGGCCGACCTCCCGCCACTCGGCGGCGTCGACGAGGTAGACGCGCGTGCGCACGACGTGCTCGGGGCCGGCGCCCGCCTCGCGCAACGCGCCCACGATGATCTCGAGGCAGCGCCTCGCCTGCCCATACGCGTCCTTCGGAGGCTCGGCTCCCTCCGCCATGATCGGCGCGGTCCCGGCGACGGTGACGTGATGCCCGGCCACCACCGCGCGGGAGAACCCCACGACCGGCTCGTACGGCGACCCCGACGCGATGCGCGTGCGATGCATGTGAACCCCCGTCACGAGATGTAACGGGAGCGTAACCGTCGCACCGGCGGGCGCCCGTACGCTCGAACCGTGTCCCCCACCGCCGAGGCCGAGTACGTCCTGCGCACCGTCGAGGAGCGCGGCATTCGCTTCGTGCGGCTGTGGTTCACCGATGTGCTCGGCTTCCTGAAGTCCTTCACGATCACCTCGCAGGAGCTCGAGGGCGCGTTCGCGGAGGGCATGGGGTTCGACGGCTCCTCGATCGAGGGCTTCAGCCGCATCCAGGAGTCCGACATGGTCGCGCTCCCGGACGCCTCGACGTTCCAGGTCATCCCGTGGCAGACCGAGCATCCGGTGGCGCGGATGTTCTGCGACATCTCGAATCCCGACGGCACGGCGTTCGACGGCGACCCACGGGCGGTGCTCCGCCGCCAGCTGCGGCGCGCCGCCGACCTCGGGTACACGTTCTACGTCGGCCCCGAGCTCGAATACTTCTACTTCCGGTCGGTGGACGACCCCACGCCGCTCGACCGGGGCGGCTACTTCGACGAGACGCCGCTCGACGTGGCGACCGACTGGCGCAAGCGCACCGTGCAGTACCTCGAGGCGATGGGCATCCCGGTCGAGTACGTCCACCACGAGGTCGCGCCGAGCCAGCACGAGATCGACCTGCGCTACACCGACGCGCTCACGATGGCCGACGAGGTCATGACCTACCGGCTCACGGTGAAGGAGGTCGCCCAGGAGTTCGGGATCTATGCGACGTTCATGCCGAAGCCGAACGCGGGCGTGAACGGCAGCGGCATGCACACGCATCAGTCGCTGTTCGAAGGCGACCGCAACGCGTTCTTCGATGCGACCGACGAGTACCACCTGTCGAAGGTCGCGAAGTCCTACATCGCGGGGATCCTCCGGCACGCGCCGGAGATCACGGTCGTCACGAACCAGTGGGTGAACTCGTACAAGCGGCTCGTGCCCGGCTTCGAGGCGCCCGTGTACGTGTGCTGGGCGCGCCGCAACCGCTCGGCGCTCGTGCGCGTACCGATGTACAAGCCGGGCAAGGAGGGCGCGACGCGCATCGAGTACCGCGCGCCCGATCCCGCGTGCAACCCCTATCTCGCGTTCGCCGCGATGCTCACCGCCGGGCTCGCCGGGATCGAGCACGAGTACGACCTCCCCCCCGAGGCCTCGAACAACATCTACGAGATGACCGAGGAGGAGCGCGCGACGGCCGGGATCCGCTCCCTCCCCGAGGACCTGCTCGAGGCGATCCGGCTCGCGGAGGGCTCCGAGGTGCTGCGCGAGGCCCTCGGCGTCCACGTCCACGAGTACCTCATCCGGAACAAGCGGGAGGAGTGGGACTCCTTCAAGTCGTACGTGACCCCATACGAGGTCGAGCGGTACCTGCCGATCCTCTAGTGGTCCGGCCAGCGTAGAAACCTTGCCGCGAACGCACCATTGACGCTCGGAGGCCGAGCGTCGGAAGCTACTCCCCCGGGCGCCCGCCCCTGGTTTGGTATGCGCGTCGGGACCGCGGCCTGCGCGGCCCATCGAGAAAGGGAGGGGTACGTGGCTCACCCCCGAACGAGAACCGGGCTCGCACAACTCGTCCTCATCACGCTGGTGTTCGCGGGGTTCGCCATCCCGGCGCTGGCGCGACCAGCACAGAACCAGGCCTTGGTGGTGATCTCGCCGGCGACCGCCAACGCCGGCGCCACGCAGTTCTCGGTGTCGATCACCAACAACGCGACGATCCAGCTCGGCTCCGCGAACGTCACGGTGCCGGCGGACATCGACATCGTGTCGTTCTCCACGGACGTGGGCGTCGCGACGCTCAACGGCAAGACGATCCAGCTTCGATTCCTCGATCTCCAGCCCGGGGAGTCCGCGAACGTCACGGTGGACACGAACGTGGCGTGCGTGAGCGGCGACCGCGTCTGGCAGTTCGTGGGCAAGCAGTCCAGCACGTTCGTCGGCGCGTCGAACTTCGGGCTCGCCTCCGGAAGCAACGTGGTCACCCACATGCCGGGCGCGTGTGACTTCTCGCTCGCGTTCGTCACGCAGCCGACCAACGCCGCCGTGAACGAGACGATCACGGGCGAGCCGTTCAACCAGGCCGGAACGCCGGTCTCGGTGGGCCTCGTCGACAGCGGAGGCAACGTCGTGACGACCGCCTCGGCGGCCATCTCGCTCGCGATCGGGGCGAACACGGGCGGCGGGATGCTGCAGGGTGTGACCTCGGCGGACACCGTCGACGGCGTCGCGTCGTTCCCCGGGATCTTCATCGACGCGACGGGGCTCGACTACACGCTGGTGGCCTCGGCCGACGGCGAGGACCCGGTCGAGTCGAACACGTTCGTGATCGCCGACGACGGGCTCGAGTGCACCGGCTCGACGTGCACCGCCTCGGCCACGGCGGGCAGCACAACGGCGACGGTGACCGCGAACGGTCTGACCCCGTCGGACACGGTGTTCGTGGTCCTCGACGTGGAGACCCTCGACTGTCCCAACTACGAGGAGATCTCCTCGGTCGTGACGTTCGAGTCGACGGGCAACAAGAAGAAGCGCATCACGATCACGGTGCAGAACCCGCCGCCGCGCGACGGCGGCTTCGAGGTCTGCTACGAGTCGCCGACCCCGTTCACCGACAACGCGGGCAACGTGGTGACGCTCGGCCTGCTGCCCGGCTGCGGATCCGTGAACAAGATCCCACCGTGCATCGTCCAGAAGACGACGACGCCCGACCAGGTCACGATCACGTTCAACGCGCCGGCCGGCGACCCGAAGGGCCGCGTCTGACCGAAGCCTGAGCTCGCTCCGGGGGCCCCACCGGCCCCCGGCAGCGGGTTGGACGGAAGCCGCGGTCCGGCTCGACTTAGACTCGCCGCGTGCAGATCTGCCCAGGCTGCGGTGAGGAGAATCCGGATCGCTTCCGCCTGTGCGGGTTCTGCGGTACCCAGCTCGTCGCCCCCGTCGCGCAGGACGTGCGCAAGATCGTGTCGGTCGTGTTCTGCGACCTCAAGGGATCGACCGACCTGGGCGAGCGCCTCGACTCCGAGTCCCTGCGCGAGGTGCTGAACGTCTACTTCAACGAGATGCGCGCCGTGTTGGAGCGCCACGGGGGCACGGTCGAGAAGTACATCGGCGACGCGATCATGGCGGTGTTCGGGCTGCCGCTCCTCCACGAGGACGATGCCCTCCGCGCCGTGCGCGCGGCCGCGGAGATGCAGGAGGTCCTCGAGCACGTCAACGACAAGCTCGAGGGCTCCTACGGCATCCGCCTGCAGAACCGCACCGGCGTGAACACGGGCGAGGTCGTTGCCGGCGACGTCTCGAGCGGCCAGCGGCTCGTGACCGGCGACACCGTGAACGTGGCGGCGCGGCTGGAGCAGGCCGCACCGGCGATGGAGATCCTGATCGGCGAGCCCACCTTCCGGCTCGTGCGCGACGCGGTCGAGGTCGAGCGCGTCGAACCGCTGGAGCTCAAGGGCAAGGCCGAGCGCGTGCCCGCGTACCGGTTGGTCCGGGTCGTTCGCGGCGAGGGCTACGCGCGGAAGCTCGACTCGCCGATCGTCGGCCGCGTCGCCGAGCTCGAGATCCTCGAGGACGCGCTCGCGCAGGCCGAGGCGTCGGGGCGCTGTCACCTCGTGACCGCGTTCGGGCCCGCCGGCGTCGGCAAGTCGCGGCTGCTGGGCGAGTTCCTCGCCCGTGCCGGAGGCCACGCGAGGACGCTCAAGGGGCGGTGCCTCCCCTACGGCAACGGCATCACGTACTGGCCGATCGCGGAGGTCGTGCATGAAGCCGCCGGCATCGGCGAGGACGACGACTCGCGCACGGCCCGCGCGAAGCTCGCCGACCTCCTCGGTCCCGACGCCGGTGCCGTCGTCGAGCGCCTCGAGGGGACGATCGGGCTCACGACCGTCGACGTGCCGGTCGCCGAGTCGGTCTGGAGCGTTCGCCGCTTCCTCGAGATCCTCGGCGAGCGCACCCCGCTCGTCGTACAGATCGACGACATCCACTGGGCCGAGCCCACGCTGCTCGACCTGCTCCTCGAGCTGCGAGAGAGCGTGGCGGGCGCCGCCTTGCTCGTGTGCTCGTCGCGGCCCGACCTGCTCGAGGAGCACCCGAGCTGGGGCGAGGACGCCGACCGTACCCGCGCCCTCGTGCTCGACCCGCTCTCCTCCGAGGAGAGCGCGCAGGTGATCGGTCACCTCCTGGGCGACGCCCCCATGCACGCCGACGTGCTCGCGCGCGTGATCGAGACGGCCGAAGGCAACCCCCTCTACGTCGAGCAGATGCTGTCGATGCTGATCGACGACGGCGTGCTCGTGAAGGAGGAGGGCCGGTGGGTGCCGACCGGTCCGGTGGCGTCGATCGACATGCCGCCGACCATCTCCGCCTTGCTCTCCGCACGGCTGGATCGTCTGGGCGTCCCCGACCGCGCGTCGATCGAACGCGGCGCCGTGATCGGCCAGGTCTTCTACCAGGGCGCCGTGGAGGCGCTGTTGCCGGAGGCCCTGCGCGACCATCTGCCGGAGAGCCTGCGGTCGCTCGTCACGAAGGAGCTCATCCGCAGCCACGAGTCGACGTTCCAGGGCGAGGAGACGTACCGCTTCCTGCACATCCTCATCCGAGACGCCGCGTACCGCGGGCTCCTGAAGCGTGCGCGAGCGGAGCTGCACGAGGGCTTCGTGAACTGGCTGGAGGCGGTGGCGCCGGAGCGCGCCCTCGAGTACGAGGAGATCCGCGGCTATCACCTGGAGCAGGCCTTTCAGATCCGCCTCGAGCTGGGCGCCCCCGTCGAGACGCTCGAGGGACTGGGGCGCCACGCGGCCGACTACCTCTCGTCCGCCGGTCGCCGCGCGCTCGCGCGCGGCGACCTCCCCGCCGCGGCCGGGTTGCTGCGCCGCGCAGCGGCGCTGCTCCCCGAACACGACCCCGAGCGGCTGCGCCTGTCGATGGAGGTGGGCTCGGCGTTGCTCGAGATCGGCGAGTTCACCTCGGCCGACGAGGTGCTCGCGGACTCGTTCGAACGGGCGACGGCGCTCGGCGAAGAGGCGCTCGCCACCACCGCACAGCTCATTCGCCTCCGGCTCCACTACGAGACCGAGGGCGCCGGCACCGAGGACATCGTGCTCCGCGAGGTCGCGGACGCCGTGGCGGCGCTCGAGCGGCTCGCGTATCACGAGGGCCTCATCCAGGCATGGTGGCTGCTCACGAACGTGTACTTCACGACCGGCAAGTACGCGGAAGCGGAGTCGGCGGCGAAGCGCATGATCACGCACGCGCGCCTCGCGGGGAGCCAGCTGATGGAGCGGCGCGTGCTCCCGGCGCTCGCGACGTGCGCGCTCTACGGCCCGACGCCCGTCGAGGAGGGCGTGGAGCTCTGCCGCCGCCTGCTCGACGAGACGGGCGGCGACCGAAAGGCCGAAGCGCGCACGCAGGGCTCGCTCGCGCACCTCGAGGCGATGGGCGGCAACTTCGAGCGCGCCCGCGAGCTCTATCGCGCGTCGCGCGCGACCTTCGACGAGTTCGGCTGGCGGCTGAACGCGGCGCTCACGTCGATCGACTCGGGGCCGATCGAGATGCTCGCGGGTGACCCCGCCGCCGCCGAAGCCGAGCTCCGCCACGACTTCGAAAGCCTCGAGCAGATGGGCGAGCGCAACTACATCTCCACCGTCGCCGCGTTCCTCGCGGAGGCGCTCTACCGCCAGGGTCGGTTCGAGGAGGCCGAGGCCTACTCGCGCATCAGCGAGGACGTCGCCGCGCCGGACGACGTGTCGTCGCAGTTCCTCTGGCGGACCGTGCGGGGGAAGGTGCTCGCACGCCGGGGCGAGTTCGCGGAAGGCGAGCGGCTCGTTCGCGAGGCGCTGGACGTGATCCGCACGTCGGACGAGCCGGACTCACAGGGCGAGGCGCTGCTCGACCTCACGGAGGTGCTTGCGCTCGCGGGACGAAACGACGAGGCGCGCGCGCCGGCACGCGAGGCACTGGAGCTGTTCGAGCTCAAGGGCAACGTGGCCTCGACCGCGCGGGCGCGCGACGTGCTCGCCTCGATCGAAGCCGGCTGAGCCCGGGCGAGCGCCGGGTCAGGTGACCTTGACCTTGCCGCACATCCCCTCGCACGTGCCCATGACGATGCTCGAGTGGATCGTGCAGCGAAACCGGAAGGTCCCCTTCTTGTTGAACGTCCTGCTGGTCTTCTCGCCCGGGGAGAGCGTGGTGTTCTTCGTCCAGTCGCCCTTCCAGGCGGTCACCGTGTGCATGGTGTCGATCGCCTTCCAGGTGACCTTGTCGCCGACCGAGATCTCCACGGACTTCGGGTGCCACTTCTGGTTGTTGCCCTTGATCGTTTCGTTCGCCGCGTGCGCCGGGCTCGCGAGCACGAAGGCGAGCGAGAGCGTCGTCACCGCGCCGAGGATGCGCCGGAGCCGTGCGTGCACCGCCATACCTTCCCCTTTCTCCGGAGGATCGGAGGTACTACGGGAGCCCGTACGCGAGGGATTGCGAGCACGGCCCCACGCCGTGAGGGGAACTCCTCGCTTGCGCCGGCGTCCGGAAGCCCCGTACGATGCCGGCATGGAGCCCTCGGACGAGCTCAGCCCGGCCCTCGAGGCCGCGAGACGACGCCGCGCGACGCTGCACGAGCAGCTCATCGAGATGGAGCAGGCGATCTCCTCCCCCGCCGCGGGGCGCACCGGCGACTGGGCCGCCCGCGTCGCGAAGGCGATGATCGAGCTGCGCGACGCGTGGGAGCAGCACATCCTCGTCACCGAGAAACCCGACGGGCTGTACGAGGAGATCACGCACCGGGCGCCGCGCCTCATCGGGAAGATCAAGCGCTTGCAGGAGGAGCACGGCGCCATCGAGGGTCAGATCTCGACGACGCTCGGCCGGCTCGAGAGCGGCGAGGTCGACGCGGGGTGGCCGCTCGACGCCTGCCGCGACGACCTGCAGCGCCTCCTCGGCGGCGTCGTCCGCCATCGGCAGCTCGGCGCCGACCTCGTGTGGGAGGCGTACAACGTGGACATCGGCGGCCCCGAGTAACGACCCGGCTCGACCGCGTCACCCGCCCGCGTAAGCTTCCGGCGTGGTGCGCGTCGCGCTCGGGCAGCTGAACACCACCGTCGGCGACCTCGACGGGAACGTCGCGATGATGGCCGAGCTGGCCGAGCGCGCGACCGAGCGCGGCGCCGATCTCGTCTGCTTCCCGGAGCTCGCGATCACGGGCTACCCGCCCGAGGACCTGGTCCTGCGGCCGGCGTTCGTGCGCGACAACCTCGAAGCGCTCGACAAGCTCGCGGCGGCGACGGCGGACGGCTGCGCCGTCCTCGTGGGCTTCGTGGATCGCACGACACGCGGACTCCACAACGCCGCCGCGCTCCTCCGCGGCGGAGCCGCGGAGGAGCGCTACCACAAGATCCAGCTGCCGAACTTCGGCGTGTTCGACGAGAAGCGCTACTTCGTGCCCGGCACCGCGGCGTGCTCGGTGCGCGTGGCCTCGTCGGACCTCGGGCTCTCGGTGTGCGAGGACGCGTGGCACGGCGACGCGCCTTTCGACGACTACGCGCGGTCGCGCCCGAACGTGATCCTCAACATCAACGGGTCGCCGTACCACCGGCACAAGGGCGCGGAGCGCCTCGAGATCTGCCGAGATCGCGCGCGGCAGACCGGCGCGTGGATCGTGTACGTGAACGCCGTGGGAGGCCAGGACGAGCTGGTCTTCGATGGCGGCTCGCTCGTGGTCTCGCCCGACGGCGACGTGACCGCGCGCGCGGCGATGTTCGAGGAAGACCTCGTCGTCGTGGAGATCGGCGCCGAGGGCGCCTCGTCCGACGCCGATCGCGTGTGGCCGACCGGACCCGAGGAGGTGTACCGGGCGATCGTGCTCGGGCTGCGGGACTACGTTCGCAAGAACGGGTTCCGAGAGGTCGTGGTGGGGCTCTCCGGCGGCATCGACTCGGCGCTCGTGGCGACGATCGCGGCAGACGCCCTCGATCCCGGCTCGGTGCGCGTGCTCGCGATGCCGTCGGCGTATTCCTCCCCCGAGAGCCTGGAGGACGCGGTGGAATGCGCCGGCCGCCTGGGTGTGCGGATCGACACGGCGCCGATCGCCGACATCCTCGCCGCGTACCGCGCCGTCGTAGACGACGTGCTCGAACGACCGGCCGAGGGGCTCACCGAGGAGAACCTCCAGGCGCGGATCCGCGGGAACCTGCTCATGGCGGTCTCGAACGCCAACGGCTCGATGGTGCTCGCCACCGGGAACAAGAGCGAGTACGCCGTCGGCTACTCCACGCTCTACGGCGACATGGCGGGCGGCTTCGCGCCGATCGAGGACGTCCCGAAGCTGCTCGTGTACGAGCTCGCGCGCTGGCGGAACGCCGCCGGCCCCGGCGAGCCGATCCCTCGGCGCATCCTCTCGAAGCCGCCGTCGGCGGAGCTTCGCCCCAACCAGCTCGACACCGACTCGCTGCCGCCCTACGAGGTGCTCGACCCGATCATCGAGCTCTACGTCGAGGACGACCTCGACGTCGAAGAGATCGTGCGAAGGGGCCACGACCGGGCGACCGTCGAACGGGTCGCCGCGATGATCGATCGCGCGGAGTACAAGCGGCGGCAGGCCGCTCCCGGGGTGAAGATCACGCCGAAGGCGTTCGGCCGCGATCGGCGGCTTCCCATCACGAACCGCTACGGCCGAAGGGGCTAGCGCTGCCTTCCCCGGAAGCACGTCGTGTCGACCGGCGCGCCTTTCTCGCCGGAGGCCTCGCCGTGGCCGCAGGAATCGCCGGCGCCGCCGTCGCTCTCAACTCCTCGAGCGCACCTGCGCCGACGGACGACGGCCCATCGACGCCGGAGGCCGGCGAGTGGGGCCCCCTGGTGTCGATGGGCCAGGTCGCGCCGATCCACGCCACGCTGCTGGCATCCGGCAGGATCCTGATGTCGGGGCAAGGTGGGGACGGTCGAAGCTATCCGAGCTTCGTGATCGATCCGATGGACGAAGGCCCGTTCCTCGTCGACCCGCTGCACGTACCGGTGCGCCGCCCGGGAGACAGCCTTTTCTGCGCCGGGCACGCCTATCTCGCCGACGGACGCGTGCTGCATGTCGGCGGCGGGCACTTCTTCGACACCGGCCTCGACTACGGGATCCTCTTCGACGAGGGCACGTCGCCGTGGACGCCGATCGACGACGATCTGTTGGGCGGACGTGCCTGGTACTCGACGGTCACGCGCACGGCGGACGGCAGGATGCTCGTGCTCTCCGGGTTCGTCGACTTCGGCCTCAACGAGAACCGGACCATCCAGCTCTTCGATCCCGCGAGCTTCGACGCCGGCGGGCCGCCGTGGACGATGCTCGTCCCCCACCGTCGAGCCCCGGAGATCTCCGCGACCGGCTCCGACTACACGCACACGTTCGTGCTGCCGCAGCCGATCGAGCTCGAGGGCCATCTCCGCGACGTCGTGATGATCGGGAAGACCGGCGAGGTGCACTTCTTCAACTACGCCGATCCTCTCGACCCCGGGGCGCGGTTCGCCTCACGCCCGAACGCCTTCCGAGGAGGGACGGACGTGTTCTTCTCGGCCGACGGCGCCTCGAGCGTCCTGCTCGCGGACGGGCGGATCCTGATCGCGGGCGCTGGCGACGAGGACGGCACGGGCGCGATCCCGCAAGCCCATCTCTACGACCCGCTCGAGGACACATGGCGCACGATCGACACCGGGATCGCGCGGGCGCACCCGGCCGCCGTGCTGCTGCCCGACACGACCGTGGCACTCGTGAACGGCAGCGGCGGCTTCGACGATCCGAAACGGGCTCAGATCGTCGATCCCGCGACCGAGACGGTGACCACCAGCCCGCCGTGGGACGATCCATACGTGCGCGGCTACCACAACGTCGCCTTGTTGCTCCCCGACGCGAGGGTCCTGGTGGCGGGTGGCCAGGGCGAGGGCGACGACACGGAGCGGCCGGACCTCCGCATCTTCACACCGCCGTACCTCATCGGCGTGGCGCCCGACGAGCGCCCTCGGATCGTCGGAGTCCCCGACTCGATCGGGTACGGCCTGCCGTTCATCCTCGCGGTCGAGGGCGGCCCGATCCACAGGGTCACGCTCGTCGCACCGGGCTCGATGACCCATGCCTGGGACGGGAACCAGCGCATCGTGCAGCTGTTCGATGGCGACTCGAGCGATGCGCAGCTCTCCGTGCCGGGGCCTCGCGATGCGCACGCGGCGCCGCCGGGCGACTACCTCCTGTTCGCGATGCGGAACGACGGGGTCAGGTTCATTCCCTCCTTCGGCCGGCTCGTTCGCGTGCGCTAGCTAGCGAACGGGCGCCCGGTCAGCTGATCTCCCACACGACGGACACGGTCACGCTCACCTGGAGCGAATCCGGCGACACGATCGGCGTCGGGGCCGCCGTAGGAACGGCGTACGAGAGGGCGGCCTGGTCGTAGGCGGCGCGGTATACGGGCTGCCGGAAGGCATCTTCGTTGATGGAGACCACGCCGAGGACGTCGGCACCCGCTGCGGCCGCCAAGGCATCCACCTTCGTGCGAGCGCCCTCGACGGCCTGTGTGAGGGCGTCCGTGCGGATGGCGTTCGGGTTCGACAGCTCGAACCGGATGTCGTTCACGGAATCGGCTCCCGCGCGCACGGCGGCATCGATCACCTCGCCCGCCGCCTGGAGATCGTGGATCTTCACCTGAATCGAGTTCGACGCGACGAAGGTGCGCAGCTCGTTCGGCTTCCCACGGTTGTCCACGCGCTGATCGAGCCCGACGTTCAGCGTCTGGATGTCCTTCTCGGCGATGCCGGCGGCTTTCAAGGCGTCGAGCACGGCGGTCATGTCCTCGGCGTTCTGCGCGAGCGCCTTCGTGCTGTCGGGATCCTCCGAGCGGACGCCGAAGTTCACGACCGCCTCGTCGGGCGGCGCCTTGACGGTGGCCGTCGACGAGACCGTGATGGTTCGCGACGGCTTCCCCGAGGCCGGCGAGGCGTCGTCTCCCATCGCGCTCGCCGCGAATCCGGCCACGAGGCCGAGCACCAGGACGGCGGCAACGATCACAGCCACTCGTCTGCTCATGAACGTCTCCTTTCCTCGAACGGACATGCCACGAGCGAGAGCGCCCGTGACACGTTCGACGACGCCACGAGGGCGAGCGTTCCGCCGGCCTCCAGACCTGGGACCTCGGGGTACCCTTCGCGTGGGGCCGGTAGCTCAGCTTGGTTAGAGCAGGGGGCTTTTAACCCTCGTGTCGCGGGTTCGAATCCTGCCCGGCCCACGCGGCGGCTCGCGCCCATTCAGGTTCCGGCCTAAGCTCCGAGCGTGGTCACGTGTCGGGTGTGCGGACACGAGAACCCGGAGTCCAACCGGTATTGCGGGGAGTGCGCCGCGCCGTTGACGACCGCTTCACCGTCATCTCAGGTGCGGAAGACGGTGACGATCATCTTCTGCGACCTCGCGGGGTCGACGGCGATGGGCGAGATCCTCGATGCCGAGAAGCTTCGACTCGTCACGCAGCGGTACTTCGACGCCGTGCGCATGCCGATCGAGCGCCACGGCGGCACGATCGAAAAGTTCATCGGCGACGCCGTGATGGCGGTGTTCGGCGTGCCGCAGGTCCACGAGGACGACGCGATTCGCGCCGTCCGCGCCGCGGCGGACATGCGTCAGGTCCTGTTGGACCTGAATCCAGTACTCGAACGCGATCATGGCGTCACCCTCGCGTGTCGGATCGGGGTGAACACCGGCGAGGTCGTGACGGGTTCGGGCGACACGATCGTCGTAGGAGACGCGGTGAACGTCGCCGCCCGTCTCGAGCAAGCCGCCTCGCCGGGCCAGGTCCTCGTCGGAGAAGCGACGTATCGGCTCGTCCGTGAGGCCGTCACGGCCGAACCCGTCGACGCCCTCGACCTGAAGGGGAAGGCAGACCCCGTCCCCGCCTATCGCCTGCTCGAGGTGACCCAAGGCGCGACCGCGTTCTCTCGGCACCTCGATGCACCGATCGTCGGGCGGGAGCGCGAGCTCGCACTGCTCCGGGACACGTTCCAGAGGGCGGTCACGGATCAGGCGTGCCAGCTGTTCACCCTCCTCGGCGTCGCTGGCGTGGGCAAGTCTCGGCTCATGCAGGCCTTCGTCGAAGGGGTCGAATCCGAGGCAACGGTCCTCCGTGGACGGTGCCTGCCGTACGGGGAGGGCATCACCTTCTACCCGCTCGCCGAAGCCCTGATCGACGTCGCCGGCCTCCGCGAGATGGAGGCGTCGGACGCCGCGCGGGCCAAGCTCGCCTCGCTCATGCTCGGAGATCCTCAGGCGGATCGCGTCGCCGAGCTGGTCGGACAGGCGATCGGGATCCGCGGGTCCGAGGCGGCGCCCGAGGAAACGCTCTGGGCCATCCGCGTCCTGCTCGAACACTTGGCCGCAGACCGTCCGGTCGTGTTCGTGGTGGACGATCTCCAATGGGGCGAGGCGAAGCTCATCGAGCTCGTGGAGCACGTCGTCGATTTCGCCGGGGATGCCCCCATCCTGATGGCGTGTATGGCGCGCCCTGAGTTTCTCGATGACCATCAGGGATGGGGCGGCGGCAAGCTGAACGCGACGTCGATCCTTCTGGAACCGCTCGACCCGACGCGTGCGACGCGCTGGTCGCGAACCTGTTCGACGACCCCGTGGACGAAGCGGTCCGGGCGCGGATCGTCGAGGCCGCCGCGGGAAACCCCCTCTACGCGGAGGAGGTCGCGGGCCTGCTGATCGACGAGGGCCGGCTCGTGGTGAAGGACGGTCGGTGGACTGCCACGGGCGACCTCGCCAAGCTGCCGGTGCCCGCCACGATCTCGGCGCTCCTCGCCGCGAGGCTCGACAAGCTGCCCTCGTCGCAGCGCAGGCTCCTGGACGTCGCCTCGGTGATGGGGCAGGTCTTCTACCCCGCGGCCGTTCGGCTCATGGCGAACGGCGGAATCGACGATGTCGGTCCGGGCCTCCGGTCGCTCGTGCGACAACAGTTCGTGCGCGGGGAGCGGTCCGATCTCGCGGATACGGAAGCTCTCGCGTTCCGCCACCTGCTCATCCGCGATACGGCCTACGACGCGATCCCGAAGATCGAGAGAGCCGACTTGCACGAACGGTTCGCCGGCTGGATGGAGGAGACAGGGAGCTCCCTGGGGGAGCAAGAAGAGATCGTCGGGTACCACCTCGAGCGGGCCTATCGCTATCGAACCGAGCTCGGCAACGAGACCGCGCGAGAGCGAAGGCTCGCCGACCTCGCCGGCAGCCGCCTGGCGTCGGCCGGGACACGAGCTTCCGCTCGTGGCGATCTCACCGCTGCCGTCAGCTTGCTCACTCGTGCGGCCGACTTGCTGCATCCGGACGACCCGCTCCGGTTGAGCGCGCTCACGGACCTCGGACGCTCCCTCGATTGGGCTGGCGAACCGGAGCGAGCGCGGACGACACTCGACGAAGCGATCGAGCGCTCGACGGCGATCGGCGACGCCGGCTTGCGATCGCACGCGCTCGTGCTGCGACGGGTGCTCTCGCGCGACCGAGACGACGCCGAAGCCGAGCGAGACGCCGAGGAGGCGATCAACGTGTTCGAGGCGTCCGGGGATGAGCGAGGGCTCTCGCGAGCCTGGCGGCTCGTCGCCGACCTCCGGCCGACCTTCGAGAACGACGCGGCCTATGAGCAGGCTCTGTCCCATGCCCGGCGCGCGCGCGACGTCGGGGAGCAGGCCGAGATCTATTGGGGCATCGGCTACAACCTCGCCCGCGGTCCCACACCCGTCGGGGAGGCGATCCGCCGGTGTCAGGAGATCCTGCAGCAAACGGAGGGGAACCGAACACTCTCCGCGGAGATGTACCACGCGCTCGGTCACCTCTTGCCGCGCCAAGGGCGTTTCGATGAGGCGCTCGACTTCGCCACGCAATGTCGCGAGATCAACCGCGAGAACGGTTACCTGTGGGCCTACTGGTCCCGTGCCGAGATCGTGTGGGACGTCAAGATGCTGGCCGGCCAGACCGCGGAGGCGCTCGACGTTCTTGCCGAGGGCTACGAGCAGATCGAGCGAATGGGGTTGCCCCTCAAGATCATGTCGGCGTGGTTGTCGCAGACGCTCTATGCGCTCGGGCGCTTCGACGACGCCGAGCAACTGGCACGAGCGGCCGCCGAGGCCGACGATGACTGGTCGCGGTACACGGGCCTCGGCGCGTTGTCCAAGGTTCTGGCGCGGCAAGGACGGCTCGAGGAGGCGGAGAGGATGGCTCGGGAAGCCGTCACGTACTTCGAGGCAACCCTGTACTCGATCGACCGGACGGCGGTCCTCCTGGATCGCGCCGAGGTCCTGCGCCTGGCCGAGCGGCGGGACGAGGCGGTCTCGACCCTCGAGCATGCGCTCGAACTCTTCGAACACCGTGAGGACATCGTGTCCGCGGCTCGAACGCGATCGTTGATCGAAGAGCTCGGCGGAACCGCAGCCGAGACGCTGACCTGATACGAGCGCGGCCCGCCCGCCCGTGTCGGTGGGCGACGCTACCGTGCGATCGTGCGGCGATCCAGGCTCGGCCCGTTCGTCGTCGAGATCCCTGAGTCGAGACGAGAGCGTCGACGCGGGCTGCTCGGCCGCGACTCGCTCGTCCCCGGCCACGGGATGCTCTTCGAGGGCGCCCGCAGCGTTCACACGTTCGGCATGCGCTTCGCGATCCTCGTGGCGTTCCTCGATCGGAACGACCGCGTGCTCCGAACGCGCCTGCTGCCGCCGCGTCGGCTCGCATGGTGCAGAGACGCACGCAACGTGTTGGAGC
>DATBIS010000086.1:0-11854 GCA_036556805.1 Actinomycetota bacterium | reverse complement strand
CCGCGCGAAGCCGCTCGGCCTCCTGTGTGAGCTCGCGGACGCTCCCCTCGGCGGCCTCCAGCTTCGCTGCGAGCTCGTCGGCACGGGTGTCGGCGCCGGACGCGTTCGATTGCAATTCGGCGAGCGTGGCCTTGGCCTCGGCCAGCTCCGACGCCACGGCGTCCGCGTTCGCAATCGCCTTCACCGTCGCGTCCGAGGACCCCTTCAGGCGCAGCTCGAGCTCGCTCGCGCGCTCGGCGAGCTCCTCACCCTTCTTCACCGAGTCCTCCAGCAGCCGCTCCAGCTCGGCCACGCGCTCCCCCGGTGCCTGGTCGGCCGGCTCCGCCGCCCGGGCCTCCGCGGCCGCGGCCCGCTCCTCCGCACGCGCGACACGCTCCTCGAGCTTCGTCGCGGCGGCCTCCGCGTCCAGCGCCCGTTCCTCCATCTTCGTCGCGCGCGCGATGGCTTCGTCCGCGCGGGACTTCGCCTCTTGCAGCCGGCCCGACGCCTCCTGCAGGATGGGCTGGGTCTCCGTCTGCTGCGCCTGGCTCCAGCGGAGCTCCTCCTGCAGCGCGTCGAGCTTCGCCTTGATGTCGCCCTTCGCGGTCTCGGCCTCGGTCGCCTTCAGCTCCGCCTCGGAGGCGCGCGTCTCGGCCGCCGCGATCCTCGAGGCCACCGTGGCGAGCTCCCGGCGCGCCTCCTCGGCCTCGAATTGCAGGCGCTGCGCCATCGATTCGCTGTGGGCGACGTTGCTCGTGAGGTCGAGCGCTTTCGCTTCGAGGGACTTCGCCCGCGTCGTCGCCTCCGAGAGCTGCTGCTCGAGGTCCCGGATGCGGTCCTGATGCTCGCTCGCCGGCGTGAACGCGGTGATCTCGCGCATCCGCGTGGTGGCGGCCTCGAGCTGCTCCTCGAGCTCGCGGACCCGCACACTCGACTGGTCGTGCCCGTTGCTGATCTGCAGGCGCAGTTGCTCGAGCTCGACCTCGAGGGCCTTCCTCCCGGCCTCCGCCTTGTCGAGCTTCGACTGCATGCGCTCCCACTCGCGGTTCGAGGGCGCCGCGGCGGCCTCCTCCTGCTTCGAGGGCTGCTCCTTCGTCTTGGACTCGGCGGACGGGCCGTCCTCCCCGAGGAACGCTCGCACCGGCATCGCGCGCCCGGCGGGACGACCGGTCGCCGCAAGCGACAGCAACGAGAGCAGGCCGAACAGCGCCGCAAGCGCGATCGCGCCCGTACGCGCCGTCGTCCAGGGTTTCTTCGCCCTCGCCTGGAGCGCTGCGAAGTTGTCGTCGATCTCCACGGACGCCGACGGGGGTCCGGCGACCCGCAGCGGCGCGAAGATCGTGAGCCGGGGTTCGGGTCCGGACGTGAGCGTTGCCAGGGCGTTCGCGTCGCCCTTCGTGGTGGACTTGATCGCCGCGGGGTTGCCGCTCTTCGTCTCGCCCACCTCGTCCGCGTCGTCGGTCGAGTACCAGAGCTCCCCGGAGGGCGACCAGACGCGCACGCGCTCGACGACCTCGTCGACGCCGAGGATGGCGGCGTCCAGCTGGGTGGTGAGATCCGCCTTGACCTGGCCGTCGATCGGCCCGTTGGGCTTGTCCTTGCCGAAGATCGGTTCGATGACGTGGGGGACGTACGCCTTCGCACGAGTTTCGGCCCCGTCGCGCGCCTGCTGGAGCGCGCTGCTCTGGAGGAACGTCGTGGCCGCCGCCGCCGCGACCGCTCCGATCGCGAGGCCGATGAACCACTTCCGTCCTGCCCGCAGCCCTCCGCCCCGCCTCGTGTCCGTCACGCAGTCTCCGATCGCCAAACAACCGCCGCGACCGAACGGCCGGGGCGGACCCGACGCCTAGTTCTTCGACAGAAACGCTTCGAACCCTGAGCGGCGGATCGACGCTCGTCGTACGGATTTCGGAGGAGGCCGAAAGCCCGGACGGAACCCTCGCGACCTCGGGCGATCGGGGAAGACGGCTCAGGTGCCGGTCGAGGAGAAGTGCTGGTAGTCCTGTGCGCCGGACCAGGTGCCGCCCCAGCCCCAGCCGATGTCGTCGAACGCGTGCCAGACCACGTCGTGCAGGTGGATCATGCCGCGCTTGTGCAGCGAGCGGTCCGCGTACTTCTCGCCGTTGGGCGGGCTCACGTCGTCGCCGTTGACGTAGGGGTTCTCCACCGGGTTGATGTCGATCGCCCGACCGAAGGCATGCTGTGACCAGGTCGTCGTTCCGGCGACGAACCGGCAGTTGAACGCCGACGTGTTGTCGTGCTTCATCGATACATCGTCGTCTGCGCCGTAGTGATCGACGAGCCGCATGCGGCGGATGGCGAACTTCGCGTTGTACAGCTTTCGGAAGACGATACGCATCTCGCTCGCCCACTGTCGATGCACCACGAGCTGACCCATGTGCGCATCGTGATCGAACCCCCAGAACCTCACGCGCACGAGACGAAGCTTCTTGAGCGGCACCGGGCATCCGGGATGCCACGAGTTCTCCTTCATGAGCGCCTTGGTCCCCGCGTCGAGCTTCTCCACGGACGAGCGGTAGGGAGGCTGTGCCGCGAGCGCGGGTACCGTGAGCACGAGCGTGAGGAGCACCGCGCCCGCGATCACGCGGCGCGTCCGTCGGCGGGTCGTCACGGCCTCAGCCTACGCCGTTCGGCGCGGCCGGCCGCCAGGAGCCTGTCGGGCCGTTCAAGCCTTGGGAGCGGTTTTCCGATCCCCTTCCCATGGCATCCGCGCTCGTCCAGGAGCTGCGCGAGGCCCGGTTCCTCGAGAACATGCGGGCGTTCGTTCGACACGATCTCGCGGTGATCGAGCGCAGCATGGTCTCCGACGTGGCCATGGAGCTACCCGGGACCTCGTGGCTCGCGGGTGCCTACCGGGGTCACTCCGACGTGAGCCGAGGCATCCTCGCGCTCCGGCAGGTTCTCGACTCCCAAGAGAGCCACCTCTCGTTCCTGCACGAAGGGGACCAGTTGGTCGTGCGCCACGACGTGAACGTCCTCGGCCCCGAGCACGAGGTCGCGATGACGCTCCGCGTGCGCATCCGCTTCGACGCCGAGGTGAGGATGACCGCGATCGTGGTCGAGCCCGACGACCTGGGGCTCTTCGATCACGTAGTCAACACGAAGCTCGGGGACCGGGCCACCGCCTAGCGCCGGGTGGAGACGAGCGGACTCGAACCGCCGACCCCCTGCTTGCAAAGCAGGTGCTCTACCAGCTGAGCTACGTCCCCCGGGACTCCGAACGAGTATCGCACCCGGTGCGGGCTCATCCGCTGTTCCGCGGCCCCTCGCCGGTCGGCTCGATCTCCGTGAGCCGGCCCTCGCTCTCGGCGAAGTCCCACACGTCGATCGCCGGCGGCTCGATGCCGAGCACCGTGAGCGCCGTGCAAACCTGGCTGCGATGATCGGTGCCGTGGTGCACCGCCTGCGCGAGGCGGATCCCCAACGGCGCGTGCGTTTCCGACCCGTCGTGCCGCTTCCTCACGATCACTCGCGCGGGATCGAGGTCCCGATCCAAGAAGTCCGACCAGTAGCCGCCGTCGGCCTCCATCGCGGCCCGAAGCTCCGCGAGGTCCATGTGGTCCTCGTCGATGGTCGGCACGCCGTCCTCCGTGAGGACGAGCAAGTACCAACGGTCTGAGCCGACGAGATGGCGCACGGTGTCGAGGATCGATCCGTACGTGCCGTTCGGCGAGATCTCCAGCTGGTCGGGGTTCAGGGCCATGCACGCGTCGATGAGTCTGACCGACGCCCACACGTGATGCGCATACGCGTCTCGAAGCAGGGATCCATCCATGGTGGTCCACCGTAGCAGAGCGAATCCCCGGGGCCGCAGGCCCCGGGGATTCGCGGGAGGACCGATGCCGTCGCTGCTACAGGTGCCACTGCTTCGGCAGGTGCTTGTTCGCGTAGCCGCCCTGGTTCTGGGGCTCGCTTGCCTCCCCGCGCTTCGGCAGGTGCGGCGCGAAGCCTCCGATCGCCGGGCTGCCGGTGCTCCCGACCGAGACGGCATCGCCCTTCACGGCGGCCCCGCCCGTGGCCGTTCCCGCGGCCGGCACGGTGACCGCGACGCCGGTCGAGGCCGGCGTGGAGTCGCTGATGCGGCCGGCGAAGAAGCCGACCCCGAGCGCGGCTGCGAGCACCGCGGTAAGGATCAAGGCCGCTCCGCGAGGACGTCCCCGCTCGATCTGGATGGCGGTTCCGGTGGCGCTCATGGTGTCTCCCCCTTCCTCTTCGACACCTCTTCGTGCAGCAAACACCGGCGGGCATGCGGCGCGATGTGTCGGGAGGAACGAAAGCGGCGTGACGTTCGATACAGCTACGCGCCCGGCGAGGTCGGCGTGGGCGTCGGAGTCGGCGACGGGCTGAGCGTCTCGTCGACCATCCCGTCGTCCGGCACGAGATCGATGCAGGGCACCTTGCAGTTCGCGCTCGTGTACAGCGTGAGGGCCGACCAACGGTAGAGCGTCCGCTTGGGGCCGATCTTCACGAACCGCAACGGGATCCTCACCGAGACCTGATGCGAGCCGTTCCGCCATACGATCAGGTGACGGAGCAGACGGTCGTTCGCGAGGTCCCGATAGAGGTCCGCCCTCATGTCGTCGCCGTCGGAGCGGATCAGCGCGAAGTAGTCCGGGTCGTGGTTGCCCAACGTGTCGAGGTACACGAGCACGTAGCCCTTGTCCCACACACCCTTCGTCGTCCACGAGCCGAACGTGATCACGGTCCACTCGGGCGGGCGCTCCGGGTCGAACCGCACGGTGCGCACGTCGAACAGGCCCTGCGTGTCGTTGGGATCCTGCACGGTCACGAGCGCCGCCCACGCGGTGAGGGTGACGCCCGCGAGGAACAGGCCCGCGATGAGGACCGAGCTCAGGCGCCTCACACCCTGCTCCCCCGGCGGAGCCAGGCGGCCGCGCGCCAGCTCGTGGCGACCGCGACGGCGATCCCGCCCGCGACCAGGGTGGCCGGCAGCGCATCTCCGGCGGTCGGGCGGGTGAGGTGACCGAGCAGGGGCGCGTCCGAGGCGATCGCGGCGACGAAGGCGGCGATTCCCGCCAGCAACGCGTTGCGGGCGGCGGCCACGCGCACATCCACGCTGTCCCGGCCGCCGAAGCAGCCGCACGGCACGGTTCCGCCGCGCTCGCGGGCTGCGCGGAGCGCCGTGGCGGTGAAGGCGACGAGCAGCAGGATCGCCCACCACGCGGCGGCGCGCGGGAGCCCGAGCATCACGAACGCCGGCACGAGGAGCTCGGCGAGCGGGACCCCGCTGATCGCGACGGCGACGAGCGGCGAGGGGAGCCGCTGCGCCTCGAGCGTCCGGATCCAGCGACGTCGCGCAACCAGTTTCGCAACGGCGGCCCATGCGAAGGTGAGCGCGAGCGCGGCCGCCGCAAGACGCGACCACGCACCCGGGTCGGGCGGCCGCGCTCGCGCCAAGCCGGCCAACGCCGCGGCCGCCACGACCCCGAGGCCGATCGCGTTCACAAGGCGGCGTCGCCCGGCGGCCGACGCAGCAAGGCGATCGACGAGCCGGCGTCCGTCGTCGGCGGTCGTCACGGATCGGGCCACCCCGGGAGACAGGCCGCGCGCCAGCCCGAAGGGCGCGAGCACGACGGCTCCCAGCGACGGCCGCCCCCCCGCCGCGGCGCCGATCGCCACCACGACCAGCGCGCCGTGCGCGAGATAGGTGAAGAAGCCCACGCCGAGGCCGGCCCCGTAGAGCGCGGCCGACGCCGGCCACGAGAAGAACGTGCGCCACCAGTCCGGCACCTGGCGGCGCGCCTGGGGAATCGGGAGGGCGAACGCCGGGACGACCTCGCGCAGCGCGTACGCGGCACCCGCGACCGCAACAAGGAGGAGGCTCGCGACGCCCCAGGGCGCACCGAGCGCCGACCCGGCCCAGCCGAGCGCCGCCCCCCACGCCGCCGCCGCGAGCGTCGCGCCCGCCGCGTGCAGCGCGAGCGCCGCCCGCCACGTTCTCCGATCCCCGTACACGACGGGGGCGATGGACTCCGCCATCGACAGGCCTCAGGGACCGTAGAGTGCCGACCAGCCGGCGATCGCCGAGGACGCGGCGAGCGCGACGACGAGCGGGGCCGTCAGCACGTGACGTTCAGCTCGCGGTACGTGATGCAGAACACGCGCAGGTTGCCCGGGCAGTACCCGTGCACGGACGCGTCGCCGTTGATCCGGATCTTCGAGTGCGAGCAGCAGTCCTGGATGTGGCGAAGCCGGCCGGTGCAGCACCGCGTCCAGCCGCCGCCGTACTTCGGGTGTTTCACGAACGTGTACTTCGTGTGCACGTACTCCTCGCACGTCTTCGTGCGCTCCTGCGTGTCCGGATCGGTGAACAGGTCGCCCTCGTCGTCCACCGGATAGCCGTAGTCCGGGTGCACGGGGTAGCCGAACTTGTCCACGCGCGACAGCGGTTTGTACGGGTGCGGGCACGAGCCGGTCGTGAAGGTGTGGCCGCAGATGTGATGAGCGCCCGCGCGCTCCGGAGCGAGGGCGGCCGCGACGAGTCCGCCGCCGGCGAGCGCGACCACGCCGCGCCCGAGCTTGCCGATGAACCCTCGGCGGCTCGTCCGCTGCGCGAGCGCCCTCGACGCCGAGCCGGTCAGCTCGCCCACCGCGTCTCCTCCATGCGGTCCCGCGCCGTGTCGAGCAGCCCTTCGACCTGCTCGAGGGTGTCCGCCGTGCCCTTCGCACGAGCGACCCCAAGCCGATCCAGCACGACGAAGAAGGGGGTCCCGGGCACCGACCACGCGCCCTCGGCCTCGGTGTCGTGCACGATCTGGGGGACGGCACCGGCCGCGGTCGCGGCCGCGGGGATCGCCGGCAGAACGTCCAGACAGATCGGACACGTCGGCGATGCGAACATCACCAGCCGAAGCGGCCCCGGGCCGCCGATCGGTGCCCGTCCACCGTCGTACAGCTGTGCGGCGACCGGCGCCGGCGCCTCGCCGAGCGCTGGGCCCTCGTCGTCGAGCTCCAGCGCGCCGCGCGGGCCGAGCCGAAGGTGCAAGGTGCCGACCTGGCGCGCGAGCGCAACCACCACGACGGCGACCACCACCAGCAGGATCCACTGGACGACGAAGGCCGCAGCCCACCACCCCGTCATCGCATCGTCCAGGTCGGCGACTTCGCGTCGTCCACGAACTGGATGAAGGGGCTGCCGTCGTTCGCGAGCCCAACGACGGCGCGGAGTCCCCCGTCCCGGTCGAGCAGCCGGAGCACCGGCGCGCCTTCCGACGCGAGGCCCATCCGCACGCGGACCTTGCCGCCCTTGTCGTACAGGCCCATCGTCGGCGACCCCTGCTCGGCGACGGAGTACACCTCGGCGAGCTCACCGTCCTTCACCTGCATCCCGAAGGTCGGCGACGTCTCCGCGGCCAGCCCGAACTTCGCCCGGATCCGGCCGTTCTTGTCCCCGAAGGCCAGGGAGGCCGAACCGTCGGAGGAGAGCCCGAGCGTGGCGCGCACCTTTCCCTCCTCGTCGCCGATCGCGAGGCCGGCGGACCCGTCGGCCGACAGCCCGAAGCGCGCACGCACGCGACCGCCGGGATCGTGCAGCGAGAGGAACGGCGAGTCGTCGTTCGACAGCCCCAGACGAAGCCGGACGTTGCCCTCGTCGTCGACGATCTCGAGTTCTTCGGCGCGGACGGTGCGTTTCTTCATGGGAAGGTCCGGCTGGTCGGGCCGGCGCTGCCGTCATCGTCGCGCGAGAGCGGGCCGGGCTCAAGGATGCGGGCGTAGATATGAGAAACCGCCGGAACCCGAGGGCTCCAGCGGCTTCTCGAGGCGAACCCTACGGGGTCCGGCCGGTGGCGGTCAAGTCGACGAGCGGCTTCTTGTCACTCTTTTCATCGGATGACGACGAAGATCCTCGTCGTCGAGCCGCTCGACGAGTTCTCCGTGCCCGTCACGACGGTCTTCACCGGCGCGAGGTTCGGCCCGGCGTCTTGGTCGAAAGCCGCTTGAGCCTCTGCGGGGAGCACTCCGCGCACGGCCGCGACCACGGCCTCGATGTCGACGTACGCGCTCGCTCCCCCGGGTACGCGACCCGCGGCGTCGAGGTATCCGGGGGCGCCCGTGACGGCCGCCCCGCCGTTCTGCACGTTGATGATCCGCTCGATCTCCCCCGGGTCCGACGCGATCACGGCCGCCCCGTCGAGGACGGCGTAGGCCGGCGCGATCCCGAGCGGCGCGAGGTCCGAGTGGTCCAGGTACGTGATCGTGACGCCCTGGTAGCTCGTCGAGCGCCAATGGATCGAGGGCTGGGGAGTCTCGAACTCGCTCGGATCGACCCCGAGCTTCTCGAGCTCCTTGACGTCGTGCTTCGAGAGGGACGGGGCCGCGTATTCCGACTCGAGCAGCGGCACGATGGTTTGAGCGAGCTCGTCGAGCGTCTTCTGGGCCGGGGCGGTCGTGTCGATGCCGAGCAGCACCGCGGCGCCCACCGGCCCCTCGGCCCCGGGGCTCACCTCGAGCGCCACGTCGCCGGTGAGCGACGACAGGAACTCGTTCACGCTGAACTGGGGAGGGATCTCGCCGGGAGCGACCGTCGAGATCTGTTCGAGGGCCTGCTGCAGCGAGCGGTCGACGTTCTCCTGCGAGAACACCGCGTACGCGTCGCCGGGCACCAACCCGAGCATCGCGTTGTCGTGGGTCGGCGCGTCCAGCAACTCCTTCGTCGCCGCGTCGAGCTTCGAGGGGTCGAGGCGGACGGTCACGTCGATCGCGATCCCGTCCGCCGCGGCGGAGAGCGAGACCCCGATCGATCGGTAGGCCTCGATCGCCGCGAGGCCCGGCGCCGACGACCCGTCGAGGCCCAGCCCCGCCGCCGTGGCCGTGAACTGCTGCAGGACGCGCGCCGGGTTCACGTAGACGTACCCGAGCTTCGCCTCGGGCAGCGCCGCGAGCGTCGACTCGAACCGCTCGTCGTCGACGATCGCCCCCGCGTCGCCGTTCGAGGTGTCGATGATCGTCGTGAGGAGCGTGGCGTCGTCGGTGAGCACCGCGACGCCGTCGACGATCGCCCACGCGCCGTCGGAGCCGACGTGCGTCTCGACGCCCTTGTACGTATGGGGTTCGAGCGACTCCTGCTCGGTGAGCTTCGTGAGGGTCTTGTCCGCGGCGTCGGCGTCGTCGGTGTCGATGAGGACCGCGTACGAGGGCCGGAATGAGTCGGGATCGAACGAGACGATCGTGCTGATCTGCGATCCGAGCCACGGCAGCACGTCGGCGTGCGTGATCCCGCTGACGGCGAGTGCCTCGTCGATCGCGCGGTTCACGGCGGCCCCGACGCCGCCGTTCTCGGTGAGCGCCGGAAACTTCTGCGCGAGCGCCAGCAGGTTCGCCTTCTGCGAGGCTGCTGGGTCCAGGTAGGCGGTGACCACGACGTCGGCGGTCGACGGGATCATGTGCACGATGCGATCCGGCGAGCCCCGCATCACGAGGAACGCCGCGGCGGCCGCGCCGCCCCCCAGCACGAGGCCGGCCGCGACCACCATCGCGATCAGCGTTCGGCCGCGGCGGCGGGGTGGTGCGACCGGCGACTCCACGTCGTGTTCGCTCGACGCCGTCCACGGCGGAGAGCCGGCGGGCGAGGGTTCCGCGGGAGGCGGGGGCATCGCGGCGGCCGAGTCGGGTGGCTCCCGGTCGTCTGGCGGCTGGGGATCCATGCGGGCTCCTTCGTCTTCGAGGTTTCGCTGCTCCAACGGTATCGCGGCCGGGCAACGGCTCCTTTAGGGCCGAAGCGTCTCCCGCTCGAGCGTGCACGCCTCGAGCCGGCCGGGGCGGGGGTCCATCCCGATCCCAGGGCCCTGCGGCACCTCCATGGTGCCGTCGGCGGCCATGACGTGCGGCTCGGTGAGGTCCTCCTCGAAGTATCGGCTTGATGGGCTCGTATCTCCAGGAAGCGTGAACCCCGGCAGCGCGGCCACCGCGAGGTTCGTCGCGCGGCCGATCCCGGTCTCGAGCATCCCGCCGCACCACACCGGCACGCCCTGGGCCTGCGCCACGTCGTGGACGCGCACGGCTTCGAGCACGCCGCCCACCCTGCCCTGCTTGATGTTCACGATGCGGCACGAGCCGAGCTCGAGCGCCGCCGCGGCCCGGTCCGCGGACCGGATCGACTCGTCGAGGCAGAGGTCGGTCTCGAGCATCGATTGCAGCTTCGCGTGGTCGACGAGATCGTCGTGGTGCAACGGTTGCTCGATCATCAGCAGGCCCAGCCGGTCGAGCTCGCGGAACGTCTCGACGTCGTCGAGCGCGTACGCGGCGTTCGCGTCGACGGACAGCAGGGTGTCGGGGTTCGCGGCGCGAACGGCCCGCACGCGCTCCACGTCCGCGCCCGGCTCGATCTTCAGCTTGATGCGGCGGTAGCCGTCGGCGAGGTAGGCCTCGACCTGCTCGACCAGCGTCGCGGCGTCAGGGGCGATCCCCACGGACACGCCGCACGCCACGCGATCGCGGTCGGCGCCCAGATAGCTTGCGAGCGAGCGCTCCTCGGCGCGCAACCACGCATCGAGGAACGCGTTCACCAGCGTCGCCTTCGCCATCGGGTTGCCGCGGACGAACGCGAACACACCATCGAGGTCGGTAGGCGCCAGGTCTCCCGCGCGGAAGAGCGCGGGCGCGAGGAACTCGCGCAGCACCTGCCAGGCGCCGCCGTTGAACTCTTCCGAGAAGCCGGGGTCGGCGTCGCACACGCACTCGCCCCACCCCTCGGCGTCGTCCGTCTCCACGCGCGCGAGGATGCAGACCTTCTCGGTGGTCTCGCCGAACGACGTCCGGAACGGGCGCACGAGCGGCAGCCCGACCAGGCGGAGCTCGACGGCGCGAACGCGGGTCACCGGCGACGGGCCTCGGGTTCCAGCACGTAGCTCGAGCGCTCGCGGTCGAAGCCGGTCGCGACGAGGCCGGCCGCGAAGCACGCCTCGAACGCGTCGGCGACCGCGTCGCGCCAGGCCGCGGCGGACGCCGGCACGGTGCTCTTCAGCTCCGCGAGGTCCGGCGGGACTTCAAGCCTGGAGCCGATCGATCCGGGGGCGTCTCCTCGGAGCGGCTGCTCGCCCTTCCCTCGCCGCAGGACCACCGGCAGACCTTCGGCTTGCGGGACCTGGACCGGCTCCGGCGGCTCACGGTCGAGGTCCCAGCGCACCAGGAGGCGGTCGCTGCGATCGCCCTCGTTGAGGACGTCGGTCATCTCGCCGTAGAAGCTCCGGGCGAAGTGGTCGGCGATCGCACCGAGCTTCGCGAGGTTCAGGTACGCGTTGCGCGCGACCAACGGGTCGAACGTCCAGCGCACCACGTGGACGTGGCGCTCGAGCGCCTTCGCACGCTGCGCGAGCTTGAGTGCGTACCCGACGCCGCGATGCCGGCGCGCCGGCTTCGCGGCGAGCATGTGGGAGTGGACGTGCAGCCCCTCCGGGCCGGCGCCGATCCAGTCCAGGACGTACCCGATCAGCTCGTCGCCTTCGAAGGCGCCCCACGGCACGTTGCCGCTCTCCCCCAGCGCCCGGAGCGTCTCCCGCGGCAGCAACTGGTGGTTGCCCCAGGTCGCGATCATCACGTCGAGGAGCCGGTCGCAGTCCTCGAGCGACGTCAGCGGGGCGAGCCGAACCCCGGCCGCGGCCGCGGCGGCCCGCGCCCGGTCCCAGGGGTCCTCGGTCAAGCGATTAGCCGCCGGCGGGCGGGGGCAGCTCCTGCCACTCCGTGTCGTCGAGGTCGGAGCCCCGGCGGCGCTTCACGAACTGGACGACCGCCGCCACGATGGCGCCGATGAAGGCCAGCTTCAGCAGCTTGCGGAAGAACCCGCCCTTCTTCTCCTCGGTCTCGGACTCATCGGTCATGGTGCCCTCCTCTCGGG
>DATBIS010000085.1:0-36695 GCA_036556805.1 Actinomycetota bacterium | reverse complement strand
GAACGACTCGAACCCACCGTGCGGAGCGTGGTTCCGCCACACACCCGTGGAATGCGAGTACAGCCCGGTGAGGATGCTGGACCGGCTGGGACAGCAGGATGGATTGACGACGAACATGTTCTCGAACGTCGTGCCCTTCTTTACAAGCGTCCGCTGGACGTTCGGCAGCGCCCACAGCGAGTCCCAGCGCTGATCGTTCGTGAGGATGACGACGACGTTCGGACGCCCACCTTCGGGCGGCGGCACCGTCGATCCGGTGCTGGTGCTAGGAGTCGCGCTGGTGCCGGAGTTGCCGGTACAGGCGACCAATGCCGAGGCGGTGACGACGAGTGCGACGCCCGTCAGCGCGAGCGTTCGATACATCCGACCCCTTGGCGACGGCTTTGCAAAGTCCGCTCATCCTAGCGGTCGCAGTGCCGTCAAGGCATTTGACGAGAAGTGTGATGCAGTTCACGGACCCCAATCCGGTGAACCCCTAACCTTGGGGGCGTGCGCCGTTGTTCCTCGTGCGAGCGCGACTTCCGACCTTCTAGCAGACATCGACGCTGCCCCGCGTGCCGGTCACGGGACACCTGCGCTTGTGGGCGATCAAAGCAGCTCAGGTCGGCCACATGTTCGAGCTGTCGAGACAGTGGCAACGAGTTCAACGGCAATTGGCGAGGAGGCACAACGAGACACAAGGCTGGCTACGTCATGGTGCGAAGACCGGACCATCCTCGAGCGAAGTCCAACGGATACGTCTTCCAACACATCCTCGTGATGGAAGACCAACTCGGACGGCATCTCACGCCCGACGAGAGTGTCCATCACCGTAACGGAGTCAAGGACGACAACCGCCCGAGAATCTGGAGCTCTGGGTGAGACCCCAGCCAACGGGCATCCGAGCCGACGACGCCCTAGCTTGGGCCAGAGAGATCATTCGTCGTTACGGAGTCAACTGAGGCACCCCCAACAACCCTCAGGCGCTTCGCGCGACTGAGCGCTCTTGGAGGTGGCGGGAATCGAACCCGCGTCCTCGGGCGACCGACTGGGGCTTCTCCGGGCGCAGCCTGTGGATCGTTCTCGCCTCGAGGCTCCCACAGGCGGAGGACCTCTCGGCCAGCCCGGGTTCGATGTCCGGCGGCGACCCCCGGGCGGAATCGCCGCCGTGAGCCTGCTCACGACGCCCGTCCCTCGGTCGCAGGCGGCCCGAGGGGGGCGGCTACTTAACTACTTAAGCAGCGAGCGCGTAGTTATCGGCGCTTGTGTTGGTCCGGCGTTTAACGAGGCATCCGGGACCTCGGCCCGCTTCACCCAGACGATGAACGTCCGAGTCGAAGCCAGTGCACCCCCATATGGAATTGTCCTTCGAGTATACGGCCGGTCGGCGGCGCGACTGAAGACCGATCAGCGGCGGCGTCCCGAGGCCCGCTGCATCTCGCGCTCGTGCTCGCGCTTCGCGATCGCCTGGCGCTTCTCGTACTCGCGCTTTCCCTTCCCCAGGCCGAGCTCCAGCTTCGCGAGGCCGTGCGTGAAGTAGATCCGCATCGGCACGAGCGCGAGGCCCTGCTCCTTCTGCTTGCCGACGAGCCGCGCGATCTCCTTGCGGTGCAGCAGGAGCTTGCGGGCGCGGAGCGGATCGTAGCCGCGCTTCTCCCCCTGCTCGTAGGGAGGGATGTGCAGGCCCTCCAGCCAGACCTCGTTGCCTTGCGCGCGCGCGAAGGCCTCGTTCAGCGAGGCGCGGCCGGCGCGCAGCGACTTCACCTCGGATCCCGTGAGCGCGATGCCGGCCTCGAAGCGTTCGAGGATCTGATAGTCGTGCCGTGCGCGGCGGTTCGACGCGACCGTGCGTTCCTCGTCGCGGCGCGCCACGGCGGTGCTAGACGTCCAGGAAGCGGCGGATCCCGATCGTGCCGGCGACGATCGCGACGAAGACGCTCGCGAGCAGCATCCACGGCGCGACCGCGAGCACGTCGCTGTTGCGGACGAACGGGAAGAAGCGGATCTGCCCGCTGAGCCCGTCGATCACCGTCACCTTCAGCACGAAGAGCGCGAGCACGGCGAGCCCCGCGCCCACGAGCGACTCCACCATGCCCTCGATGAGGAACGGGATCCGGATCCGCCAGTTCGTGGCGCCGACGAGCCGCATGATGCCGATCTCCCGACGTCGCGCGAACATCCCCATCCGCAGCGTGTTCGCGATGAGGACGATCGCGGAGAAGAGCATGACGATCGCGATCGAGAGGACGCCGAGCGATAACAGCCGCGTGATCTGCGTGAGCTGTTCGAGGAGCGTCGAGAAGTCCGCGATCGTATCGACCCCCGGTTCGGTGCAAACGAGCTTCGTGCTGCCGTTCGGCTGCTGCTGGTCGTTGCAGTCGAGCGCGGCCTTGATCTGATCGAAGAGCCCCGTATCGGTGAGGTGGACGCGGAGCGACGCGGGGATCGCGTCGGGCGAGACGTTCTCGGTGAACACCGGCTTGCCCGCGAACAGCTCCTTGAAGCGCTCGTAGGCTTCGTCCTTCGACTGGTAGGTGACGCTCGCGACGGCGGGGAGCGACGCGAGCTTGCCCGTGAGCCTCACGACCGTGTCCTGCGGTGGGTCGCTGTGGTCGGGCCCGTCCTTCAGGTAGACGGCCACCTCCACGTTCTCGGTGACGTTGAAGATCACGAGGTTGAGCTCGCGGTAGATCAAGAGCGCGAGCCCGAACAGGAACAGCGCGATGAACGACGTCGAGACCGCGCCGAACGCCACGATGCCGTTGCGCCGGAGACCGGTGGCGGTCTCGCGGAAGTAATAGTCCAGCCGCATCAGCTGTAGACGCCGCGCGCCTGGTCGCGCACGACCTGCCCCTTCTCGAGCTCCACGACCCTCTTGCGCATCGCGTCGACGATGGCCTGATCGTGCGTGGCCATCACGACCGTGGTGCCGATCCGGTTCACCTTGTCGAGCAGCCGCATGATGTCGACCGACGTGCTCGGGTCGAGGTTGCCGGTTGGCTCGTCGGCGAGCAGCACGAGGGGCCGGTTCACGCACGCGCGCGCGATCGAGACCCGCTGCTGCTCGCCGCCGGAGAGCTCGTCGGGGTAGCTGTTGAGCTTCTCCCCGAGGCCCACGTAGTCGAGCACCTCGGGCACGCGCTGGTCGATGACGATCTTCTGCTTGCCGATCACCTCGAGCGCGAACGCCACGTTCTCGAACACCGTCTTGTCGGTGAGCAGCTTGTAGTCCTGGAAGACCGTGCCGATGTTCCGGCGCAGGTGTGGCACCTTCCAGGTCGAGTACTTGTTGAGGTGCTTGCCGGCGATGAACACGTCGCCCTTCGAGGGCTCCTCCTCTTTCAGCAGCAAGCGGATGAGCGTGGACTTCCCGGAACCGGATGGTCCCACCACGAAGACGAACTCGCCCTTCTCGATCTCCACGGACACGTCCGTGAGGGCGGTTACGCCGTTCCGATACACCTTCGTGACATGTTGAAGACTGATCATGGCCAAGGGTCTCCGCGCGCGAGCGGACGAAAGAGCCTGGTCACCCTACCAAAGGCCCCCTCGGATGGTGGGACGTTCCCGTACGCTGCCCGGGTGGAGACCGTCGTGCGCGCCGAAGAAGCGCCGGAAGCCGGCGAGCAACACGACGGACCGAGCGCACGCTGGCGTGAGATCGGGCTCGCGCTCGCGGGCCCCGCGCTGATCGTCGCGTGCGTCCTGTTCGCGTTGCGCGGCTTCGCCTTCCGGCCGTACGTCACGAACCAGCATCCCGACATCCTCGCGTTCTGGTTGCCGAGGTTCTCGTTTCTCGGAAGATCGCTCGCGAGCGGCCACGTGCCGCTATGGAACCCGTTCGAGATGACCGGCACGCGGTTCGCCGCCGATCCGCAGGCGGGGTGGCTGTACGCGACCCCGATGGCGCTCTTCTCGATCCTCTCGCCCGGGACCGCGATGCGCGCCTTCATCGTGGTGAACCCGCTCCTCGCGGGCCTCGGCATGTTCTGGTTCCTTCGGAAGGAGGCGCTCGGCCGGCTCTCCGCGACGCTCGGCGGGCTCGCGCTCGCGATGCCGATGGCGACCTCGATCGTCGCCGTCGCGATGCCGTTCGCCGGGGCGATCGGGTGGACGACGATCGTGCTTGCCGCCGCGTCGGGCTACCGGCAGGCGAACGGATCCGCGGGGCGGCTCGCGTGGCTCGGGCTCGCCGCGCTCGCCTGGTCGCAGGTCGCCGGGGCGCACATGAGCCACGGCCTCGGGATCTGCACCTTGCTCGTGGGCGCGTACCTCACGGCGCACGCGGTGGCCGGGGTCCGCGCCGGATCCCTGCGTCCGTGGCCCGCGGCCGGCCTCGTGGTGGGATTCCTTGCGTTCCTTCCGCTTGCGAGCCTCGCGGTGCTGCTGCCGAGGGTGAACCTGCTCGAGGCATCGAGCCTGCACGCCGGGTACGGCGCGCTCGCGGAGGAGCGCGTGAAGGGCATCCAGGACCTCGCGATCCAGACGAACGGCGTGTGGGCCGCGTGGCCGCTCGCGATCGGCACGGGCCCCGGGGCCTTTGCCGGCGCGGTGACCCTGCTCTGCATCCCACTCGCCCTTCGGAACCGGCGGCACCGCGTCGCCGTGTGGGCCTTCGGGTTCTCGGCGGCGCTCACGTATGCGCTCACGCTCAACGTGCTCGTCACCGCGAGGTGGTTCCGGACTGCCGTGCTCGACCTTCCATACGGCGACGTCTACCTGCACAACCCGGGACGGTTGCGCTACGTGTGGATGGTTGCGGCGCCCGTGCTCGCGGCGATCGGGCTGCAGGGTCTTCGGGACCGCCCGCCCGACCGGCGAACGGTCCTTCGGTGGGTCGTGGCCGGGGCCGCGATCTTCCTGCTGCTCCCGCTCGCGGTCGGCGCGCACCCGGAGCGATTCGTCCAGCTCGCGATCGGCGTCGCGGCCGCTCTGCCCGCGTTCCTCGCCCTCGCGAGGGGGCGGAGGTGGGCCGGATTGCTGCTGGTCTCGATCCTCGCGGCGGAGCTCGTCGGCAGCGCGATCTACGCGCAGGGGTATCAGGGCGGAACGGTCTACATGGGACTCGAGAGCGGCGAACACCCGAACATCGTGCCGCAGGTGCTGCGGTGGCCGGCGGTGCCGACCTCCGAGTTCCTCCGGGAGACGCCGATCGTGCGCGCGCTCCGCGACACGCAGGACCGCTACCTGACCTGGGCCCCGCCCGCCGCGTACTTCGAGAAGGGCTACCTGTTCGCGCAGCGCCCCCGCGACTGGCCGGCGCTCGCGATGGAGCGCGGGACGCTGTTCGGCATCCACGACGTCCTCGGCTACAACCCCGTCCAGCCGGTGCGGTACTGGTCGTTCATCCGCGCGACGAACCGGCTCTCGGTCTTCTACAACGCGTCGGTGATCAACCAGCCCACGCTCGCGGACGTGCGGCTCCTCGGCGTCCGGTACCTCGTCGTGCCCGTCGGGCAGTCGCTGCCTCCCGGAATCTCCGGCACCGTCGCGGTGTCGGCGAACGGCTACAACCTGCTGCAGGTCGACGGGTGGGAGCCGAGGGTCTCGGTGGCCCCGCGGTGGGCGGTCGTGCGCGATCCACTCACGGCGCTCCGGACGTCGCTGCAGTCCGGGTTCGACCCGGGGGCCCAGGCGGTGCTCGAGTCGGACCCGGGGCTCGCGGCCGAACCGGGCGCCGGCGCGGGCTCGGCGACGTACGCGGAGGTCGATCCCGAGCACGTGGTCGTGGAGGTGCGCGCCGAGGCACCGTCGATCGTCGTCGTGCGCAACAACTGGGACGAGGGATGGAGCGCCACCGTCGACGGACGCGCGGCGGCCGTGCTGCCCGCCGACGGGTTCCGTCAGGGCATCGCGGTGGGGGCGGGTGACCACGAGGTCCGGCTCACCTACCGCGATCCCTCGCTCGCGCGAGGGATCGCGGCCGCCGCGGTCGTGTGGGGTGCGTGGGCCGTCGCCGTCGTGACGGCGACGGTCAGGTCCCGGCGGGCTCGCTCGCGCGGCCGGAAGCCGGCTTCGTGAGGAACGCGCCCAGGTAGAGCGCGCCCACCAGCAGCAGCAGCGCGCGGTATCCGACCACCAGCGAGGCGTACTCGAGCACGCCGCCGACCATCGCGCCGAGCAGGTTCGCCCCGAACGCGATCGTCGAGGCGCCCACGTCCCGGAACCGCTGCGCGAAGATCAGGTTCGCGAGGAAGACCGGCGCGAACGCGAGCCCGGTCGCCGCCGCGAAGCGCGGCACGGGCGCGAGCGACAGCAGCGCCGAGGGCGGCACGGCCCACGCCACCACGAGCGCGAGCAGCAGCGCGCCGAAGAGCACCCTCGGCCCCGGCAGCGAGACCCGCCGCGCGACCTCGACCGCCGCGAGAACCGAGAGCAAGATGCCCGCGAACACGAGCGAGTTCACGAACCACGTCGTGCCGAACAGCAAGGCGAACTGCACCACGCTCTTCGTCTCGAGCAGCAGGAACGCGCCGCCCATCAGGAAGAGGTCGAGGTACGGCCGCATCTCCCGCAGCGGCCGGCCCGCGCCCCGCCGCACGATCGCGACCGACGCGAGGAGGATCAGCATCAGCGCGATCGCGTACGACGCGGGGATCGTCCGCCCGCGCAGATAGGGGAAGGGATGGTCGTCGGTGGCCGGCTCGGGCGCGGGTGCCGACTGCTCCCACGGCGTGGCGCAGGCGATCCCGTCGGGCGAACGCGCGACGGTGAGCACGGACTGCGTCCTGGTCCTCGCGCCGACCCGCCCGCCGTCGAAGCACGGCGCGTGCCCGAAGACCTCGGCGAGCGTGCCCGCGTAGCGCGCGAACGTGTCGGGCCGGTAGTAGTTGTACATGGAGAACACGCCGTCGGGCGCCAGATGGTCTCGCACCGATTCGATCGCCTCCCGCGTGAACAGATAGCTCTCGAGGCGCAGCCCGCCCTGTCCCGACACGAGCGTGAGCGAGTCCGGCAGCGCGAACAGGATCAGGTCGTACCGAGCGTTCGAGCGCTCGAGGAACGCACGGCCGTCGTCGATGTGCACACTCACGCGAGGGTCCTCGTACGGGTGCTCGGGATGCGAGCGCGCGCCGAGCCGCTGCAACGCGGGATCGATCTCCACCGCGTCCACGTGGGTCGCGCCCTCTCGAAGCGCGAGCGCCACGTCGTTCCCGCTCCCCGCCCCGACGATCAGCACGCTGCCCGGGCCCCCGCCCACGAGGTGCGTGTACGGGTACGCGTAGAAGGGGTGCAGGCGGAGCAGCAGGTCGAGCGGCATCATCGTCTGGTGCGGTCGGTTGTTCACGAAGATCGCCACCCGGCCGTCCGGACTCGCGGGCCGGTAGCTCACGCGCTGATACGGCGACCACGCGTCACGCGGGGCGAGCGAGATGCCGGCGCCGAGGGCGAGCAGCAGCACCAGGCTCGCGGTGAACGCGCGCGTGAGCTCGGCGCGCTGCAGCAGCGCGAACGCCACCACGATCACGACCGCCCACGCAAGCGGATCGGCCTGCACGAACGAGAGCGCCGAGAACGCTACGATCCCCCCGACGCTCCCCAGCACGTCCAGTCGGTACGCCTCGAGCGGCGCGAAGCCCGCGAAGAGGTTCGCGACCCGGTGGGCGATCGCGGCCATCACCGCCACGACCCCGGCGAAGATCAGCGGCAGCGACACCCACTCCGGGATCGCCGGCGTGTCGAACAGCCCCTCGAGTCGCGGCACGCCCTGCACGGTCGGCCCGATCCGTACCGGGAACAGCAGGACGAAGCCCGCGAGGGCCGCGAGCAGCGCCGGCGCCTGCCCGAACGCGTCCGCCCCCCGGCCCGCGCGGAGGAACCCGAGCCCGATCCCGAGGAAGCTCGCGAGCAGGACGAGGTTCGTAAAGAACGACAGGTACACCACGTTCGCCGCCGCGCCCCGGATCAGCGCGAGCTCTACGAACAGCATGAGGAAGCTCGCGACGAGAAGACGCGTGCGGTCGCCCTTCGCCGCGGGTCGCGTCACGGGATTAGCTCGTCGAGGAAGCGCGCCGTCGCAGCTCGGCCTCGATGAAGCGCTCGAGGTCGCCGTCGAGCACGCGGCCCGGATCGCCCACCTCGACGTCGGTGCGATGGTCCTTCACCATCTGGTACGGCGCGAGCACGTACGAGCGGATCTGGGACCCGAAGTCGACGGCCTTTCGCTCGCCCCGGAGCTCCTCGATCTTCTCGGCGTGCTGCTCGCGCGCGAGCTCCGCCAGCCTCGCCTTCAGGATCTGCATGGCCACGGCCTTGTTCTGGAGCTGTGACCGCTCGTTCTGGCACGCCGCCTGGATGCCGGTCGGCAGGTGCGTGATTCGCACGGCGGAGTCCGTGGTGTTCACGGACTGACCGCCGGGCCCGGTCGAGCGGTACACGTCGATGCGCAGGTCCTTCGGGTCGATCTCGATGTCGTCCTCGGTGGCCTCGTCGAGCAGCGGGATCACGTCGAGCCGCGCGAACGACGTGTGCCGTCGCTTCTGGGCGTCGAACGGGGAGATCCGCACCAGCCGGTGCACGCCCCGTTCGGCCGAGAGGAGGCCGTACGCGTTCACGCCGTGCACGATCATCGTGGCGCTCTTGATGCCGGCTTCCTCGCCGGGGTGGATCTCGTCGAGCTCGAGGGCGAACCCCTCGGTCTCGGCCCAGCGCGAGTACATCCGCAGGAGCATCTCGGCCCAGTCCTGCGACTCCGTGCCGCCGGCGCCGGCCTGGATCGTGGCGACGGCGTCCGCGTCGTCGTACTCGCCCGAGAGGAGCGCGGCGAGCTCGACCCGCTCCATGTCGGCCTCGAGCGAGGAGAGCGAGGCGCCGAGCTCCCGATCGAGCTCCGCGTCGACCTCCGCCTCCAACAGCTCGGCCATCGCCCCCGCGTCGGCGACCCGGCGTTCGAGCGACTCGTAGCGCTCGATCTCGCCGCTCAGGCGGGAGAGCCGCTGCGTCAGCTGACGGGCCCGGACCGGGTCGTCCCAGAGCGACGTGTCCGCGGTCTGCTGCTCGAGCTCCGCGATCTGGGCGCGCTTGCCCTCGACGTCAAAGGAACTCCTTCGCCGCCGAGACGCGCTCCGAGAGCTTCTCGAGTCGTTCGCCGTGGTCGCTCACGCGGCGATCGTAGCAGCGCGTCGGATCGAGCCGGCGCGTGACGCACATCACCGAAGAGCGGTGGCGGCCGACACAGACCTCGCCTGTGGGCCCGGCGTAGGTTCGAGGCGTCGGGAGGGGGAGGCAGGCACCCGCTCCCGTCACCGTGAGGCGATCCCCTCTCGGCCTCACTCGATGGAGCCGACCACCGCGCGGTCGGCTCCATCGCGCTCATCGATCACGCGGGCACGGCCGCGCCGTGGCACTTCTTGTACTTCTTGCCCGAGCCGCACGGACAGGGGGCATTGCGCGGCACCTTGTCCGACCGCGCCTGATTCGGGTTGCTCGGCGGTGCGGACGAACCGACGCCGGCCTCCACCTCGCCGCGGTTCTCCTGCACGGCCCGGGTCCGCGCCGGCGCGTCCTGCCGGACCAGCTCGACCCGGTAGATGTAGCGCACGAAGTCCTCGCGAATCGACTGCACGAGCTCCTCGAACATCTCGAAGGCCTCGCGCCGGTACTCCGTGAGCGGGTCCTTCTGCGCGTACGCGCGCAGGTGGATGCCCTCCTGGAGGTAGTCCATCTCGTAGAGGTGCTCCCGCCACTTCGTGTCGGTGATGTTCAGCAGGACGACGCGCTCCAGCTCGCGCATCGTGTCCGGCGTCACCGCGGCCTCCTTCGCCTCGTACGCGGCGACCGCCTCGTCGGCGAGCCGGCCCTGCATCTCGGGGAGGTCGCGCACGTCCTCGAGGTCCGTGGCCCGCGACGTGACGGGATAGACCTCGGCGAGCGCCACGAGCAGCTGGTCCCGATCCCACTCCTCGGGAAAGACGTCCGGCGGGCAGTAGGTCTCCGCGACGTCGGAGACGACCTGCTCGACCATCTCGAGCGCCTCCTCGCGCAGGTCGTGCCCCTCGAGGATCTTCCGGCGCTCGCCGTAGATCACCTCGCGCTGCGTGTTCATGATGTCGTCGTACTTCAGGACGTTCTTCCGGCGCTCGAAGTTGAGCTCCTCGATCTGCTTCTGGGCGTTCTCCACCGCGCGCGTGACCATCTTCGCGGCGATCGGCTCCTCGTCGGGCCACTTCAGGCGCTCCATGATGCTCGCGACGCGGTCGCTCGCGAACATGCGCATGAGGTCGTCCTCGAGCGACAGGTAGAAGAGCGAAGCGCCGGGGTCGCCCTGACGTCCGGATCGGCCTCGGAGCTGGTTGTCGATGCGTCGCGACTCGTGACGCTCCGTGCCCAGGACGTACAGTCCGCCCAGGCCCACGACCTCGTCGTGCTCCGCGTCGGTCTGGACCTGGAACTTCTTCACGAGCGGCTCGTACTCGGCCTCGTAGGCTGCCTGCTCGTCTTCGTCCATCTCGAACATGAGGTACCGGTCGTTGTCGTAGCCCCGGGACGCCATCTCCTGGCGCGCAAGGTATTCGGGGTTTCCCCCGAGCAGGATGTCGACGCCTCGACCGGCCATGTTCGTCGCAACCGTCACCGAGCCCTTGCGTCCGGCCTGCGCGACGATCACGGCCTCCCGCTCGTGGTTCTTCGCGTTCAGCACGCTGTGCGGCACGCCCCGGCGGTTGAGGTAGCCCGACAGCCGTTCGGACTTCTCGATCGACACGGTGCCGACGAGGATCGGCTGCCCCTGCTCGTGACGCTCGATGATGTCGCCGACCACGGCGTTCCACTTCGCGTCCTCGTTCTTGTAGATGAGGTCCTGGTCGTCCCCGCGAATCATCGGCTGGTTCGTGGGGATCTCGACGACGCCGAGCTTGTACGTCTCCTCGAACTCCGCGAGCTGCGTGCGCGCGGTACCGGTCATGCCGGCGAGCTTCTCGTACATCTTGAAGTAGTTCTGGATGGTGATCGTGGCGAGGGTCTGGTTCTCCTCCTTGATCCGCACGCCCTCCTTCGCCTCGATGGCTTGATGGAGGCCTTCGGAGTAGCGGCGGCCCTCGAGCACGCGGCCCGTGAACTCGTCGACGATCTTCACCTCGCCGTTCTGCACGACGTATTCCACGTCGCGCTTGTAGAGCTCTTTCGCGCGCAACGCGTTCTGCATGTGGTGCACGAGCGGCGTGTTCACGTGCTCGTAGAGGTTCTCGATGCCGAGGATCTCCTCGACCTTCGCGACGCCCGACTCGGTGATCGCGACCTGATGCTTCGCCTCGTCGACCTCGTAGTCCTCGTCCCGCGACAGGCGCGGCGCCACGCGCGCGAACGTCTGGTACCACTTCGCGGAGTCCGCGACCATGCCGCTGATGATGAGCGGCGTCCTCGCCTCGTCGATGAGGATCGAGTCGACCTCGTCCACGATCGCGTAGTGGTGCCCGCGCTGTACGCACTCGGCCAGGCGCATCGCCATGTTGTCGCGCAGATAGTCGAACCCGAACTCGTTGTTCGTGCCGTAGGTGATGTCGGAGCCGTACGCGGGCCTGCGCTGCGCGGGCGAGAGGGTCGCCTGGATCAACCCGACGCTCACCCCGAGCGCTCGGTAGATCGGGCCCATCCACTCGGAGTCACGCTTCGCGAGGTAGTCGTTCACCGTGACGATGTGAACGCCCTCGCCGGAGAGCGCGTTGAGGTACGCCGGCATCGTGGAGGTGAGCGTCTTGCCCTCGCCGGTCTTCATCTCCGCGATGTTGCCGTCATGCAGGGCGGCGGCGCCCATCACCTGCACGTCGAAGTGGCGCTTGCCGCTCGTGCGCACCGAGGCCTCGCGCACGGCCGCGAAGGCCTCGGGCAGGAGGTCGTCGAGCGGCTCGCCGCGCTCGAGGCGCTCGCGGAACTCGACGGTCTTGCGCGCGAGCTCCTCGTCGCTGAGGTCTTCGACCTCGGGCTCGAAGGTGTTCACGAGCTGCGAGATCTGCTGGTAGTGCTTGAGCTTGCGGCCGCTTCCGCCGGCCAGGATCTTTTCGAGTCCCACGGTGTCCTTCGCGTTCGGGGCTTGGGCTTGACCTTCGATTGTATCGGCTGCCCCCGTTCAGCCCGGAGCGGCGCCGCCGCTAGATCGCGTCGGTGAGCTCTCCGAGCCTCGCCATCAGCCGCGCGTTCTCGCCGTAGTCGACCGGCACCGCGATCACGCTCACGACCTCGTCGTCCAGGGCCTTGCGCAGCGTGGGAAGCAGCTCGCCGGCCGAGCCGATCGCGTACCCCCGAGCCCCGAAGCTCTCCGCGAACCGCACGAAGTCGGGGTTGCCGAACGACACGGCGGCGCGGCGGCCGAAGTGGATGTCCTGCTTCCACCCGATCAACCCGTAGCCGCCGTCGACCCACACGAGCACGACGAACGGCACGCGTTCGCGCACGGCGGTCTCGAGCTCCGCGGCGCTCATCAGGAACGCGCCGTCGCCGGTCGCCGCGAGCACCCTGCGCTCGGGATGCACCAGTTTCGCGGCGAGCGCGCCGGGCAGCGAGAACCCCATCGTCGCGAGGCCGTTCGAGATCAGGCAGGTGTTCGGGCGATACGTCGGGTACAACCGCGCCATCCACATCTTCGCGGCACCCGTGTCGCAGAGCACGACGTCGTCGCGCCCCATCGCCTCGCGGACGTCGTGCACGATCCGTTGTGGCTTGAGCGGGAAGGCGTCGTCCTGCCCGCCCCGATCGAGCTCCTCGCGCACGAGATGCCGCACGGGAGCGCCGGGCCCGGTGATCGCGTGCATGTCGGTGGACGACGAGATCTCGTCGAGCGTCTCCGCGATGTTCCCCTGGAGCCCCACCGCGAGCGTGTAGGCCGAGTCGACCTCCGCGACGGTGCGGTGGACGTGCACGATCCGCTTGTCGTGGTTCGGGTTCCAGCGCCCCGGCGCGTACTCCACGAGGTCGTAGCCGACGGCGACGACGACGTCGGCCTGGTCGAAGCCGAAGTTCGCGTAGTCCTTCACCATGAAGCCGATCGTCCCCAGGGCGTTGGGATGGTCATCGGGGAAGACGCCTTTGCCCAGGAACGTGGTGGCCACCGGGATCTCCAGCCGCTCCGAGAAGCGCACGAGCGCGTCCTCGGCGTGGTCGCGCGCGACTCCTGGCCCCGCGAGCACCACCGCGCGGCGCGCCGCCTCGAGCACGTGCGCCGCCCGGTGCACCTGCTCCTCGGAGGGCGAGGGATCCCTCGGCACGTTCACGGGGAGCGGCTGCCCGGCCACCTCGCGCTCCCCCACGTCCTCGGGCAGGATCACGAAGGTCGCGCCCGGCCGCTCGGTCTGCGCCTGCTTGAACGCCTTCCGCGTGATCTCCGCCGTCGCCTCGGGCGCGAAGAGCATCTCGCCCCACTTCGTGACCGGTCGGAACAGCGAGACGAGATCGACGTACTGATGGGACTCCTTGTAGATGCGGTCGAGACCACCCTGCGCGGTGATCGCGACGAGTGGATGTGAGTCCAGTTGCGCGTTCGCCATGCCGAGGAGCAGGTTGATCGCTCCCGGCCCGAGCGTCGCGAGGCAGACGCCGGCCTTGCCGGTGAGCGATCCGTACGTGTCGGCCATGAACGCCGCGCCGCGCTCGTCGCGGGTCGTCACGAACCGGATCGGAGAGTCGGCGAGCGCGTCGATGACGTGCAGGTTCTCTTCGCCGGGGAGACCGAAGACGACCTCGACGCCCTCGTTCACCAGGCAGTCGACGAGCAGGCGCGCGGCGGTCGTGCGGGGTTCGCCCATCGGTGCAGCTTACGTTCGGGCGCTCAGCGCGGGCGCGCCTCCCAGAGCTGGCGCGTGAGGGAGGCGTGCGCGACGTGCTCGCGCAGATGCTCGAGCGCGTGCAGCAGGGCCCAGGCGGCCGTGACCTTGTCGGAGCTTCTGGACCGTCCGCCTCTCGACGTGAGCGACGCCGTTCGCTCCGCGCCGGCGTCGAACGCCGGCGCCGTCTCGAGCAACCCCTGACACTCGGCGGCGAACTCCTCGAAGAGCGACCGGAGTTCGTCCGCGTCGGTAGCCTCCGTGAGGAACTCGGATGGGCGATCGCGCTCCGGCATCTCGGCGCCGGTCGCTGCCGACAACCACCACCTCGTGCTGTGCATCGCGTGGACCACGAGGACGTCGATCGGGTTCGTGTCGTCGCCCGCGGGGCGCCATCGCAGGGCTTCCACGGTTATGCCGTCCAGAGCCTGACGCATCGCGTCGAGCTCCTCCGCCAAGATCTGCCGGGCGGCTTCGAGCGAGGGATCGGTCATCCGAGCAATCGGGCTCAGGTGATCTCGAGGAGCTTCTCGCGCACCGCGTACACCACGGCCTCCATGCGCGAGTGGAGGTGCAGCTTCTCCAGGATGTTGCGGATGTGGTTCTTCACGGTGTTCTCGGAGATGAAGAGCTCCTTCGCGATGTCGCGGTTGTTCATGCCCTGCGCGACGAGCTTCAGGACCTCCATCTCGCGGTCGGTGAGCCTCGGCGCCGGCATCTGCGGCCGGTCCTCGGTGCCCTTCGACATGTTCGCGAACTCCGTGAGGAGCTTCGATGCCATCGAGGGCGAGATGCGCGACTGACCCTGCCACACCGACCGGATCGCGTCGGCGACCTCCTCGATCGGGATCTCCTTCAGCAGGTAGCCGCTCGCGCCGGCCTTGATGGCGTCGTAGAGGTCGGCCTCCTCGTCGGAGATCGTGAGCATGAGGATCTTCACGTGCGGCAGGAGCTCCTTGATCTGCCCCGCCGCCTCGATGCCCGACCGGCGCGGCATCCGCACGTCCATCAGCACGACGTCCGGCATGAGCTCGGGCACGCGCTCGACGGCCTCCGCGCCGTCCGAAGCCTCACCCACCAGGTCGAGGTCGGGTTCCTGCTGCAGAACCATCTCGAGCCCGCGGCGGAAGAGCGCGTGGTCGTCCACGACCATCACGCGGAGCTTCTCGCCCGTGCCGCCTTCAGACCGCTCGTTCGTGGTCAAGCTTCACCCCTCAGTCCGGCGTCATCGGAGGTATCGGCACGAGCGTCGCTCTCGTGAGCGGATTCTAGGGCATTCCCTTTGCTCACCGATCGAGCGCCGGAAAGAACCTTCGTGCGTCGCTTCTCGTGGTGGTCCCGAACCTGACGCTCGAGCCGCGCCACCACCTCGTCGAGCGCGCTCTCGAACTCGGTGTCCTCTCCGTGCGCGCGGAAGGTCTTCCGAGGAGTGTGCAGGGCCGCCTCCAGGCGCTTCAGGTGCGCGCGGCGCGGGTTCTTCTCCACGATGATCTCGACCTCGAGCCGGGTCGCGCGTGCCTCCAGGCGCTCGACGCGGGCGAGCTTGCGAGTTGCGCTTGCACGCATCTCATCGGTGACGTGGATCCCGCGGCCCGTGCAGGTGAGCTCCATCGGGCGGCTCCTCCTTCCCCTCGGCGCCGGTGATGGGCTCCCGTCCGGCTGACCTGGTCTTTGCCCCCACACTCGCCTGCGGGAATGATCGCTCGCCCGATCGGCGGCTTCACATCCTCTCCCGGACCGGTCTCCCGCCCCGGGGCAGGGCTTACATCTAAACCGCACCATGCTCGGCGACCAACGGTCGCGTTACGTGGGTCGTTTCGCCCGCGGCTGGCGTCGACTACCGGAGAGCGTCTCTCCGGGCAACCACAGACCCGGACGGGAACCCTCGGCGAGCATAGCGCAGGGGCAGAGAGCCCGAGAACGCCCTGGTGGCCGTGAGCAGCACGACCTCGCGCGCACCCGCGTCGCGGAGGGCCCCCGCGCATGCGGCGGCCGTCGCCCCGGTCGTGAGCACGTCGTCCACGAGCAGAACCCGGTCGGGAGCGCTTCGGATCGACCGGAACGCCCCCGCGAGGGCGGCGCGGCGCTCGGCGGCGGCGCGCTTCGCTTGCGGGGACGTCGTACGGGTCCGTCGAAGGAGCGGAGCCGCCGGCACGCCGATCCGGCGCGCGATCGCGCCCGAGAGCGCCCGGGCCTGGTCGTACCCGCGCTCGGCCTCTCGGCGTCGCGCGAGCGGCACCCACGTGATGACGTCGGCCGGCGGCGGCTCGCAGCTCGCCATCGCGGACGCGAGCGCGTCCGCCACGGCCCTCCATCCGGCGAACTTCAGCTTCAGCACGGCCGCGCGCGCGGGACCCTCGAACAGGAAGGGGGCGCGCGCCATCGCCACCGGATCGGGAGGGCAATCCTCGCACCGGTCGAGCGGTCGCTCGCTGGGGCGGCCGCAGCGCTCGCACCAGGGAGGGCCGAGCGCGACCAGGCGCGACGCGCACGCCGGGCAGAACGGCCAGCCGCCGTCGCCGCACCCGGCGCAGCGGCGCGGGAACACGACGTCGAGCACGCGATCGAGCATCGATCGGGACGCTACCGGTGGGCGATGACAGCCCCGCCGTCAGGGCAGGGCCACGTCGGCGACGGCGGGCTCGCTGCGGGGCTTCCCGCGCGTGCGCACCTCCACCCGGACCGACCCCTGCGAGCGAAGGACAGGGTAGACCGTGAGCCTCCCCTTCCCGGTTTCCGCGTCGAACTCCTCCTCGAGCGCCGTGAGCCCCTCGGCGTCGGCGAAGAGTCGGACGTCCACGGGCTCCTCGGCCCAGAACTGGAGCCTGGCCGAGTCCGCGTACAGGTCGAGCTGCTCGAGCTGCACCTTCGGGCCGGAGGGCGGGGCCATCGCTCGTTCGACCGGCACGGAGCCGCGCCGGGTCGTCGCGCGGGGCCAGGCCACCGAGAAGCGCTTCCCGGGGCGTTCCACGCTCGGGGAGCCGTCGATCTCGACGGCACACTCGAGCCCGTACCAGCCGGCTCCGAGCTCGGTGATGGGGAACTCGAACGGAACGAAGAAGTCCAGTTTCGGCGCCACGTCGATGACGGCGGGCGGGAGGTCGATCGGCCGCTCGCCCGCGCCCGAGGCCTCGACGATCTTCGCATGGCGGATCACCACCTGGTGCGGGTCCCGGTCGGCACCCCGGAGCACGAAGGCGCCCTTCACGGTCGCGGGGAACCGCTCGAAGTGCGCTCGGATCCAGACCTTCCCCGCGTCCTCCCTCATGCGCCCCTGCGCTCCCTCATGCCCACGGCCTCCCGCAGAGTGGAAGCGTACGGCCTGCGGAGCACCCCGTGCTCGGTGACGATCGCCGAGACGAGATCGGGCGGCGTGACGTCGAACGCCGGGTTCGCCGCCGGCGTGTCGGGTTCGGCGACGGGCGTGTCCAACGGGGTCGTGAGCTCCTGCGGGGCTCGCTCCTCGATCGGCACCTCGGCACCGGTGGCGGTCTCGAGGTCGATCGTGGACACCGGCGCGGCCACGAAGAATGGCACGTCGTGATGGCGCGCGAGCACGGCGAGGCCGTACGTCCCGATCTTGTTCGCGACGCTGCCGTCGGCCGTGATCCGATCCGCGCCCGTCACCACGAGGTCGACGCGGCCGGACCGCATCAACGACGCCGCCGCGCCGTCCGCGACGAGCGTGCGCGGCACGCCCAGCCGGCCGAGCTCCCACGCCGTGAGCCGGGCGCCCTGCCAGACCGGCCGCGTCTCGTCGACCCAGACGTGGATCCGTTTGCCGGCCCGGTGAGCCGCGAGGATCACGCCCTGCGCCGTGCCGATGCCGCCCGTGCAGAGCATGCCGGTGTTGCAATGCGTGAGCACGTTCGCCCCCTCGGGCACGAGCTCGTTGCCGAACGCTCCGATCGCATCGCAGGCTGCACGATCTTCTCGCTCGATCGCGATTGCCTCCAGCTCGATCGCGGCGCGGACCTCGCCGATCCCGAACGCCGCCGACGAGCGCGCCGCCACGAGCACCCTGTGCACCGCCCACGAGATGTTCACGGCGGTCGGTCGCGTCGCGCGAAGCATCGCCGCAGCCTCTTCGAGCTCCTCCATGAGGCCGCTCGGATTCGATGCACGCGACGAGGGCGCAACGAGCGTGAGGGCGTTGGCCGCCACGATGCCGAGGATCGGCGCGCCGCGTACGGCGAGCGAGCGGATCGCCTCGCCGACCTCGGCCGGCGTCCGGCATTCGAGCCACCGCTCCTCGTGCGGCAGGCGGCGCTGATCGAGGATCGCGAGGACGTCGCCGCGGCGCTCGATCGGCGCGATCGTCGTCACGACTCGCCTCGCGCGCGTCGCACGATCTCGGCGACGGCTTCGTCGAGCGTCGCGCCGAACGCGTAGGAGCCGTGGGCCTCGCCCTCGACCCAGTCCGGGGGCACGCTGCCGGGCGGATGCGCGTGCGCGAACGCGCCGGGCCCGCGCTCCCCGTAGGCGGCGACGTGGATCGCCGCGTCGGACGAGGCGTCCGCCGGCATCGCGTCGAGCGTTCCCTCGAGCACGTCGTCCCCCCCGAGCGACGCGAGCTCGGAGCCGGCGCGCGTGATCAGCAGGCGGAAGCCGTCGAACGTCGAGAGATTCCCTTCGCGCCCTCGCACGAGTCCCCGTGAGAACAGCGCCCGTCCCGCGTCGCGGAAGCGGTCTAGGTCCCTTCCTGCCACGAGTGCAGGTACTCCTCCTGCTCCGGCGTGAGCGTGTCGATCTCGACGCCCATCGCGTGCAGCTTGAGCCTCGCCACCTCCCGGTCGATGTCGCGAGGAACCTCGTACACGCGCGGCTCGAGCGTGCCGGCGTGCTGCACGACCCACTCCACCGCGAGGGCCTGGTTCGCGAACGACATGTCCATCACCGCCGCGGGGTGTCCCTCCGCCGCGGAGAGGTTCACGAGCCGGCCCTCGCCCAGAAGGTTCAGCCTGCGACCGTCGGCGAGCGTGAACTCGTCGACGAACTCGCGGATCCGCCGCGTCGAGACGGCGAGGCCCGCGAGCGCCGGCTTGTCGATCTCCACGTCGAAGTGGCCGGAGTTCGCGAGGATCGCACCGTCCTTCATGCGCTCCAGGTGCTCGCCGCGGATCACCGCCTTGTCGCCCGTGACCGTGATGAACACGTCGCCGATGCGCGCGGCCTCCGCGAGCGGCATCACGCGGTACCCCTCCATGACGGCCTCGAGCGCGATGGTGGGCTCGACCTCCGTCACCACGACGTGGGCCCCCATCCCGCGCGCGCGGGAGGCCACGCCGCGGCCGCACATCCCGTACCCGCACACGACGACGGTCTTGCCGGCGAGCAGCCGGTTCGTGGCGCGCATGATCGCGTCGATGGTCGACTGGCCGGTGCCGAACCGGTTATCGAACAGATGCTTCGTGTCGGCGTCGTTCACGCTCACGATCGGGTACTTGAGAGCGCCGTCGGCCGCCATCGCGCGGAGCCGGATCACGCCGGTGGTGGTCTCCTCGGTGCCGCCGATGATCTCGGCGATCTGGTCGGGTCGCTCGCGGTGCAGGGTGCTCACCATGTCGGCGCCGTCGTCCATGGTGATCTGCGGTCGGCCGTCGAGCACGGCGCCGATGTGGCGGAAGAACGTCTCGGTGTCCTCTCCTTTGATCGCGAACGTCGCGATGCCGCTCTCCGCGAGCGCGGCCGCGACGTCGTCCTGCGTCGAGAGCGGGTTCGATGCGCAGAGCGACGCCTCCGCGCCGCCGGCCGCGAGCGTCTCCATCAAGTTCGCGGTCTCGGTGGTCACGTGCAGGCACGCGCCGACCCGGATCCCGTCCAGCGGGCGCTCCTTCTCGAAGCGCTCCCGGATGAGGCCGAGCACCGGCATCTCTCCCGCCGCCCACTCCATCCGCTCGCGGCCCTTCGGCGCGAGGCTCCCGTCCTTCACGTCGTGTCCCATGCCTCCCTACCTTCCGTTCGTCCGCTCAGAGCCGGTCGACGAGCTCGGCGAGCACCCGCCCGATCGCCGCCGCCGCCGCGTCGGACGCTTCGAGCACCTCCTCGTGCGAGACGGCTGCGCCCGCGGCGTTCGTCACGAAGGAGAGTCCCAGAACGCGCATGCCCAGAGCCCGCGCGGCCACGGCCTCGGGCACCATCGACATGCCCACCACGGTCGCGCCACTCCGCCGGAGGAACTCGGTCTCGGCGGGCGTCTCGTACGACGGCCCCGCAACGGCGCCGTAGAGGCCCTCCGCGACGAGCGACCCGTCCCGCGCTCGGGCCGCCTCGAGCGCCGCCGCCGACAGCTCCGCGTCGTACACGCCCGACACGTCCACGAACGCCGGCGACCCGTCGGGCATCCTCCAGCCGGACAGCGGGTTCGTCCCCATCAGGTTGAGGTGGTCGCGGATCACCACGAGCGTGCCGCCGGCGAGCGTCGCGTCGATCGCGCCGACGGCGGTCGTGAGCACCATGGTGCGCGCGCCGAGCCCTCGCGCGACGCGCGTGGTGATCGATGCGAGCGGCATTCCGTGTCCCTCGTAGAAGTGGATGCGTCCCTGGAAGATCGCGACCGGCCGCCCGCCGAGCTCGCCGATCCACAACCGGCCCGCGTGCCCCTTCACCGAGGGTGGCGGGAACCCAGGAAGCTCCGTGTACGGGATCTCGACGCCGTCGGTCGCGCCGGCGAGCTCCTTCGCAACCGTGATCGTCTTGCCGAGACCGGACCCGAGCACCACGCCCGCCACCGGCTCTGCGTCGGTGCGAGCGCGGATCGCGGCGACGATCCCGGCGTCGACGCCGTCGTTGGGGCCGGGAAGCGTTTCGCTGCTCACGGCATCGCCTCGGCGAGCGCCGCCTTCACGCGATCGATCGCGGCCACGGGCGTCGGGTCGACGCCGTGCGCGAGCGCGTGGTACGCGCTCGTGAAGTCGCCCATGATCACGAGCGACATCAGCCGGCCGAGCGGCGACGTGCCGGCTCCCCACACCTCTTCCACTGCGGCGCCCGCCTCGCGCACGATCGCGATCGAATGCGGAAACCGCGCGGCGACGTCGGGGTGCTCGCCGTCGTGGCGGAGCGCCATCAGGAAGTACGCGGCGCCGGCCGGGTGCGCCCACCCCACGACCTCGTTGTGGTCGAGCTCCGGCAGCGCCGAGGACCAGGCCGGGACCTTCGCGTTCTCGTTGAACTGCGTCTTCCAGCGGGCGGCGGCGACCGCGCCGATGCCCTCGGCGCCCCACAGCAGCGGCGCGCGGTCGCCGATCTGCCACGCGAGCTCCTTCGCGGGGTTGTCCCGGCGCGGGATCGCCGGGCCAAGCCGGTCGGCCAGCCGCTCGAGCTCGGCGACGGTGTCGTCGACGTCGGCGCGCAGCGGCGGCAGGAGCCCGATCCGCTCGAGCGCTCCCAGGACCGAGCATCCGAGATACCCGAGCGCCGCGCGCGGCATGGAGCCGGGAGGCACGCGCACGATCCCCAGGCCCTCCTCGGCCGATCGCGCGGCAAGCGCGCCGCCGGACGTCACCGGCACGATCCGGCAGCCTCGCGACAGCGCTTCCTCGAAGCATGCGAGCGTCTCGGCCGTGTTGCCCGAATACGAGGAGCACACGACGAGCGTGTGCGGCCCGCAGAACTCGGGAAGCTCGGGATCGCGATGGACGTCGATCGGGACGCCCAGCCTGCCGCGGAACAGCTCGCGGAGCGCGTCGCCGGCGACCGCCGAGCCGCCCATCCCGCAGAACGCGACCGCGGTGACGCCTTCGCCGGAGGGCAGGCCCTCGGTCGCGAGCCCCAATGCGTACCCGTCCCCGCACTGGGGGCCGAGATCGGCGATCGTCGCAAGCATCCGGCCGGGGTCCCCGGCGGCGAGCGCTCGCTCGTCGTCGAGGTCGATCACGTCTTCTTCTTGGCGCCCGTGGGCGGCTTCTCCGCCTCGTCGATCAGCATCACCGGGATGTCGTCGCGAACCGGGTAGCGATAGCCGCACGTCCGGCACACGATCACCTGCTCGTCCTCGAAGTAGTCGATGTCCCCGCGGTCGTTCGGGCAGACGAGGATCTCGATCAGCTGTGGATCCACGCTCACGGCGAAGCCTCCTCTCGGATGAGGTCCACGACCTCGGCCGTCTTCTCCCGCAGGAGCTCCTCGGTCCTGGCCTCGACGTTCAATCGCAGCAACGGCTCCGTGTTGGAGGGTCGCGCGTTGAACCACCAATCGTCGAACTCTACCGTGAGGCCGTCGACGCGGTCCTCGCGACCGTCCGCGAAGCGCGAGGACAACACCTCGAGCGTCGCGCGCGGATCGGCGACGCGCGAGTTGATCTCGCCGCTCGCGAAGTACCGTCGGAACGGACGCAGCAGCTCCGACAGCGGCGAGTTCGCGCCCGACAGCTCGGCGAGACACACGACCGCGGCGATCAGCCCGGAGTCCGCGCGAAAGTTGTCGCGGAAGTAGTAGTGCCCCGAGTGCTCCCCACCGAAGATCGCACCGGTCTCGGCCATCACCTGCTTGATGAACGAGTGTCCGACGCGCGTCCGGATCGGCACCCCGCCCTGCTCCCGAACCACCTCGGGCACGACCCAGGAGCAGATGAGGTTGTGCACGATCTTCGCTCCGGGCTCGCGCCGCAGCATGGCCTGCGCGACGAGCGCCGTCACCAGCGACCCGGACACGTCGTTCGCGCCCTCGTCGACGAGGAACACGCGGTCGGCGTCCCCGTCGAACGCCAGGCCGACGTCGGCGCCGTGCTCGAGCACGGCCGACTTCAGGTCCACCTGGTTCGCGGGATCGAGCGGATCGGCGGGATGGTTCGGAAACGTGCCGTCGAGCTCGGGGAACAGGTGATGCAGCGTGATCGGCAGACGTTCGAAGACCTTCGGGACGACGAGCCCGCCCATCCCGTTCGCGGTGTCGGCGACCACCGTGAGCGGGCGCATGCGTTCGACGTCGACGAACGCGAGCACGTGCTCGACGTAGCGGTCGAGCAGGTCGAGGTGCTCCCGCGCTCCGGGCGCGGCGGACGAGCGCGGAGAGGGCCGCTCCGCGAGCGCGCGGATCTCCGCGAGCCCCGAGTCCTCGCCCACCGGCCTCGCGCCCGAGAGACAGAACTTGAGACCGTTGTACTGCTTGGGGTTGTGGCTCGCGGTGAGCATCACGCCCGGAACGTCGAGCGATCCGGAGGCGAAGTACAACAGGTCGGTCGAGGCGAGCCCGAGGTCCACCAGCGAAGCGCCGCGCGTCGTCACTCCTTCGGCGATCGCGTCGGCGAGCTCCGGTGAGGAGAGCCGGCAGTCCCGTCCGAGCACGATCCTGGGAGCACCCGACCATTCGATGAACGCGGAGCCGATCCGCCGCGCGACGTCGGCGTCGAGCTCGTCGGGGACGACACCGCGAACGTCGTATGCCTTGAAGATGGAGGCCAGGCTGGAGGGCGGTGACACGGTCACCGCATCCTACGAACCCCGTGCTGGGGCGTCAGGACTTCTGGGCGACCTGCGAGATCACCGAGCCGAGCGGCACGTCCTCGCCGTCGCTCTGCCACCACTTCGCTTCGCACATGTGGCAGGTGGTGAAGGCGAGGTCACGCGCGCTCACGCTCATCATGATCGTGATGAGGTCGGTGGATTTGCAGTTGGGGCAGCGGGCGGAGGTCTCGGACATGACGGGAGTAGGTTCGTCCAAACCGGTGTCTCGAGGCCATAGCACGCGGAGACCGTTTCCATGCCCCCTGCGAGTCGCCCTGACGATGGGCCGCGACCCGTGTCCTCGCCACTCGTGGCGGGACACGCGCCTCCCCTGATCGGGGCCGGCGCCGGCCGAAGGTCCTGGGCCGGATCCCTACTCGGCGGACGCTCGGACCAGGCGGCGCTCGTCGCGTACGGTCCATCCGCGAGGGGGCGCCATGCGTTCGACGTGCTCGCCACAGAGGTCCAGCTGGTCGGGGGCGTGCTCGGTGGCAAGGTCCTCGATCACGACCTCCCGGGTGATGTACACCAGCGCAACCGTCGCCGCCGGCTCCGCCTCGCACCGCATCTTCGCGCAGACTCGCATGCCGGAGAGGGTAAGTCACACGCGTGTGATTTCAAAGCAGGCCGCGGAAGAATCGGCGTGCAGCGCACAACGATGTACCCCGCAGTGGCGCCTCCGGGTTGCCCCTTCCGCGTCTCCACGGGGTACGCGCGTACCCTACGTGGTCCTCCGATGAGGGGGCAAGAGGACCTTCGAAGAAAGAGTGACAAGACCCCCGACGGGTCAGACGACGTACACGTGCGTCCCGAGCGGCACCTTCGGATACAGCTCCTCGACGTCGGACATCAGCATGCGAATACAGCCGTGCGACGCATGCGTGCCGATCGAGTTCACGTCGTAGGTGCCGTGGATCCGGATGCCCGGCGCGTTGAGGTAGAGCGCGCGCGTGCCGAGCGGGTTGCCCGGACCCGGCGGGATCACGAGCGGGAGGTCGGCGCCCCACGTGTCGGGGGCCGGGTTGTACCAGGTCGGGTTCTCCGCCTTGTTCACGACGATCCATGACCCGGGAGGCGTGACGTACCCCGCGGCCGCCGTCGCGACGGGATACGTCTTCGCGAGCTTCAGGCCTTCGTAGAAGTAGAGGAGGTTCACGTCGCGGCGAATCACGAGCGTCGGCCCGAGGGTGTCCTCCGTGACCTTGGGTTCCACCCGTTTCGTGGGAAGCGTCACGCTCGTCCTGCCGTCCGCGAGCGCGCGCGCGATGCGCCGCTGCGCGATCTGGACGGCGAGCGTCCGTCCGGTCTTCGAATGCTGCGTGACGACCTTGCCGTCGACGACCGACAGCGAGGCGTCGCGCGGCTCGACGGCGACGCCGGCTGCGGCGGCGTCGACGAACGACGCGATGGGTCCCGAGCTTCCGTCGAACGCGAGGGCGATCTCCGCGTCGACGGGCTCACCGCGCAGGCGGTGCCACACGCGCTCTGCGGTGTCGAAGGTCGCGGTCAGAGCGACGGCCTCGTCCACCGCGCGCGTCACCTGTGCGCGGACGCCGAGCTCGGCGGGGGTCTTCGTCCAGGACTGCGCTCCGGCGATGATCGTGATCGGCGCCGTGAGGTGCTGATCGGCGACGGCGGTCACGGCCTCGATCGCGTCGGTCCGCGTCATCCCACCGACGTCCACGCCCCCCACCGTCACGCCCGGCATGATCCGGTCGAGGTTCGCGCGGTCGTATCGGTAGGCGGCGAGCGTCACGCCGCTGCCGGTGACCGCGAGGACGAGGACGACGAGCAACGCGACCTTCGCGCCGGTTCCGATCCTTCGCTTGCCGTGCCGACCGCGTGCCATCGAGCCTCCGAGACGGGAAGTACCCATGATACCGACGAGCTACTCGTTCCTAGGAGGGCGCCGGGACTCCCGCCGCGACGGCGAACCCCAGGATGCCCTCCCGCCCGCAGGAACTGGACGCTCCCGATGCGATCACGGTTCCCGACGTCGCCGTCACGAGCACGGCCGCGGACGGGTCGGCGCTCAGGAAGGCCTGGGGGGCCGGCAGGGCGCGGGCCGGCGGGACGCTCACCGTGACGTCCGGCGGGGCCGAGACGCCCGCTTGCGGCAGCGCGTGCAGGGTGACCTCTGCGGTCCCGTCGCCCGGATTCACGAGCACGAGGCCGGGCACGTTCGGCTCGCAGGCCACGGTCGGCAACACCACCCAGGCGCGAGCCGGACCGAGGACGCCGCCCGTCGAGCCCGTGTCGTTCACGTGGCCGGCGACGCGGCGCGCAACCGCGGCGCCGCCGGTCGCTACCACGTCGAACGACGACGTGCCGGCGGCGAGCACCTGGGTGATCTCCGAGGACTGAGCGCCCTGGCGCTGATCGGTCAGGCCGTCCGCGGGCTGCGGCACGTCCTCGGAGAACACCGTCGCATCGACCGACACCGGATCCGTGCCCGGTACGAGCACCTCGAGCGAGGATCGTTCGCTCGCCGCCGCGACGGGAAGGAACGTGCGCTGCGGCGGGCCGCCGGCGATCGCGACGGCGCTCCGCACACCGCCGGTCGCGGCGCTTACGCCGAGGGACGCCACCGCGATCCGGCCGCGCGAGACGTCGACCTCGGCGCTCAGCGCCTCCTCGTTCACCACCTGATCGCTCAGGAGCAGCGCCGTCGACCGGTGCGGCGCCAGCGCGAGACCGGTCCAGTCCCCGATCCGCACGGGCGCTCGACCCTTCGTGTACAACACGACGTCGAGGATCGCGGGCGCGTCGAACGGGTTCATGACGATGAGGTACGCGTCCTCGCCCTCCGCCGACGTGCCGTCCGGAGCGAACCATCGGCCGGCAGCGCCCTCGACACACGGCTCCGCGGCGACGCCGCTCTCGTCACCCGACGCGTGCGCCACCCAGCCCGCCGCGACCCATGAGCCGAAGTACTCGACGTAGCTCGAGGCCGCCCGGTCCTTCGCGCGCGCCGGCACCGCGAGCGTCGCGCCGGGGGCCACCTCGTAGGACTTGGGCTCCGCCGTCGGCCGCTCGGGACCGAGCGGAGACACGCGCACGGTTGCGACCGCCTGGCTCGGGTTCGCGATCTCGAGCGTGACGGCCCAGTCCTTGCCGCCGCCGTGCGGACACAGCCACGCGCCGGACGTCGTGGTGGGCGACGGCACGCCGCCTCGCTCGCGCACGCCGACGCTCCGATCGAGGAACGTGCCCGCGAACGCCACGATCGCCACGATCGCGACGGTGAACAGGAACCGGCCGCGAGACCTCATCGTTGCGCCGGCTTTCTCGTGATCCAGAGCGCCGCCGCCCACAGGACGCCCAGCACCGACATCTCGGCGGTGCGCAGCCACTGCTCGGAGAACACCACGCGGACCGGCCCGGACGGCGCCGTGAACGCGACCGCCCACCCGAAGGCACGCGTGGGCGGCGCGGAGACGTCGCGCCCGCTGAGCCGCCAGGCGTTCGTGTACTCGGTCGAGACGAACACGCGGCCGCCCGCGCCGCCGCCGATCCATCCGCCGGGCGCGGCCGAGAGCGGATCGGACGACACGTCGGGGAGACGCTCGATCGCGTCGAGCGACGATGCGTCCACGACGGCCTGATCGCGCGCCTCGGGAAGCTCCGCCGCGAGCGGCAGCACCTTCGCGTTGAGGTAGATCGTCAGCCCCGACGCCTGACGCAGGTTGAGGTCGAGCTGCGACGCGAACAGGTCGGCCACCTCGGGTGGCAGGTCACCTTCCTCGGCGACGATGAGGCGGATCCCGAGCGGCGCGAGGAGAGCCCCACCGTGATGTGTTCCCCCGGAGACGATCTCGTCCAGCACCCGTCGGAGGTCGTCGTCGCCGGCACCGGTGGGGCCGCGACCGATGTCGAGCGCCGTGATGCCGTCGGGTCCGGTCACGCCGTAACGCAACGACGACGGGCCCGCCTCGATCTCGCCGGTCGGATCGCCGCCGGGCGCCGGGAACCGCGACCCGTCGTCGTTGCCGAGCCAGAGCACGCGATAGTTCCCGACCTCGCCGGCCGCCGCCACCGCCCACGCCGGCGGGATCGCCTCGGGGCCGCCGATCGCCCAGCCACCGAGCACGGCAACGACCGTCTGCACGATCATGCCCGCACCGAGCGCCACGCTGAGCAGCCCTGCGCCCACCTGGCGAAAACCGAACGCCTCGGACCGGACGCCGAGGATCGCCGCGACGCCGAACGCGACGAGCGACGCCGCCGACGCGGCCGCGAGCACCGTATACACCGGAGCGTTCGACAGCGCGGCCGGCAGATAGCCGGCCGCAGACCCCCAGGCGAGGAAGATCCCCGCGATCGCCGTCGCCATCGCGCGGTTCGCGGAGGCTCGGTGTTCCGGGCGAGCGAGCGCGAAGCCGAGCGCCGCGGCGGCCGGCAGGAACCAGGCGAACGACCCGCTCCCCGGCGCGTGCGCGACGAGACCGGAGGCGGCGGGGACCGGCACGAAGCGCGCGAGCCGGGTGAGGTCGGCGGCACCCACCTGGGACGAGAGCGCACGGCCGCCGTCGGCAACGTAGCCCGCCAACGACGGGTAGACGAGCGCGGCCGCCACGGCGAGGCCCCCGAGCACGAGCGCCGTCCCGCGTACGCGGTACAAGCTGCCGACCGCGTGGATCACCACGAGCGCGACGAGCGCGGGGACCAGCCCCGGCTCGAACGCCACACCCACGGCGACGACGAGCCCAAGGCCTACGACGAACCGGCGGCGGTCGGCCGGCGCGTCGCGACCGTACGCCCACTCGAGCCGATCGACGACGACCGGCAGCGCGGCCGCCGCCGCGAGCACGCCGATGCGCCCCTCCGAGTACGCCCAGAGCACGACCGCCGACAGCGCGTAGGAGGAGGCGGCCACGACCGCGGCGAACGGGCTGCCGGTGCGTCTCGCGAGCCCCCGGTAACAGAAGATCGCCCCGAGCGCGAACCCTCCGGCGAGCATCACCTTCTGCGCGAGCGCCCCGCTCGAGAACAGCAGCGTGGCAAGCCCTCCCATCGCACCCAGCGCAGGACTCGCGGCCGTCGTGCCCCCGAAGGCGGTCGTCCGAAAGCCCGACAACAGCTCCGCGAAGAACCCGTCTGGGTGCGCGGGAAACGCCGGGATCGCCCCGCCGGCGAGGGCCGCGGGGCCGAGGAGGTCACGGAACGCGAACCCGCCCAACACCGCCCCGAGGAACGACGCGACGAGCACCGGGTGGGCTCGGGCGAGCGACACGCTCTGTTGCCGAAGCCGCCGGGCGACCGGCGCTTCGGCTTCCTCGTCGTCGAACTCGCGCTGCTCCGCGAGGATCTGGCCCGCGGCCTCGAACCACCGAGGGGGACGGAACGTGGACGAGTCCATGAACCGGCGGATCGCGCGGTCGGGCGCGGCCCGGGTGCGCTGCGCCCCGACGCGGCGCCGCAACGTCCCCGGCAGGTGCACGAGGTTCCAGCCCCACGCCGCGAACAGCTCCACCACCTCGTCGAAGCGACGGGTGAGCGTGAGCCACAGCACACGCGCGAACCCGAGCACCGCGTACAGCGGCAGCAACACCAGGAGCGAGGTCAGGCGGTAGTTCGTCAGCATCGCCGCGAGCGCGGCGCGATCGCCGTAGTAGCGCTCGCTGCGCTCCCGGTGGCCCGCGTCGCGCAGCCCCCGCGCGGTGGCGCCCACGTGGCGCACCCGGGCGAGCGGCGTCATCAGCACGCGGAAGCCGGCCAGCCGCGCCCGCCAGCAGAAGTCGAGGTCCTCGTGATGCGAGGCGAACCGCTCGTCCGGCGCGCCGACGCGATCGACGCACGCGCGCGAGACGAGCATGGCGACCGACGAGACGAACAGCACTTCGAGCACCCTGTCGAACTGCCCCTGGTCGAGCTCCCCGTCCTGCAACGGCGTGGTGGGATGGCCGAACCGGTCGGTGGAGCGGCCGACCTCGCGGAGGATCCTCGGGTTGTCCCAGTCGACGACCTTGGGCCCCACGACCCCGATCCGCTCGACGCCGTGGAGGTTGGCCGCCTCAACCAGACGCGCGATCGCGTCGTCGTCGAGCGCGGCGTCGTCGTGGGTGATGAGGAGGTAGTCGGCCTCGCGGGCGGCGGTCAGCTCGAGCGCGGCCCGCACCGATCCCGCGACGCCGGCGTCCTCGCCGAGCGCCAGCACGCGCTTGGGGCCGAGGGCCTTCTCGAGGAGCTCCCTCGACCCGTCGGTGGAGCCGTTGTCGACCGCGAGCACCGCGAGCGGCTTGTGCGTCTGCTGCGCCAATGCGTGCAGGCAGTCGCGAAGCCACGGGGCTGCGTCGCGCACGACGAGCACGACCAGGACGGTCGCGCGCCGCCCGGCGACATCTGAGTTGGAGGAGGTTCGAGCCATGGGGTGCGCCCGGGCGCGGCGGCGAGCCTAGCACGGCCCTTCCGCTCCCAAGCGAAAGGGGGGTCGGGCAACGACCCCCCTTTCAACAGAAGACGCGCGAACGCCGTCAGCGCTTCTTGGCAGCGGTCCTCTTGCGCGTGCTCTTCCTCGCGGCCGGCTTCTTCGCGGCGGTCTTCCGCCGAGCCGTGCTCTTCTTCGCCGTCCGCTTCTTGGCGGCCGGCTTCTTCGCGGCGGTCTTCCGGCGAGCCGTGCTCTTCTTGGCGGCGGACTTCCTCGCCGCCGGCTTCCGCCGAGCCGTGCTCTTCTTCGCCGCGGTCCTCTTCTTGGCCGCTGGCTTCCGAGCGGCGGTCTTCCGGCGAGCCGTGCTCTTCTTGGCGGCGGACTTCTTCGCCGCCGGCTTGCGAGCCGCGGTCTTCCGGCGAGCCGTCCTCTTCTTCATGGCTGCCATTTCCTCCCCCTTTCGTGGGCCTTCGTCACGACGCCATGCGCTTCAGGCGTCGGCGCTCCCGTTCGCTCATGCCCCCCCACACCCCGTAGCGCTCGTCGCGACGGAGGGCGTAGTTCAGGCATTCGATGCGAACGGGACACTCACCGCAGATCCTCTTCGCCTCCCTCGATGAGCCTCCCTTCTCGGGGAAGAAGATCTCCGGGTCGTAATCGCGACACCGTGCTCGCTCCTGCCAAGGGATGTAGTGGTGCACGTCCGTCTCCCCCCGAAATCACACGCGTGTGATTCTGAGGCATCGACGCCCCTGCTGACAAGAGGTATTTCGACGATGCCCCCTGCCCCTTCGTGCACCATCGACAAGATGATTTCGAGCCGTTCGACAGGTTGCAAGGGTTCTTCGGGGGTTTCTTCGTGGTAAATCAGCTTGACCTATTCGGTCAAGGACATTGACGGAATCGCCCGTCGTTCGACCCGATCGTAGGTCGTCGTGCGTACCGCGGGGATGCGATCGATCGCACGGATCGCCTCGTCGAACTGCTCCGGTTCCATGCGAATCCCCCACGACGCGCCGGCCATGCGGCTGATCGTTTCCTCCATCAGCGTACCCCCGAAGTCGTTCGCTCCACCGCGCAAGAGCGATTGCGAGGCAGCGATTCCCAGCTTGACCCACGACACCTGCACGTTGGGGATGCTGCCGTCGAGCAGGATGCGCGCGATCGCGTGCATGCGGACGTTCTCCTCGTGCGTCGGGCCCGGGCGCGCCTTGCCGGCAAGGTAGATCGGCGCGTTCTGGTGCACGAACGGCAGCGGGACGAACTCCGTGAACCCATTGGTCTCGGCCTGGATTCGCGCGATCCGCCGAATGTGGAAAACCCAGTGCGGCGGGGCGTCGACGTGGCCGTACATGATCGTGGACGACGTTCGCAAACCGACCGCGTGAGCCGTCTTGACGATCTCCTCCCACGTGTCGGCGGGCAACTTGCCCTTCGTCAAGAGCCATCGCACGTCGTCGTCGAGGATCTCCGCGGCCGTCCCCGGCATCGAGCCGAGACCGCGACGCCGGCATTCCTCGAGGAACTCGCGGAACGTTATCCCCAGCTTCGTGGCGCCGTTCAGCACCTCCATGGGGCTGAACGCGTGAATGTGGATAACCGGGACGCGCGCCTTCACCGCGTCGATGAGGTCGAAGTAGAACGTGCCGGGGAGATCCGGGTGGATGCCGCCCTGCATGCAGACCTCGGTTGCGCCGAAGCGCCACGCCTCCTCGGCGCGATCGGCAACCTCCTCGAGGGTCAGCGTGTACGACTCGCGGTCCACCTCTCGCTGCGCGAACGCGCAGAAGCGGCAGCCGACGTAGCACACGTTCGTGAAGTTGATGTTCCGGTTGATGACGTAGGTCACGACGTCGCCCACCGCCTCTGCCCGGAGGTCGTCGGCCGTGCGCGCGAGCACGTCGAGGGCGGCCCCTTGGGCCCGGAAGAGCGCGAGGGCCTCGTCGTCGGAGATCGGGCGATGCCGCTCGGCCTTGCGGAGCGCGGCCTTCACGTCGGCGTCGAGGCGTTCGGGCGCGACCTCGGCCGCGCTCCAGTCGCGGGTCACGTCGAGGGCCTCGAAGTCACCGTAGACCTGAAGGGCGTCGTCGCGCAGGCCCGCTCCCGCCGCCTTCGCGAACGTGAGCTCGATCTGCCTCGGCTTCCACTGCACGTCGGGGTCCTGCCACGCGATCGGGCCGGCGACCCGCCCCTCCGCGGCCCGCCCGTCGCCCCCGAGCAGTGCGGCCACCGGCGCCCGCATCTTCGCCGCGAGGTAGGGATCGGGCCGCGTCGCGTATTCGGGATAGATCGTGAGTCGCTCGCGAAGCTCCAGGCCGCGCTCGGCCGTCGTCTCCCCGAGCTGCTCGATCGGCGGCCACGGCTTCTCGGGATTCACGTGGTCGGGGGTGAGCGGCGACACGCCGCCCCAGTCGTCGATGCCGGCGTCGAGGAGACGGAGGCGCTCGGCGGGGTCCGAGAGGTTGGGGGGCGCCTGCACGTGCATGAGCGGGCCGAACAGCACCCGCGCGGTGGCGACCGTCGCGACGAACTCGTCCGCCGTCGGCTCCGGCGAGTCACGCATCGCCGTGCCGGGCTTCGCCCGGAAGTTCTGGACGATCACCTCCTGGACGTGGCGGTAGCGGCGATGCAGCTCACGGATCGCGAACAGCGACTCCGCGCGCTCCCGGAGCGTTTCCCCGATCCCCACGAGGACGCCGGTCGTGAACGGGATTGCGAGCCGGCCCGCGTCCTCGATCGTCCGCAACCGAACGGCGGGAACCTTGTCGGGCGAGCCGAAGTGCGGACCGCCCCTCGCGCTCAATCGGTCCGACGAGGTCTCGAGCATCAGACCCATCGAGGGCGCGACGTGCTTCAGGCGCGCGAGCTCCTCGTAGGAGAGCACGCCCGGATTGAGGTGCGGCAGCAGGCCGGTCTCCTCCACGACGCGGATCGCGACCGCGCGCAGGTAGTCGAGCGTCGACGCGTACCCCCGCTCTGCGAGCCACGCGCGCGCGACCGGATAGCGCTGCTCCGGACGGTCCCCGAGCGTGAACAACGCCTCCTTGCACCCGAGCGCGCGGCCGGCCTCGGCGATCGCCACGACCTCATCGGGCGTGAGGTAAGGCTTCTCGAGCTTGGCCGGCGGGCGCGCGAAGGTGCAGTAGTGACAGTGATCGCGGCACAGCATCGTGAGCGGGATGAAGACCTTGCGCGAATACGTGACGACCCTGCCGTGGCCGAGATCGCGCAGGCGGCCGGCGATCGCCAGGAGCCGGTCGAGATCGGCTCCGCGCGCGCCGAGGAGCGCCTCGGTCTCGTCCGGGGAGAGCGGCTTGCCCGCGTCAGCGCGCGAGAGCGCGCGGCGCACCCGCGGCGACGTCACGGGCTCGATCGGCGGGGCGTCGGGCACAACCGCGGAGCCTACTACGCTATCCGCGCATGAAGGTCGCGGCGCTCGCCGGCGGGATCGGCGCGGGGAAGTTCCTGCGCGGGCTCGCTCGCGCGGTCGACCCCGACGACGTGACGGTGATCGTGAACACCGGCGACGACGTCCGGATGCACGGGCTGCACGTCTCCCCGGACCTCGACTCCGTGACCTACTGGCTCGGCGACGTCTTCGACCGGGAGCGCGGGTGGGGCCGCCGCGACGAGACCTTCCGCGCGACGGAGGAGCTCCGCGCCTTCGGCGCCCCCGACGCGTGGTTCAACCTCGGCGACCTGGATCTCGCGACCCACCTCTACCGGACGTCGCAGCTCGCGCGCGGCGCGGCGTTGTCCGACGTGACGCGCCTGGTGGCCGAGCGCTTCGGCGTCCGCACCCGCATCGTGCCGATGACCGACGACCCGGTCGAGACGCGGATCGACGCGGTGGACCCGGCCGGCGGCCCGCTCGACCTCCACTTCCAGCAGTACTGGGTCGAGCGCGGTGCGCGAGACCAGGTGAAGGGCGTGCGGTTCGAGGGGTCGGCGCACGCGCACCCCGCGCCGGGGGTCCTCGACGGCATCGCGGGCGCCGATGCCGTCGTGCTCTGCCCCTCGAACCCCGTCGTGTCGATCGGTCCGATCCTCGCCGTCCCCGGCGTGCGCGAAGCGGTCGCCGCAAGGAAGAAGGAGTCGGTCGTCGGCATCTCGCCGATCGTCGCGGGCGCACCGCTCGCCGGCATGGCCGACCGGCTGATGCCGGCCGTGGGGCTCGAGGTGACGGCCGCCGGCGCCGCGGCCGCGTACGAGGATCTCCTCGGCGGTTGGGTGATCGATGAACGCGACCGGGCGCTCGCCGCCCGCGTCGAGGCGACCGGCGTCCACGTGGCGGTCACCGACACGGTGATGACCGACGACGCGGTCGCCGAGGCTCTGGCCGTCACCGCGCTCGGCCTCGTCGCATGACGGTCGAGCTGCACGGGGTCGAGGGGCTCCCCGAGGTTCGGCCCGGCGAGGATCTCGCCGCGATGCTCGCGCCGCCACTCCGGGCCCTCGGCGCGCGGGACGGCGACGTCGTCGCCGTCACGCAGAAGATCGTGTCGAAGGCCGAGGGTCGGGTCGTGACGGCGGACGAACGCGCCGCGTGGGTCGAGCGCGAGACCGTCCGCGTGGTCGCGCGCCGTGACGAGCTCGTGATCGCGGAGACGCGCCACGGGTTCGTGTGCGCGAACGCGGGCGTGGACGCGTCCAACGTGGACGCGGGAACCCTCACGTTGCTGCCGGAGGACCCCGACGGCAGCGCCGAACGGCTCCGCGCCGAGCTCGTCGATCGGCTCGCCGTGGAACGCCTCGGGGTGGTGATCACCGACACGTTCGGCCGCCCGTGGCGGCAGGGTCTCGTGAACGTCGCGATCGGGTGCGCGGGCCTTCCGGCGCTCGTCGACCTTCGCGGCCGGCCCGACCATCACGGTCGCGAGCTCGAGGCGACCGTTCAGGCGCTGGCCGACGAGGTGGCGGCCTCGAGCGGGCTCGTGATGGGGAAGGCGGCGCGGGTGCCGGCGGCGCTCGTCCGCGGCATCCCCGCCGAGGTCCTCGACGCGCCACCGGCGCCCGCGCGGGACCTGGTCCGGCCTCCCGAGGACGACCTGTTCCGCGAGTCGCCCCTGCAGGCGCTGCACGCCCGACGCACGATCCGTTCGTTCGCCGCCGGCGCGGTCGCCCGCGAGGCCCTCGAGGAGGCCGTCGCCGCCTCGTGCACGGCGCCGGCTCCGCACCACACGCGACCGTGGCGGTTCTCGGTTCTCACGGCGGAGCCCGCGCGCCGAGCGCTGCTCACCGCGCTCGCCGAGGCCTGGCGCACCGACCTCCGCGGCGACGGCACGCCCGAGGACGTGATCGCGCGAAGGATCGCGCGGAGCGACACCGTTCTCGGCGCCGCGCCGGTGTTGATCGTTCCCTGGATCCGGTTCCGCGGCGCGCATCCGTACCCCGACGCCGAGCGCGCGCGCGCGGAGCGGGAGATGTTCCTCCTCGCCGGCGGCGCGGCGATCCAGAACCTGCTCCTCGCCCTGCACGCGCGCGCGATCGCGTCGTGCTGGATCTCCTCGACGCTCTTCTGTCAGGAGGAGACGCGCGCGGTGCTCGGCGTCGACGACGAGTGGTTCGCGCTCGGGACGGTGGCGTGCGGCCGGATGCCGGAGGGCGGGGCCGTCCGGCCCCGCCCTCCGCTCGACCTCGCCGAGGTGCTTCGCTGGTCCTAGGCCAGCAAACCGTGGAAGAAGTACCAGGCGAACACCGCGGACACGATGTACAGCAGCGGATGCACCTCCCGGGCCTTCCCCTGCAGCACCTTGATGACGAGGTAGGCGAGGAACCCCGCCCCCACGCCGTTCGTGATCGAGTACGTGAACGGCATGAGCGTCATCGTGAGCAGGCACGGGATGCCGATCGAAGGATCCCGCCAGTCGATCTCGCCGACGTTGCGCATCATGAAGTAGCCCACGATGACGAGGACCGGGGCGGTCGCCTCCGGCGGGATGATGCCGGCGATCGGTGAGAAGAACATCGCGAGCAGGAAGAGCACCCCCACGACGACCGCCACCAGTCCGGTGCGGCCTCCCTCACCGATCCCCGAACCGCTTTCGATGTACGTGGTGTTCGACGACGCGGACGCGGCGCCGCCCGCGGCGGCCGCGAGCGAGTCGACGAGCAGCACGCGGTTCATCCCCGGCAGCTTGCCCTCGTCGTCGAGCAGGCCCGCCTCTTCGCCCAGACCCACCGCCGTGCCCATCGTGTCGAAGAAGTCCGACAGCATCACGGCGATGATCGCCGCGGCGGCGGACGCGAAGCCGATCGCCCCGAACACCCCGAAGTTGAAGTTGCCGACGAGGCTGAAGTCCGGCGCCGCCACGACCTTGTCGGGGAACTGCGCGATGCCCGGTCCTACCGCGTCCCAGATCCCCTTGTCGCCCCAGCCGATGTTCACGATCATCGCGAAGATCGTCGTGCCGAGGATCGCGAGCAGCAGCCCCCCCTTCGTACGCCGCGCAACGAGGAGCGCCGCGAGCGCGAGACCCACCACGAAGACGAGGACCCGAAGCGACGCGAGGTGTGCGTTGAGGTCGACGGGCTTCGTTGCATCCGGTCCAGGCACGACGATACCGCCGTTCACGAACCCGATGATCGCGAGGAAGAGCCCGATGCCGATGCCGATCGCGCGCTTCAGGTCCATCGGGATCGCGTTGAGGACGGCCTCCCGGAAGCCCGTGAGCACGAGCCCCGTGATGATGAGCCCCTCGAGCACGATCACGCCCATGGCCTGCGGCCACGTGAGCCCGAGGGTGCCGACGAGCGTGAACGCCACGAACCCGTTGAGCCCGAGGCCCGCCGCGATCGCGAACGGGTAGTTCGCCCACAGTCCCATCGCGATCGTCGCCACGCCCGCGACGAGCGCTGTGACGGTGAGCACCTCCGCGAACCCCAGCTGCGTTCCGGTCGAGTCGGGTCGGCCCGCGATAAAGAACGGGTTCACGAACAGGATGTACGCCATCGTCAGCCAGGTGGTGACGCCGGCGAGGATCTCGGTCCGCACGTTCGACCCGCGCCCGGAGATGCCGAAGAACTTGTCGAGCGTTCCCCCGCCCCCGGACGCCTCACCTACCTGGACGACGCGGTCGTTCTCGGTCCTGGCCATCAGCGCCCCCTCTCTTGCCGGCCTCGGCGCCGGCGAGCCGCACGGGGAAGTCG
>DATBIS010000084.1:0-12208 GCA_036556805.1 Actinomycetota bacterium | reverse complement strand
AACGCCGAGCGCAGCACGCCGTCGGTCGCGACGTCGAGGTCGGCGTTCTTCGTGACGATCGCCGGGTTCTTCCCGCCCATCTCGCAGATCACCGGCTTCGGCACGTCGGTCGCGAAGTGCTTGTAGATGTCCATGCCCACCGGATAGGAGCCTGTGAACGTGATGCCGTTCACGTCGCGGTGGTGCCAGAGGTGGTCGCCGACCACGGCCCCGCGGCCGATCGTGAGGTGGAACGCGCCCGCGGGCACGCCGCCGTCCCGGTAGCACTCGTAGAGCTTGTAGCCGAGCAGGGCGCCCTGGTTCGACGGCTTCAGCACGACCGCGTTGCCCGCGACGAGCGCGCCGGAGGAGGGCCCGCCCGAGAGCGCCATCGGGAAGTTGAACGGGCTGATGACCGCCCACACGCCGTGCGGTCGCAGGACGTCGTAGTACTCGCCGGCGGCGCCGAGGCCGCTCATCGGGACCCGGAAGCCATCGTGCTTCTCGACCTCGTCGCAGTTCCAGCGGATGAGCTCGACGGTCTCCTGCACGTCACCGAGCGCCTCGAGCCGGCTCTTCCCCACCTCGTACGCCATCAGCGCGGCGAGGTCGAACAGCCGCTCCTCCATCACGTCCGCCGAGGCGCGGAGGACCCGCACGCGCTCCTGCCAGCCCATGCGGTCCCATTCGAGCTGGAACGCCTTCGCGGCGGCGACGGCGTCCTCGACGTCCTGCACGGTCGATTGGGAGAAGCGGCCGATCAGGAGGTCCTTGTCGATCGGCGAAGGCTCGTCGTAGGTCTCGTCGCGCCAGCGTTCCTCGCCGTTGATCACCACCGGATACGACTTGCCGAGCTCGGCCTTCATGCGCTCGGCGGCCTCGTCGTAGGCGTGCTGCAGCTCCTCGTTGTCGGCGGACAGGGTGGCGTAGGTGATGCGGAACTTCTGGTCCATGGATCGCTCCTTCGTCGACGCGAAATCGCAGGTGACGCGGCTGACATGGTAGCCAAGGCACGAACCACGCGGCACGGACGCCCCCGACCGCAAGTTCGTCGCGGAAAGCCGAAAACCGTCGGGGCGCGGGCGTATGCTTCGGCTCCCTGATGAGGCTCGTGACCTTCGACCGGAGGGGGCACCGGCGACTGGGCGCGATCCTCGGAGGTGAGGTGGTCGACCTGCCCGACGCGGTCGGGCACCCGGCCTTCCCCACCACCCTGGAAGCACTCGTCGCGGCAAGCGGCGGCACCGTGATGGACGCCGCAAGGGCCGCCCTCGAACGGGACGACGTGATGACGTGCGTCGCTCCCGACGCGCGGATCCTCACGCCCCTGTTCCCGACGTCGCTGCTCTCGCCGGGCGCGCTCGACCTCAAGCGGCGCGTCGTCGGGCCCGAGCAGGAGGTCCCCTGGCCGGAGGGCGCCGCATGGCTCGAGTACGAGCCGAAGGTCGCGGCCGTCCTCGGCGACGAGGCTCGTCGCGTGACGGTCGAGGAGGCCGGCGCGCTGATCTTCGGCTACACCCTCGTGAACGACTGGGCCGCGAGGGGGGCCGATGGCGACCCGATGCCGACGTCCGACGGGCTCCCGATCGCGATCGGGCCGTGCATCGTGACCGCGGACGAGGTCGACCCGCAGACGATGTTCGTGGAGGTGCGGGTCGACGAGCGCTCGCTCGCGAAGGGGAACCTCAACGGGGCGGCGCGGAACCTGCTGGACGTGATCGCGGGCGCCTCGCAGCTCGGGGAGCTCGAGCGCGGGGACGCGTTCGCCCTCGCGCCGTTCCCGGGAGCGGGCGAGGACGCGCTCCGTCAGCTCTGGCCGGGTGCGTTGATCGAACTCGGTGCCGAGGGCATCGGGACGCTGCGGAACCGGTTGGGCCTCAGGCTCCGCTAGCCCTCAGCGGCGCTTCGCGGCCTTCCGTTCGGCACCCCGCGCCGCGGCCGCGCGTTTCTCGCGCTCCTTCTTCTTCCTCGCGCGATCGTGCGCCCAGCGCACCTTGTCGCGGTCTCCACGTCCCACAGCGGTCCTCCCTAGTCCTCGTCCTCATCGCCGCCCTGCGCGAGCTCCGCGCTGCGGTGCCGCGCGGCGTCGATCGCGTTCAGGAACGCGGCGCGCACCCCCGCCTCCTCGAGGTGGCGGATCGCCGCGATCGTGGTGCCGCCGGGCGACGTGACCATCTCCCGGAGCTCGACCGGGTGCTTGCCGGTGTCGCGCAGCATCTTCGCCGAGCCGAGCATCGTCTGGATGATCAGGTCGGTCGCGACATCGCGCGAGAGTCCCAGCAGGATACAGGCCTCGATCATCGCCTCCGCGAGCAGGAAGAAGTAGGCGGGCCCCGATCCGCTCGTCGCGGTGACGGCGTCGAGGTGCACCTCCTTCAGACGGATGACCTTGCCGACGTAGCCCAGCAGCTCTTCCGCGATCCCGAGATGGGCGTCGGACGCATGCGCGCCCGGCGTGATCACCGACATCGCCTCGTCGACCATCACGGGCACGTTCGACATCACGCGCACGACCGGCACCTGGTCGGGGAGGTGCTTCTCCGCGAACGAGGTCCGGATGCCGGCCGCGAAGCTGATCACGAGGTGGTCGGTCGTGACGTGCTCCCGGATCTGCTCGAGCAAGACCTCCATGTCCTGGGGCTTGCACATCAGCACGAGCACCTCGGCCCACGCGGTCGCTTCCGCGTTGTCGAGCGTTGCGGTCACGCCGTACTTGCCAGCGAGCTCGCGCGCCCGCTCGTCGCGGCGGCAGGTCACCATGATCTCGTCGACGCTTCGTCCGCCCGAGCGGATCAATCCCGAGATGAGCGCCTCGCCCATCTTGCCGCCGCCCAGGAACGCCACCTTCCGGCTCATCGTGCTCTCCTCAACAGGTTGGACAGGAAGAACCACATGTTCGCGGGTCGCTCCGCGAGCCGCCGGGTGAGGTACGGGTACCACTCGGTGCCGTAGGGGATGTAGACCCGGACCGGGTAGCCCTCGCGCGCCAGGCGGTTCTGGAGGTCTCGCCGGATACCGTAAAGCATCTGGAACTCGGCTCGCGACCAGCCGTTCGGCTCTTTCGCCACGACCTTCGTGACGCCGTCGATGAGCTTGGGGTCGTGCGTGGCGACGTCGATCGCGTGCCCGCGCGACCAGAGCGTCGCGAACAGGCGCGAGTAGCTCTCGTCGACCTCGCGCTTCGTCTCGAACACCACGTCCGGCTCCTCGAGGTACGAGCCCTTCACGAGCCTGATGCGCGTCCCCGAGGGGAGGGCGAACACGTCGCGCTCGGTGCGCCGCAGGTACGACTGCAGGCACACGCCGATGCGCGGGTAGTCCGCGTGGACGTCGCGGAACACCTCGAGGGTGGGATCGACGTAACCGTGGCTCTCCATGTCGATCATCACGAGCGTATGGGCGGCCTCGGCGGCCTGCATGATCCGGCGCAGGTGCGACGCGCAGAGCTCGCGCGACAGGTCGAGCCCGAGTTGCGTGAGCTTCACGGAGACCGCGCAGTCGAGCGTCGACGTCTCGGCGATCCGCTCGAGCGCGCGCAGGTAGTGGCCCGCGGCCTCCGCGGCCTGCTCCGGCGCCCGCACGTTCTCGCCGAGGTGATCGAGCATCGAGGTGATCCGCGCGCGGTCGAGCGACCGGGCCGTCTCCATCGCCTCGTCGAGGGACTCGCCGGCCACGAACCGGCTCGCGACCGCCCGGCCCGGCCGCGTGCGCGTCGCGAGCCGCCGGAACCACGGGTGGTGAGCGAGGCGCAGGATCAGGGGCCGCAGGACCGTGGTGCCGAGGTTCGCCACGGCCGGAGTCTAGGCCCGGTCAGGGGCCGGGCCGCTGCGCAACCACATGGAAGACGTGCCAGTGCTTCGGCCCCGAGCACGCCTCGCCGTCGTTCTCCTCCTCCTCGAACCGCTCGATCTCGAGCCCGTCGAAGAGGGCGCGCGCATCGGACTCGGCGAAGTGGCTTCGGGTGGGATCGGCCGCCCACGTGTCCCGATCGCCGAGGATCTCGCCGACGAACCTTCCACCGGGCCGGATCGCGCCCGTGATGTTCGCCCACAGCTCCGCGAAGCGCCCAGGCGGGCAGAAGAAGGTGCTCCACGCCGCGTGCACGAGGTCGACCTCGGGCAGCTCGGCGTCCTCCATGTTCGCGAGCCGCACGGTGCAGCGCTCGGCCCGGTCCGGCGTGAGTCGAGCCTCGAGTCGACGGATGCCCTCGGGTTCGGCGTCGATCGCGAGCACGCGCCAGCCCCGATCGAGCATCGCGACCGCGTCGATGCCCTGGCCGCAGCCGAGGTCGATCGCGTCGCCCGGCGCCGGGAACGACGCGAGCACGCCGAGCAGCAGCTCACGGGGTTCGCGTTCGCCCTGGTTCTCGTAGTAGTCGGTCCAGGTGGGCTCGTCGGTCACGAGGATCCCCTCGGGGCGATGCCGGTGCGGAGCAGCTCGAGGAACTCGCCGATCCTCGCCTCCCGTCGCTCGGGACCGGCGTCGCCGCGATGGATCAGGCCGGGGTCGAGCTCCTCGGACGAGAGCGCGTCCTGGAACCGCTCGGCGACCCAGTCGAGCATCGACGCGATCATCTCCGCGTCGACGTCGTCGCGGATCTCGCCCCGCGCCACGCCGAACTCGACGAACTCCATCGTGCCGTAGGGGTCCTCGCTCCGCATGAATCGGTCGATCGGCCGGCGCAGCCCGAGCCCGGTGTCGTAGCGGCCCATCATCGCGACGCGGTTGTGCACGTAGTCGGCGGAGAGGAACTCCTCGGTGTGCACGATCCACCAGTCGAGCGTGGCCCAGAAGCCTCGTTCGACGACGTCCTTCGGCGCGTCGAGCCAGGCCGGCAGCATCGACACGGCCTTCTGGTACGCGGCGAGGAAGAGCCCCTCCTTCGACGTGAAGTCGAGGAACACGGTGCCCTTCGCGACGCCGCACTCTGCGGCGATGTCCTCGACGCGCGTTCCGCGGTACCCGTGCTCGGCGAAGGCGCGCAGGGCGGCTTCGAGGATGCGCTCCCGGCGATCGGCGGCGTCCACGTGCGCCCGCTTCGCACGTTCGTTCATGGGCCGCAACGGTACCGCAGCAAACACAGAACCCGAGGGACCTCGGGCTCGCCGGGAACCGAAGCTCCCAGCCACCCTCAGCCCCTCGGGCTCAGGCGCTCCAAGCAACTTCTGCGCCGCGGCGACGCCGGACGGTCCACCCGCGATGCGCCTTGCGGCGCTCCACGGGCGTTGCCCGGAGGGCGTCCCCCACCGGGTCTCCACCGCGGCCGCCTTTCGGCGTCCTCGGTGGGTCCGCGGGTGGTTCCTAGGTTCCTCCCGCGACCGCCGCCGATCGGGTCTCGCGACCCTCCCGGCGACCCGCTCGATCCCCCTTGCGGCGGCTCGAGCGCTCCGTCCGGCTCCTCGCTCTGACCTCTTCGGCTGCTTGGAGCGAGTGGAATGTAGAGGCCGTCCTGACCAGGGTCAACATGGAAGACGCGCAGGTCAGGGGTCAAATGCCCAGGTAGCGGGCTTGCGGAAAAGTGTGACAAATGCGAACGAGCGCGCGGCCCTCGGCTGAGAATCCTTCCGGCGGAAGGGCTATCGGACGGCTGGCGGCGCCGTCGGGTCGAGGAGCTCCCGATACACGGACAGCAATTCGGCGGCCGTCGCATCCCAGGTGAACCGCAGCGCGAGCCGCGCGCCCTCCTCACCCATGCGGCGCGCGCGATCGGGATCGCGAAGGACCTCGAGGAGTCGGTCGGCGTGATCGGCGGGGTCGTGCCCGTCGACGAGGAAGCCGCTCCGCCCGTCGTCGACCACGAACCGCAGGCCCCCGACCGCGGAGGCCACGACGGGCCGGCCGCACGCCTGTGCCTCGAGCGCGACGAGCCCGAACGACTCGGAGCGCGACGGGACGAGCACGACGTCGGCCGCGGCGTAGAAATCGGCGAGCCGGGGCTGCGGCTGAGGGGGGAACAGCATGACGCGATCCGCGACGCCCAGGGCCGACGCGAGGTCCAGCAACCGCGCGACCTCCTCGCCGTGGCTCGAGCCCGACGGCCCGCCCACGATCGCGAGCACGAGGCATCGATCCGGTTCGCGCGCGACCGCCTCGGCGAGCGTTCGGATCGCCACGTCGGGACCCTTGTGCGGCTGCAGGCGGCCCACGTACAGCGCGAGGCACATCCCCGCGTCCAGGTGCAGTCGCGCCCGGGCCTCGTCCTTCGGCCGAGGGGTGAACAGCGTGTGGTCGACCCCCGGCGGCACGATGCGGATCGCCTCGGGATCGGCGCGGTAGAGGCCGACGAGCTGCGCGGCCTCCGCGGGCGTCGGCGCGAGGATGCGGTCGGCGGCGGCGATCACGCGCTCCTCACCGGCCAGCCGGTCGCCGGGCTCCGCCTCCTCGCCCCGCGCGAGCGAGTAGTTCTTCACCTTCCCCAGCGTGTGGAACGAAGCGACGAGCGGGACGCGCCAAATCTGCTTCGCCGAGTGGCCCACCCATCCCGACAGCCAGTAATGGGAGTGGACGACGTCGTAGTCGCGACCCTCGAGCTCCGCGCGGCGGAGGATCCCGCCGAGGAACTCCGGCACATAGCGAGGGAGGTCGTGCTTGGGGACCGGCGCGCAGGGCCCCGCCTTCACCGTGATGAGCCGAGCCCCCGGCACCAGCTCGCGCACCTCGGGATCGTCGTGGCCGCGACACCTCGTGAAGAGGTCCACGTGCACGCCCTGCCGCGCGAGGCGCTCGGCAACCTCGCGGATGTAGACGTTCATCCCGCCCGAGTCGCCGGTCCCCGGCTGGTCCAGCGGCGACGTGTGAACGCTCACGACCGCAATGCGAGGCGCGCTTTCCTGGTCCAGGGTCTCTCCCGGTTGCGAGGTCATCCCGAAATGGTACGTACGGATGCCCACATCCGATGCCCGCGAACCTCCGCGAGGTGCGGGATGTTGCCGCTACCTGCGGGTTCTCAACGGGACATCCGCCCTGAGCTCGCCCACGATCGCGCCGCCGCCCCAGACCGCGGGCCGCGAGTACCGCCGCAGCCGGTCGACCTGCCGGGCGTCCACCGCGCCGAGCCGTCGGAGCACGGAGAGCAGCGCGGGGGCGGCCGCGCGGAACCCGCCGTCGACGATCTTCACGGCGACCCCGAGCCCCGAGGGCCGCACCGCCGAGCACTCGAGCGCCTCGGCGCCAGACTTCGCGAGCACGTCGCCCGTCTCCGACATGAGCGCGGTGTCGCTCCGGCCGCGGCCGCCGACGAGGTACGGCTCGGCGAGCATCGCCCGGACGCACCGCTCGACCGGGTCCGCGAGGTCCCCCATCCGCTCGGGGCTCGCGAGGCGCGCGTAGATCGTCGCGACGTCGCGCAGTCGCATTCCGTGCACCGGCACGCCGCAGCCGTCGACCCCGACGTGCACGCCGTCGCGGTCCGTGGCCCGCAGGACCGCACGCAGGATCCGGCGCTGGAGCGGATGCGACCGACGGAGGTACGCGGCGGGATCCCAGCCGCCCCGCACGGACGCGAGCAGCATCCCCGCGTGCTTGCCGCTGCAGTTGTGCAACACGCGGTGGCGAAGGTGCGCGCGCGCCATCGAGTCCGGATCGATCGGGTAGTCGGGAGGGCAGCCGAGGGCCTCGGGACCGAGCCCGGCCCGTTTGAGGAGCGCGCGCACCGCACCCACGTGCACGGGCTCGCCGTTGTGCGAGGCGCACATCACCGCGACGAGCCGATCGGGCAGCCGTTCCTCGGGGCCGATCACGCCGAAGGACACCGCGCCCTGCAACGGTTTCATGCACGAACGCGCGTAGAGCTCGTGGGAGGGATCGCCGGCCCACGCCACGAGGCGGCCGCGTGCATCGCACACGGCAACGTGGCCGAGGTGCACGGACTCCTCGAGGCCGGAGCGAACGACGCGAACGACGGGGACCGGGGCGGCCATCGCCCGAGCCTACCGGGTGCTCAGACGGCGCGAAGCAAAGCCTGCTGCTCGGGTCGCGCGAACGCGTCGCCCTCGCGGATCAGGTCGAAGAAGGCCCCGGTGACCTCGGGGTCGAACTGCGTGCCGGCGTTCGCGCGAATCTCCTCGAGCGCCGCCGAGACCGGCATCGCGGCGCGGTAGGGGCGATCGCTCGTCATGGCGTCGAAGCAGTCGGCGACGGAGAAGATGCGCGCCGCGAGCGGGATGTCGGTCCCGGCGAGCCCGTAGGGATACCCGCTGCCGTCGAAGCGCTCGTGATGGTGTCGCACGATCGAGACCGCCTCGGCGAGGAAGCGGAACGGCTCGAGGATCTGCGCCCCGATCATCGGATGCGCGCGCATCACGCCCCACTCGTCGAGCGTGAGCGGTCCCGGCTTGCAGAGCACCTTCTCGGGGATGCCCACCTTGCCGAGGTCGTGGAGAAAGAAGCCGAACGCGGTCGCGGGACGCCGCGCGAGATCGGGGGCGACGCGCCTCGCGAGCGCGAGCCCGTAGGCCTGCGCGCGATCGAGGTGGCCGCGGGTGCATTCGTCCTTCGCCTCCACCACGCGCGCGAGCGACTTCATCATCGCCACATACATCTCGCGGATGTGCTCGAGGGCGCCGGGAAGGTCGAGATCGGCCTGCCCATCGATCCCGACGAGATCGCTCTGCGCTTGCATTGGTCTCGGGCCCCCCACCCGAGCTTCTCGGGGAAGCACACGAAGTCAATCGGGGCCGAAGGAGCGCCGCTATCCTGCTCACGGCCCAAGTTCGAGTGGGGTGACTGCTCGCGAAAGCATCCCCCGGTGGGGGTACCGTGTCCTCAGCGGAGCGCGAGCGTGGGGTCGTCCTTGTAGCGGCGCTTGAGTTCGTCCTGGATCACGTCGAGCACGCGCAGGACCTCGCTCCGCTGGCTCGAGACGTTGCGCTCCTCGGCCGAGAGGAGCTCCACGGCGTCCGCCAGGCGAGCATCGTCGAGGCCGGCCGGGTCCGAGAGGCCGGCGTCGGCCACCAGCCGCTCGATCCGGCGGCGCGCGAGCAGCATCTCCTCCTCGGGCAGGCCCACGCGAAGCGCCTCGCCGCGCGCCGGGTCGCGGACGTGTTCGTCCGCGGCGAGGATCTCGGCGAGCCGGTCGACGAGCGGGGCGGCCTCGGTGAGCGACGTGCGCTGCTCGAGCTCCGCCCGCAGGATCTCCGCTCTCCCCTGCACGAGCCGCCGAAGGAGCGACAGGTACTCGCGCTCGGCGAGACATTCGTCGCGCTTGGCGCGCACGTCGTCGAGGGAGAGGTTCGCGAGATCGTCGAGGTAGGCGGGGTCGCGGATGCGATCGATGCGGCGGTGTCCGTTCTTCGTCACGCCGGGGATTGTACGCGGGGTGGCATGAGGCTCAGCAGACCGCGAGCAGGGCCTGGTACGGATCGACGGCCGCACCGCCGCCCGGGTGATACTCGAAGTGCAGGTGGTTCGTGGAGGTGTCGCCGGTGTGGCCGACGTAGCCGATCACGGTACCGGCCGAGACGTTGCCCTCGGCCCCGTACGCGGACAGGTGGGCGTAGTACGTCCAGTCCGAGCTCCCGGCGTGGTACAAGACCACCGCGTTGCCCCCCAGCGTGTTGGGGTTGCGCGTCGCGACGCCCGCGTGGACCGCCACGACGGGAGTGCCCTCGGGCGAGATCATGTCGATCCCCTCGTGGATGCGCCCGCCGGGACGCGGCCAGCCGAACGAGTCGACGAACGACACCGGCCCCTGCACCGGGCAGATCTGGATCGCGCCGGAGCCGCCGGCGGGGAACCCGCCGCCGGGCAGGCCCACCTCCGCTCGCTGCTCCTGGTTCAGCTTGCGCTGGAGCTCGTCGACCGTCGCGGCGAGATCCTCGACGCGAGCCCGCACGTCGGCCTGGCGCTCGGCGAAACGCTGCGTGGCAGCCTGCTGCTCGCCGAGGTCCTGCTGGAGCTGACCGGTGAGGCGTTTGAGCTGTTCCGCCTTCGCCTGCACCTCCACCGCGAGATCCTCGTCCTCCTGCGCGAGGCTCGCGGCGAACTGCACGCCGTCGGCGAAATCCGCGAACGTGGTCGAGTTGAGCAGCGCGGACAGCGTGCCGCCGTCCGCGCCGAACATGAACGCGGCGCGCGCGCGCGCCGCGAGGCGCGCGCGCGCAACTTCCAGCTCCCGCTCGAGCCTGCTGATCGCCTGCACCGTCTGCGCCACCCGGGCCTGCAAGTCGAAGACGCGCTGCTCGGCCGCCTGCCACGTCGCCGTGGCGGCGTCGAGGGACGACTGCGCGGCCGCGAGCTGCTCCTTTGCGCTCTCGAGCTCCTGCTTCGTGTCGGCCGCCGCGGGGGCTGCGAGCGAGGCGCCGGCCACGAGGGCGACGGCGCAGACGGCTCGGAGGAGGATGCGAGGACGGGTCGTCGGCTGCCTCTTTCCGCTGGTCGGAGGGCTCAAGGCCCTCGCGAACCCTCGGAGGCTACCAGCGCGGGCGAAGCCCGCTCAACTCGAGCCGCCCTGCATCGCGTCGATGAGGATGTCGGCGACCTCGGGCCTGGAGAACTCCTGCGGCGGCCGCTCGCCACCGCGGAGCATCTCGCGGACCTTCGTGCCGGAGAGGGAGACGCGCGTCTCCTCGCCGTGCGGGCAGGTCTTCGGCGACGCCATCCCCTCGCACGAATTGCACCAAAACGAGTGCTCGAACATCAACGGCGTGATACCGAGCTCGCCGGGCTCGAACTCATCGAAGATCTTCTGTGCGTCGTACGTGCCGTAGTACGAGCCGACGCCGGCGTGGTCGCGGCCCACGATGAAATGCGTGCAGCCGTAGTTCTTCCGGCAGATCGCATGCCAGATCGCCTCCTTCGGCCCCGCGTAGCGCATGGCGGCGGGAAACACGGAGACCATCGCGCGATCCTTCGGGTAGTACCCCTCGAAGAGCGCTTCGTAGCAACGCATCCGAACGTCGGCCGGCACGTCGTCGCCCTTCGTCTTGCCCACGAGCGGGTGGACGAGCAGGCCGTCCACGATCTCGAGCGCGCACTTCTGGATGTACTCGTGCGCGCGGTGGATCGGGTTGCGCGTCTGGAACCCGACGACCGTACGCCACCCGCGGCGCGCGAACTCGGCGCGTGTCTCGAAGGGCGTGAGCCGGTAGTCCACGAAGTCGTCGTGGGGAGGGAGCGCGATCGCCCGGACCTCGCCCGCCGCGCACCATTCGCCGGCGGCGTGCAGCGCGGCCACGCCCGGGTGCTCGAGGTCCTCGGTCCCGAAGACGCCGAGCGCCTCCTTCCGGCGGTCGCGGTGGAAGATCTCGCTGAGCGTGAGCACCGCGAGCGCCTCGGCGTCCTCGGAGGGGAGCAGCGCGACGCGGTCGGCGCCGCCCAGCCTCTTGGCCTCCTCGTCGGAGATCGAGAGCGTGACGGGGATCGCCCAAGGAAGACCATTCGGCAGATGCATCGTCTCGAGGATCGAGGCGTGCTCGGCCTCGCCCTGGAAGCCGGTGAGGGGTGAGAGCGCGCCCACGGTGAGCATCTCGAGGTCGGCGAGCTCGCGCTCCGAGACGACGATCTTCGGCAGGTTTCCTGCGTCGGCACGCAGGGAATCGGCCTCGTCTGGCCCGGCGAGCAGGTCGACGAGGATTCCGCCGTGCGGGGGGATGGTGGTGAGGTCGGACATGCGGCAGCGGCCTTTCGGATCGAGGGAAAACGGCCGCCAGCATATACTCGGGACCCCGTGAAGACCCTGCTGCCCGCGGCCGAGGTCTCCTCGCTCAACCAGAAGTTCGAGGACTCCCATCCGCTCGACATCCTGCGCTGGACGTTCGACCAGAGCGGGCTCGAGCGGGTGGCGATCGCATCGGCGTTCCAGGCCGAGGGCACGGTGGTCATGCACCTCGCGACGACGCTCCGACCCGACGTGCCGATTCTGTTCCTCGAGACCGGGTACCAGTTCGCCGAGACCCTCGCGTTCAAGGAGCAGCTCACCGAACGCTTCGGGCTGAACGTCCTGGACCTCGTCGGCGAGTACACGGTCGAACAGCAGGCCGCCGCGCTCGGCCCGCGCCTGTACGAACGTGATCCCGAGCTCTGCTGCGAGCTGAACAAGGTGCAACCGATGTTCGAGGCGCTGCGGGATCTCGACGCGTGGGTCACGGCGTTCCGGCGGGAGTCCTCACCGACCCGGGCCTGGGCGCCCTTCGTCGAGCAGTACGAGCTCGAGCCGGACCGTTGGATCGTGAAGGTGAACCCGATGGCGGCTTGGACGAAGCAGCAGGTGTGGCGCTACCTCAAGGAGCAC
>DATBIS010000083.1:0-12722 GCA_036556805.1 Actinomycetota bacterium | reverse complement strand
GGGCAGGCCCTGTACGCGCGCGATGCCGTCGCCCGTCTCGATGACGCGGCCGACCTCCCCCCGATCGACGGAGGGGGTCCAGCTCTCCACGTTGCGGCGGAGGGCCTCGGCGATGCTCGTGGGGTCAAGGCTCGTCGTCATCTGCTCACTCGCTCCCTAGGTGCTGCTTCGCGTCGTCAAGCCGGGTACGGATGCTGCCGTCGAAGACCTCGTCGCCGACACGTGCCAGCACGCCGCCGATCACCGTGGGATCGACCACGGCCCTCACCTCGATCGAACGGCCGGTCGCGCGACCGAGCGCCCTCGCGATCTGGTCGCGACGCTCGTCGGTGAGCGGCACGGCGGTGCGTACCTCGGCGAACGCGTTCTGCCGTCGATCGGCCGCGAGCTCGGCGAGCTCTTCGGCGATCGTCGGGAGCTCGCGTGCGCGCCCGGACTCCACCACGAACCCGAGGAGCGTGACGGTGAGCGGATTCGCGCGCTCGCCCAGGATGTCGGCGATCGTGGCCTTCTTGTTCTCCACGGGAAGGGCGAGGTCGGTGAGCGCCTGCCGCAGCGGTGTGTTCTGCTCCAGCGCCTTCGCGAAGGAGTACAGCTCGTCGCTCACGGCGTCGAGCGCGTCCTCCGCCTCGGCCACGGCGAGCAGCGCCTGCGCGTAACCACGGGAGATCGCCTCTTCGCCGGCCACCCGTCAGGCCTTCCCGTTCCCGCCGGCGACCTGATCGATGTACTCGTCGATCAGCCGCTCGTGCGCCGCCTGGTCGAGCGACTGCCCGACCACGCGCCCCGCGAGCTCGACGGCGATCTCGCCGACCTGCGCGCGCAGCTCCTGGAAGACGCGGTCGCGCTCGGCGCGGATCTCCTCCTGCGCGCGCGCGACGATCGACTGCGACTCCAGCTCGGCCTTCGCTTGCAGGTCTTTCCGCAGCTGCTCCGCGGTCTTGCGTGCCTCCTCGATGATGCGGTTGCCTTCGTCACGCGCGCCGGCGAGCTGCTGGCGATAGGTGGCGAGCTCCTCGTCGGCGGCGCTTCTCGCCGCCTCCGCCTTCTCGAGCTCGCCTTGGATCTTCTGCCCGCGCTCGTCGAGCACCTGGCGGAATCGAGGCAGGACCCACTTCGCCATGAAGAAGAACACGATCGCGAAGGCGACGAGCCCGACGATGAGCTCGTTCGCGTGGGGATAGAGGTCCTTCGCCTCGGAGACGCGTTCGGTCTCCTGGGCAAGGATGCCGGTGATGGACGCGACCACGGCCACCACTCCTCAGATGATGAACGAGAACGCGATGCCGAACAGGGCGAGCGCCTCGATCAAGCCGATGCCGATGAACATGATCGTGCGGACCTGGTTCGCGTATTCGGGCTGACGTGCCATCGCCTCGACCGACTTCCCGATCAGCACGCCCAGGCCGATGCCCGGACCGATCGCGGCGAGCCCGATCACGAGCCCCTTGCCGACGGTCTTGATGGAGTCCAGGTCGCCCGTGACCTGAGCGAGCAATCGCAACATACGGAGCCTCCTTCGGCTAATGCTCCTCGGCCAGCACGCCGCCGATGTACGAGGCGGTGAGCATGGCGAAGATGAACGCCTGCAGCAACGACACGAAGATCTCGAACAGCACCAGGACGACGGCGAGCGGGAACGAAGCACCCACGAGCACCCAGGTCTTGGGCCCGTCCTTGATGAAGAACTCGGTTCCGAGGAAGAAGATCGCGAGCAGGAAGTGTCCCGCGAGGAAGTTCGCCGCGAGACGGACGGTGAGGGTGATCGGCCGCACGACGATGTTCGAGACGAACTCGATGAGCATCAGCAGCGAGTAGCGAAGCACGGCCGGGGCCGCCGGGATGATCGTCGTGAACTTCAGGTAGCCGAAGAATCCGTGCTTGCGGATGCCTTGCCAGTTATACGTGACCCAGGAGATCACCGCGAGCACGAGCGGGAACGCGACGCGGCTGTTGTGCGAGAAGTTCACCCACGGCGCGACCTCGAACAGGTTCCCGAGCAGGATGAAGAAGAAGAGCGATGCGAGCAGCGCGAGGAAACGGTCGGCGTCGTGCCCGAGCATCGGCAGCGCGATCTGCTCGCGAACGAAGCCGACGCCGAGCTCCATGAGCGACTGCATCCGGCCCGGAACGACCGACGCCCTGCGGAACCCGAAGTAGAACAGCGCGAGGAACAGCAGGGTCGTGACGACCACGAGCGCGATGACGAAGTTGAAGCAGAACTCGACGCTCCCGATCTTGAAGCTGAAGTAGCAGTCGAAGACGAAGTCCTTCGTGGTGGGCGGCTCGAAGACCGCTGCGAGGAGCGCCGTCACCCGCCCGCCCCCTCGCGGAAGTACCACAGGTCGGACTGCAACCGGCGGCCGGAGAGCACCTTCATCTCGAACACGAGCAGGATCAACGTCGCGGGGATGAACGCCGCGATGAAGGCGCGAGCGGAGAACCACTGCGCGTCGGTGAGCAGGACGAGTGCGAGCGCGAAGATCCCGAGGCGGACCACGAACCCGCCCAGCCCGACGGCGTAGATGGCGACCGGCGAGATGCGGGCGGCCCACGCGAGCGACAACCCGTTCGCGACGAAGTTCGCTCCGACGATCGCGATCGCGATGGCGGCCGAGATCCCCGCATCGACGTCGACGGTCGCCGCGCCCAACGCGTAGGCGACGACGGCGGCGGGGATCAGGAACGGAAGCGCACGACGCACGAGCTCGCGCTCCGGTTCAACTCTCGTCACGGTCGCCCCTTCCGAACCGCAGGTACACGGAGTAGGTCCCGAAGCCGGCTCCCACCACCGTGCCGATCGCCAGGAAGACCGAGTCCGTGCCCACCAGCCGATCGACGAGGAACCCGAGACCCCCCAGCACCAGCATGCCGGCGATCAGCGTCGAGGTGATCGCCCAACCGGTCCCCATGCCCTGCCACGCGTCGTCGCCCCGCGTGTGGCCCGGCATGGGAGCGAAAGTATATCGGTGGCCTTCTCGGCACGTCAAAGTGATGGGGGTGGCGTTTCCGCAGGTCAGAGGGCATTTTCCGTCGAGCTTGTGAAAACTTTCACGAAGTCTTGGGAGAGAACCGGCTCCGCCCGTCACGACTCGACGAAGCGCGACCAGATCCGCTGCCATTCGTCGGACTCCTCCCCCGACGCGATGATGCGCGCGCCGTGGCAGGCCGCGAGCACCTCGGGAGCGGGGAAGACGAGCGGGCTCTCGGCGATCGCCCGGAGCCGCTCGGCTCGATCGGGCGGGGCTTCCGTCGACAGGCGCAGCACCTCCTCTCGCGCGCTCGGCACCGGCGCGAGCCGCGCGATCTCGGCGGAGATCATCGCGGCGATCGGCGGGCCGTAGACGAAGTCCATGAGCGTGATCGCGTCGACCTCATGCTGGGCGCCCCGAGGGACCACCATGTTGTCGATCCAGAGCAGGCCGCCTTCCTCGGGGAACGCGAACTGGATCCCGTCCGCGAGCCCGAGCGGGTTCAGCGGGAACACGTCCGAAGCGCGCGCCATGGTGAGCGCGAGGTCGCCCCGCGCGAGCGCCTCGATCGCGCCCGCGCGCGTGGAGGTTCGGGCGCTCCGGTCGGCGATCTTCTGCGCGACGATCGATGCTGCCGACGACCAGTCGTCCGGCGTGGAGGTCTCGGGTGGTACGCCCGCCGCGACGAGCGCGACGTTCGGAAGGTCGGCGAGGTCGCCGATCAGGCCGGCGTTGCCGGCGAACTCCCGGCCGAAGAGGTCTCGGACGCTCGTGATCGCGCGCTTCGTCTGCCGGGGATCGAACGCGATGCCCGCGACGTCGGCCTGCCACGCCATCGTGAACCGGTTCCCCGGATCGAAGCCTGGGTCGCGCACGGCCGGCGCCGCGAACCGGTCGAAGTTCGGCCGGCGATCGTCGGGCAGCTCGGCGAGGTAGTCGAGCTCGAGTATCCGCGTGAGCGTCGGACCGTTCGTGAGCACCAGGACGTCCCAGCCGGTGGGCTCGCGCGCCGCGAGGTAGGGCTCGATCGACGCCACGAACGCGGCCTGGTCCTCGATCACCGGTCGGTAGTTCACCGCGATCTGCGTCTCCTGGCGGAATCGCTCCAACGAGGGCTCGTGGTACTCGCCGTTGCCGTCCTGCACGCGATCGATGAGCGCCGGTCGGTTCGCGACGTTCACGACGCCGGCGGGCGAACCCTCGAACGGCACACCCGAGGGAGCATCGTCGGCGCACGCGGAGAGCAGCGCCCCGAGGGACAGCCCGCCGATCGAGCCGACCCCGAGTCGAAGCAGACGGCGGCGTGAAAGTGGCGGGTACGTGTACGGCGCGCGCCGACGGCCGGGCGTCACGCCTTCCGCCGTGCCCCCACGAACTGCAGCGAAGCGAGGAGTACGCCGCCCAGGAAGATGAGCGTGGCGAACGCGAACACATGGGGCGGGATGCCTACCTTGGTGATCGCGTACACGTACGTCGGGAACATCTGCGAAGGTCCCTGCACGAAGTTGCTGATGACGAAGTCGTCCATCGAGAGCGCGAACGCCAGCAAGAATCCCGCAAGGATGCCCGGGAACACGAGTGGGAGCGTGACCTTCATGAACGTCACGACCGGTCCCGCCCCGAGGTCCATGGCGGCGGACTCCAGCGCCCGGTCAAGCCCCGCCGCACGCGCGCGCACCGTGATGGCAACGAAGGGGATGCTGAACATCGTGTGCGAGAGGAAGAGCGTGAAGAGCCCGCGCGGGAGACCCAATGACACGAAGAACGACGCGAGCGCCGCTCCGAGCACGACCTCGGGGGAGGAGATGTTGAGGAAGATGAGGAAGTCCGTCGCCGACTTGCCGCGGTATTGGTACCGCCCGAGCGCGAGGCCGACGAATGTCCCGAGGATGGCTGCCGCGAACGCGCTGAGCAGGCCAATCGTGATGGAGTGGCTCAGCGCCGTCGTGAGGTCTGGGATCTGAAACAGCTTGTGATACCACTCGGTCGTGAATCCGATCCACGTGGTCTTCACGCGGGGTGCCGTACCGAATCCCGTTCTCGTCTGGTTGAAGCTGAACAGGATGATCACGAAGATCGGGAACGAGAGGTACAACAGGAACGCGCCCGTGTAGGTCGGCAAGATGAAGCGAGTCCAGCGCTTCCGTGGCTTCCGGGCGGGGACGGGCGGTGCGGCAGTCTGCGGGTCGGCCGTGGTCACGCTCATGTGGTGATCTGCTCCGTCCCCAGCACGCGAGCGTAGAGCACCGCGCCCACGAGCATCACCATCATGAGCAGGAACGCAAGAGCGGCTGCCTCGGGGTACTCACGCCGAACGATGAACTCGCTGTTGATCACGTTGCCGATCATCGAGGTGCCGGGTCCGCCGAGAACCCCCGCGTTCACGTAGTCGCCCGTCGCCGGGATGAAGGTCAGCAGCACGGCCGCGAATACGCCCGGCAGCGAGAGGGGGAACACCACCTTCAGGAACGCTTGAAGGCGATTCGAGAACAGGTCCTTCGCCGCCTCGACCAGCCGCCGGTCGATCTGCTCGAGCGACACGTACAGCGGCAGGATCGTGAACGGGAGGAGGTTGTAGGTGATGCCGGCGATCACGGCGAGCGTCGTGCCGATGACGTGGTACGAGTCGGGCAGGATGCCGATGTTCTTCAGCGTGCCGAACACGATCCCTTCGTCGGACAGGATGAAGCTCCACGCGACCGTGCGGATGACGAACGAGACGAAGAACGGCAGGAGGAGCAGGAACAAGAAGCCGTTTCTGCGCTTGCCACCGTAGAACGCGATCCAGTACGCCACCGGATACGAGAGGAGAAGCGAGATCACGGTCACGATGGCGCCGTTGCGCAATGACCGGATCAAGATCTCTTGATTCGCGCTGAGGGCATCCGAGTAGTTCGCGAAATGCCACGTCATCGTGTATCCCTCGAGGGTGGAGCCCTGCTGCAGCGACAGGCTCGCCATCGCCACCATCGGCACGATGAAGAACAGCAGGATCCACAGCCCGCCGGGCGCGAGCAGCGCATAGGGGACGAGCGCCTTCTTCCGGCTGCGGCTCGGCCGCTTCAGCTGATGAAGATCGGCTGGAAGAGGTCGTTCCACTGCTGGATCTCATCTCCTTCGAGCACACGGTAGTTGTGCAGCTGCGCCGAAAGGTCGTCCGGCGGGAACACGTAAGGGCTCGACGCGATCGTGTTCAGGACCTCGGCGTCCGCCCCCGTCGCAGCCTCGGCGTCCGCCTTCACAATCTCGGTGCCCGCAGGCACCGGACTGACGTACGCATTCCACTCCGTGAGCTGCGCGGCGATGTCGGGCTTGTAGTACCAGTCCATCGTCGTGATCGCGTCCAGGGGGTGCGCCGCGTGCGACGGGATGCACATGTTGTCGGTCCAGATGATCCCGCCTTCCGACGGCGTGGTGAACTCAAAGGAGGCGAACTCGGGAAAGTAGAGTTTGTCGTTCAGGATGTCGCCCGACCACGCCATGCTCATCCACAGGTCGCCGTTCTCCATCTCCGTGAGGTACGACTGGTCGTAGTACTTGCGGAGCACTCCCGAATCGCGCTGCTGGATCAGCAGGTCCGCCGCCTTCTGCCAATCATCCGGCGTCGACGTCGTGGGATCGATGCCGAGGGCCACCATGGCGTAGTTCGGCGCATCGGCGTTGTTCCCGAACATGCCGATATGCCCGGCGTAGTCCTCGTTGAACAGGTCCATGAAGCTTGTGACCGGCGTCTTCACGTAATCGGTGTTCCACGCGATGCCGGTCATGCCCGACTGCCATGCCATCGTGAACCGGTTGCCCGGATCGTAGGCGGGATCCTTCGCGCTCGGGCCGACGTTCTCGTTGAAGTACGGCGTGAGCGAGTGATCGAGCTCGATGAGGAAGCCGAGCTGGATCATCTCGGTGAGCTCTTGCCCGTTCGTGATGACGATGATGTCGTGGCCCGTGTCCTGGCCGCTCTCGAGCGCGGGTCGGATGCTCGCGTAGAACTCCTCGTTCGCGTTGATGTCTGCCCGATACGTCACCGTGATGCCCGTCGTGTTGAAGAACTCCAGGAGGGTGGGGTGCCGTTCGAGCCCTTCCTTGGTGTTGTCCAGGTCGATGTACGCCGGCCAGTTGGTGAAGTTGCAGACCTTCGCAAGCTTCTGCTCGGCCCACCACGAGGCACTCCCCTCGTCGCCCGCCGGCGGAGGACCGCTGCCTTGTGCGCCGCCCTCCGACTTCACGCCGCACGCCGCGAGGATCGAGGAGAGACTCAGCGCGCCGACCCCGACCCCGGCGGCCTTGAACAGGTTGCGCCGCGACATCCGCGGCATCAGGTTCCCCCGCAGCCAGGCCGGGTCGATCCTCGGGGTCTCGCCGTTCATGCCTCCGCCTTTCGTGTGGTTGATCACAGCTCGCCCTCGTCGGGCTCCATCGCGAGCTCGTCCTGCGGCGCCACCGCGAACGTGTGCTCCGGCTTCCAGGACAGCACGACGCGGTCCCCCGGGTGCGGTGTATCGTCGCGCCCCAGGTTCTGGACGTACACGGTGATCTCCGTGCCGCCGGGGCCGTCGACCTTGAACTGGTTGCTCACGCCGATGTACGTCGACATCCGGAGCAGGCCCGCCACCGAGTTCACTCCGGCCGGGAGCGGCGCTCCCTCCCGATGGATGCTCACCTTCTCGGGGCGAACCCCGGCCTTCACGCGGGTGCCGGCGTCGCGCGGCATCCGGTCGGAGGGCACCGAGACGGTGGAGCCGTCCGTGAGCACGACGGTGGTCGCGCCGTTGCTGGTCTGCTTCGATTCGCCCTCCAGCAGGTTCGAGGCGCCCAGGAACCCCGCAACGAACTCGGTCGCGGGATTCTCGTAGACGTCCTCCGGGGCGCCGAGCTGCTCGATCCGGCCGTGACGCATGACCGCGAGGCGGTTCGACATCGTCATCGCCTCTTCCTGGTCGTGCGTGACGTAGATGAACGTGATCCCCACCTCCTGCTGGATGCGCTTGAGCTCGAGCTGCATCTGCTTGCGCAGCTTGAGGTCGAGGGCACCCAGCGGCTCGTCGAGCAGCAGCACCTTCGGGTGGTTCACGAGCGCGCGCGCGAGCGCCACGCGCTGCTGCTGACCGCCCGACATCTGACCGGGCTTGCGCTTCTCGAACCCCTCGAGGTCGACGAGCTTCATGACCTCCTTCACCCGGCGGTCGACCTCCGAGCCGTCCACCTTCTTGCGGCGGAGCCCGAACGCGACGTTGTCGTAGACGTTCATGTGGGGGAAGAGCGCGTAGGACTGGAAGACGGTGTTGACGTCGCGCTTGTACGGCGGGTCGTCGGTGACGTCGCGGCCGGCGAGGTACACCGTGCCGTAGGTGGCCTCCTCGAACCCCCCGATCATTCGCAGGGTCGTGGTCTTGCCGCACCCCGACGGGCCGAGCATCGAGAAGAACTCGCCCTCGGCGATGTCGAGGGAGAGATCGTCGACGGCGACCGTGTCGCCGAACTGCTTCGTGACTCGATCGAGGCGAACATCGACCTCAGGCACCCGTTCCCCCTTCGAGCGTCAGCGTGCCCGAGGCCCTCGCGCGCCCCGGGCGAAACCCGATCATCACCCGGTGGCTAGGCACGACGCTGCTGCCCGCACCGGACAGACATCATCACGTTCTTGTACGGACCGGACAAGAGCTAGGGTTCACTTTTCCCCCTGCGGGCGGCGTGCGCGGCCCGGTACTTCCCGCGGGACCCGTTGCCGCGGGGCGAACCGGGCACTTCGCCGTTCACCGCGGCCTCCCGGCGCCGGCCGGCGATCCTCGGCAGGGCCGTGACCAGGAACAACGCCACGGCCCCCACGAGCACCGCTCCGGCGGCGACCGGTCCGTCGACGATCCCCACCGCGAGGCCCGACGCGGCGATCAGCGCGCTCCACAGGTACATGAGCAACACGGCCTGGCGCTGGCCGTGCCCGATCTCGAGCAAGCGGTGGTGGATGTGCTCCTTGTCCGCGTGCGCGATGCCGATGCCGCGCCGCATGCGCCGCGCGATCGCGAGCACCACGTCGAGGAACGGGACCGCGAGCACGAGCAGGGGAACGAGCAGCGGGATCGCCACGACGGCGATGTCGCCGCCGGTGGGACCGAGCGGGTTACGGGCCACCCCGGAGAGCGTCGAGATCGCGAGCAGCATGCCCAGCAGCATCGCCCCGGTGTCCCCCATGAAGATCTTCGCCGGGTGGAAGTTCCACGGAAGGAATCCCAGGGAGATGCCTGCGGTGATGCACGAGAGCAGCGCTGCGGCGCTCGCGTCGCCGAACATGCTTTCCGTCCGCACCATGTAGAAGAAGAAGGAGCCGGCGGAGATCGCCACCATCCCCGCGGCGAGCCCGTCGAGGCCGTCGACGAGGTTCACGGCGTTCACGATCAAGACCACCCACAGGATCGTGTACGGGACGGAAAGATCCGGGCCCACGGTGAAGATGCCGACGTGGCCGGGGAAGGCGAGATACAGGATCTGCACGCCCATCAGGATCAGCACGCCGGCGATGAAGATCTGTCCGGTGACCTTCGTGAGCGCGTTGAGGCCTCGCCGGTCGTCCACGGCACCGAGCACCACGAAGAGCGAGCAGGTGACGAGGGCCGCAAGCGGCTCGCTGGACCCACGGTTCATGTCGCCGAAGAACGGCAGCGTCCTCGAGATCCCGAGGCCGGCGAGCAGCCCGATCCACATCGCGACGCCGCCCATCGTCGGAGTTGCGCTCGGATGCACCTTTCGGTCGGAGGGCTCGTCGATCGCACCGACCCGCACCATCAGGATCCGGACGACCGGCGTCGCGAGGAAGGTGACGCCGAACGACGCGAGGAACACCCACAGGTAGGCGATCACTGCGGGCCAGTCTAAGGCGGGGCGGGAGGTGCCCGGCTTACGGGTAGACCGGGAAGCGCTGCATGAGGTCGCGCACGCGTTCGCGTGACTTGTCCTTCACCCCGTCGTCGTCGGGACTCCGCAGGACGTCCCCGATGATGCCGGCGATCTCGCGCATCTCGGGCTCGTCCATGCCCTGGGTGGCGGGGCCGGGTGTCCCCACCCGGAGACCCGAGGGCGCCGACGGCGGGTTCGGGTCGAACGGGATCGCGTTCTTGTTGAGCGCGATGCCCACCTGCTCGCAGGCCCGTTCGGCCTCCTTGCCGCCGATGCCGAGCGGCCGGCAGTCCGCGAGCACCAGGTGCGAGTCGGTGCCCCCGGAGATCACGCGCAGCCCCTCGTCCGCGAAGCCCGCGGCGAGCGCGCGCGCGGTGCGCACGACGCGGTGCGCGTACTCGCGGAACTCCGGCGTCGCGGCCTCCTTCAGCGCCACGGCCTTCGCGGCGATCACGTGCTCGAGCGGGCCGCCCTGCATCATCGGGAACACGGCCTTGTCGATCCCCTTCGCGTGCTCCTCGCGGCAGAGGATCATGGCTCCGCGCGGACCGCGCAGCGCCTTGTGCGTCGTGAACGTCACGACGTCGGCGTGCGGAACGGGCGACGGGTACGCATCGCCGGCCACGAGCCCGATGAAGTGCGACGCGTCGACCCAGAGCAGCGCGCCGACCTCGTCGGCGATCTCGCGGAACGCGGCGAAGTCGATGGAGCGCGGATACGCGGTGTAGCCGGAGAGGATGATCTTCGGCCGCTCGGCGAGCGCGAGGTCGCGGACCTTGTTCATGTCGAGCTGTTCGGTCTCGGCGTCGACCTCGTAGCCGACGAAGTTGAACCACATGCCCGACACGTTCACCGGCGAGCCGTGCGTGAGGTGGCCGCCGTGCGCGAGCACCATGCCGAGGACTTTCTCGGTCGGATCCTTCGGCGTGAGGAACGCGCCGAACACGGCGAGGTTCGCCTGCGCGCCGGCGTGCGGCTGGACGTTCGCGTGGTCGGCGCCGAACAGCGCCTTCGCGCGGTCGATCGCGAGCTGCTCGGTGACGTCGACGAACTCGCAGCCGCCGTAGTACCTGCGGCCCGGGTAGCCCTCCGCGTACTTGTTGTTCATCGACGACCCGAGCGCCGCGAGCACCGCCGGGCTCGCGTAGTTCTCGGAGGCGATCAGGCGCAGCTGAGTGCGCTCGCGGTCGAGCTCGTTCGCGATCGCGCCGGCCACCTCCGGGTCGGCGGCCTTCAGCGCCTCCCAGTCGGCTGCGTAGTCCTTCATGCTTCCTCCCGTTCGATCTCGCCGATCTGCTCGATCCTCGCGACGTGGCGGCCGCCGTCGAACGGCGCTGCGAGCCACTCGCGCACGATGTCCTCGGCCATGACGGGCGCCACGATGCGCGCGCCCATCGCGAGGACGTTCGCGTCGTTATGGTGCCGCGAGAGCCTCGCTACGTACAAGTCGTTGCAGAGCGCCGCGCGGGCGCCGCGAACCTTGTTCGCGGCGATCTGCTCCCCCTGGCCGGAACCGCCGAGCACGATCCCGCGTTCGGCCTCCCCTGCGACCACCGCTCGCGCCGCCGCAGCGCAGAACGCCGGGTAGTCGACCGGGTCGGTGGAGTCGGTGCCGAGATCGAGCACCTCGTGCCCTTCGGATTCGAGGAACGTCCGCAGCTGCTCCTTCAGCGGGAAGCCGGCGTGGTCCGCGGCGATCGCGATCCGCACGTCGTTATCCGGCCTCGGCTTGCGCGAGGCCGGCGACGAGCCGGTCGCACCAGGCCTCGAGCTCCCACGCCACGGCGCGGTACGTGTCGAGCGGCAGGCCGAGCGGGTCGGAGATGTCCTCGTCCATCGGGTTGCCGTCGAACCCGTCGCGCCGGAGGTCGGCGGCCTCCTTCACGCGCGCCTGCAGGTTGGGGGTCCCGTCCGGGAGATCCTCGAGGAGCCGCACGAGCTCCTTCAGCGTGAACGTGCGATCGGCGAGGTCCGGCCGCTCCGAGCCCACGATCGCTCTGTGGTCCTGCGCCATGCACAGGATCAGGTCGGCCCCGCTCAGCATGTCGTCGGTGAGCCGGCGCGCGACGTGCCGGGAGATGTCGACGCCCCGCTCGGCCGCGGCCTCCACCGACTCGGGCATCGCCGCCGAACCCTCCCAGCCGTTCGTGCCCGCGGAGGACACCTCGACTGGCTCCGAGCCGCCCGCGCGCTCGAAGCCCGCGCGGATCATGCCCTCGGCGATCGGCGAGCGGCAGATGTTGCCCGTGCAAACGACGAGGACGGACGCCATGGCGGGACTCTAGCAGCGGGCCTCAACCGGCCAGGACGCGGTCGAGCTCCTCGCGCGGGATCGAGCCCTCGCGGATCACGTGCGGCTCGGCACCCGAGAGGTCGAGCACGGTGGACGCCGCGCCCTCGAGCGGCCGGTCGCGACACAGGTACACCGACACCAGGTCGCCGAACGCGGCCGCCAGCGCTTCGCAGTCCTCGAGCGGCGGCTCGCCGGAACGGTTCGCGCTCGTCACCGCGAGCGGCCCGGTCCCAGCGAGCAGCGCGAGCGCCATCGCGTCGTGCGGGACCCGGAGCCCGATCGTGTCGGCGGCGCCGCCCAGCTCCCACCCCCGCGAGCGGTCGCTGCGCGGCAGGACGATCGTGAGAGGGCCGGGCCACCATTGCGCGGCGGCCCGCTCGGCGCGCTCGTCGAACGCCGCGAGCTCGCGTGCGGCCGCGGCGGTCGGCACGAGCACCGGGAGCGTCAGGTCCCGCGGGCGTTGCTTCGCTGAGAAGACGCGCGCGACAGCGACAGCATCGTCCGGCCGCGTCCCGATCCCATAGACCGTGTCGGTTGGAAAGACGATGAGCTCACCCCGAAGAGCC
>DATBIS010000082.1:0-15011 GCA_036556805.1 Actinomycetota bacterium | reverse complement strand
GTGGGATTCCGCGTGTACGCCGACCGCCAGTGGTACGTGGGCGAGAACGAAGGGCATGTGGCCGTCTACCAGGGGATCCCGGCACAGCTCTGGGGGATCCGGTTCAGCCACGTCGCGGTCGACTTTCCGGAGCTTCCGGCCGCGACCGTCGAGCAGCTGCCGCTCTACTCGGATCTCACCGAGGGGATCACGTCGGACACCCGCGAGGGGGCGCTCGCCATCGTGCAGCAGATGAAGGTGGACACGGGCAACGTGTCGGGGGGGACCGGGGGCCCGACGCCCTCGACCTCGCCGACGCCCTCACCGAAGAGCTCGGGGGGCGGATGAGCGTCGTCACCGCCGGCCGGCTCCGCTCCCGGACGGGCCTCGCGATGCTGCTCGTCGCGATCGCGGCCGGGCTCGGCGCCTACGTCATCGCGGGCCTCGGTCTGCGCGGGAAGGTTCCCGCGAACATCGGCATCTACGGCCCGCTCATCGCCGGCGGCTTCCTCGCCGCGTGGCTCGTGCAGCGCAAGGTCGCCCCGAACGCGGACCCCGCGCTGCTGCCGATCGCGGGCATGCTCGCCGGCATCGGATTCGCGGTGATCTTCCGCTTGGACGCCGGGCTCAAGCCGGAGGACAAGCTCGCGCAGGAACAGGTCACGTGGCTGCTGGTCGGGCTCGCCGCGTTCGTGCTGACGCTGGTGCTCGTGCGCGACGACCGGCGGCTCGACGCATTCACGTACACGATCGGCCTCGGCGGCCTCGTGCTGCTGCTGCTTCCGGTCGTGCCGGGCCTCGGCGCAACGATCAACGGCGCGCAGCTGTGGGTACGCATCGGGACGATCTCGTTCCAGCCGTCGGAGTTCGGCAAGGTGCTCGTGGTGGTGTTCCTCGCGTCCTATCTCTCGAACAAGCGCGAGCTGCTCGCGCAGGGCGTGGGGCGGTTCGGGCTGCCGCGCGTGAAGGACCTCGGGCCGCTCCTGCTCGCATGGGGCGCGTCGCTCGCCGTGCTGTTCCTCGAGAAGGACCTCGGCGCCTCGCTCCTGTACTTCGCGATCTTCGTCGTGATGATCTGGATCGCGACGGGCCGGCCCTCGTACCTGGTGCTCGGCTTGGTGCTGTTCGCGGTCGGGGCCTACCTCGGATACCTCGCGTTCTCGCACGTGCAGCTGCGCGTGGATTACTGGCTGCACGCGCTCGACCCGCAGCACGTGTTCGACCAGGGGTACGGGCAGATCGCGCAGGGTCAGTTCGCGATGGCGAGCGGCGGGCTCGTCGGCACCGGCCTCGGCCGGGGTTCCCCCACCCTGATCCCCTACGCCGCAACGGACTTCATCTTCGCCGCGATCGGCGAGGAGCTCGGGCTGCTCGGGACCGCCGCGCTGCTGACGCTGTACCTGGGGCTGATCGGCCGCGGGATGCGCACGGCGCTGCAGCGCACGGACGCGTTCGGCAAGCTGCTCGCGGCGGGCCTCACCGCGAGCATCGCGCTCCAGACGTTCGTGATCGTCGGCGGCGTCACGCGGCTGATCCCCCTCACGGGCGTGACGCTGCCGTTCGTGAGCTACGGTGGGTCGAGCCTCGTCGCGAACTTCGTGATCCTCGCCCTGCTCGTGCGCGCGTCGTCGGGCCCCTGGGAGCGTGCGCGCCGTGGATAAGCAGATCCGTCGGCTCGGGCTCGCGCTGGTTGCGCTCTTCCTGCTGCTGGTCGGGCAGGTGAGCAACCTGCAGGTGTTCGCCGCCGACCGCATCGCGAACGATCCCGCGAACGCGAAGCGTCAGCTCATCGCGGAATACCGGGTCGACCGGGGCTCGATCCTCGCGGCCGACGGGACGACCGTGCTTGCCGTGAGCCGGAAGAGCCGCGGCGAGCTCGTCTTCCAGCGGCGTTACCCCGACGGGCCCCGGTACGCCGGCATCACCGGCTTCTACTCGCTCGTGTTCGGGCGGACCGGCCTCGAGTACTCGATGAATCCGTTCCTCTCGGGCGACGCGCCCGAGCTCGCGACGCAGACGCTCTCCGACCTCGTGCTCGGGAGGCCGAAGAAGGGCGGCACGATCGTGACGACGATCGATCCCGAGGTGCAGGCGACGGCCGAGCGAGCGCTCGCGGAGCAGCTGCCCGAAGGCGGATCCGGCGCGGTGGTCGCGCTCAACCCGCAGACGGGCGACGTGCTCGCGATGGTGTCGATCCCGACGTTCGACCCGAACCCGCTCTCGTCGCAGGACCCGGAGCTGATCCGATCGACGTGGGATCAAGACAACGAGGATCCGGCGCGTCCACTCGTGAACCGCGCGGTGGGCGAGCTCTACCCGCCCGGATCGACCTTCAAGCTCATCACGGCGTCCGCGGCGCTCGAGAACGGTGCGACGCTCGACTCCAGCTTCCCGAACCCTCACGAGCTCGACCTGCCGCTCACGAGTGACACGATCGAGAACTTCGGCGGCGGCTCGTGCCCCGGCGGCTCGACGACGACCCTGCTGGTCGCGTTCACGAACTCGTGCAACGTGATCTTCGGCGAGATCGGGCTGCAGCTCGGGCCCGAGCGCCTCGCGGCGCAGGCACGCGCGTTCGGCTTCTGCGCGACGAACCCGCCCGACGAGACCGACTGCCTGGAGCCGACGGTGCCGTTCGCGGTCCCCTTCCAGTCGGGCCGGTTTCCGGAGCCCGAGTACTTCCAAGGACGTGACCCCGCCGTCGCGATCTCGGCGATCGGGCAAGACAACGACCTCGCGAACCCCATGCAGATGGCGCTCGTGGGCGCGGCGATGGCGAACGGTGGAATCGAGATGGCGCCGCGTCTTGTCACGCAGGTGCGCGACGCGAACGGGCAGGTCGTGAAGCGATTCCAGCCGGCAATCTACGGACGGCCGATCTCGCCCGAGACGGCGGCCGCGATGACCCAGATGATGGTGAGCGTGGTGGAGTCGGGGACCGGGACGGCCGCGAAGATCCCCGGCATTCAGGTTGCGGGCAAGACCGGCACCGCCCAGCACGGCGAGGGGGTCGCCCCCCACGCCTGGTTCGTATCCTTTGCTCCGGCCGAGAACCCCCAGATCGTCGTGGCGGTCGTCGTGCTGGACGGGGGCGACTTGGGGAGCGAGGCGACGGGCGGGCACGTGGCGGCACCCATCGCCAAGCAGATCATCGAGGCGTACCTGGGAGGGGGCGGATGAGCGGGTCGGTGCTCGCGGGGCGATACCGGCTGGAGGCGTCGATCGGCTCCGGCGGGATGGCCGAGGTCTTCCGCGCGTTCGACACGACGCTCGATCGGCCGGTGGCCGTGAAGATCCTCGCCCCGCAGTACGCGACCGACCCGGGCTTCGTCGATCGGTTCCGCCGCGAGGCGCAAGCGGCCGCACGCCTCAACCACCCGAACGTCGTGAGCGTCTACGACTCGGGCTCCGACGACGGCACGCACTTCATCGTGATGGAGTACATCGAGGGTCGGACGCTCGCGGACTTCCTCGCGAGGGGCGGCCGGCTCGACCCGACGAAGGCCGTCGAGATCGCGATGCACATCGCCGACGCCCTCGACGCCGCGCACGCGCAGGGCGTGATCCACCGCGACATCAAGTCCGGGAACGTCATGGTCACGCGCACGGGCGTCGTGAAGGTCATGGACTTCGGGATCGCTCGGATCGCGGAGGGCGCCGACAACGTCACGCAGACGGCGGCGGTGCTGGGCACCGCGTCGTATCTCTCCCCCGAGCAGGCACAGGGCCGGCCGGTCGACGTGCGCAGCGACATCTACTCGCTCGGCGTCGTGCTCTACGAGATGCTCACCGGCCGGCCGCCGTTCACCGGCGACACGGCGATGGCGGTGGCGTACCGGCACGTGAACGAGACGCCGCCACATCCGTCCTCGAAGAACATGGACGTGTCGCCGGCGCTCGACGCGGTCGTGATGCGGGCGCTCGCGAAGAACCCGGCGAACCGCTACGCGACCGCTCGGGAGTTCCACGACGACCTCGAGCGCGTGACGCGCGGCGAGACCGTGCGCGCGACGCCGCTGATGCCGGTGGGCGGCGACGCGACGCAGGTGATCCGGCGCGAGCAGACCTCGGTGATGGACTCGCTGCCGCCCGACGACGATCGGCGGAACATCTGGGTCGGCATCCTCATCGGCCTGCTGATCGTGGCGGTGCTCGGCGGAGGATTGTTCCTCCTCGCGACGGCGCTGTTGAACGACAACAACGGCACACCCAGCCCGAGCGTCACGCCCATCCCGTACCCGAGTGTCATCGGGAAGACACGTGAGGAAGCCGCGAGCGCGCTCAGCGATTTCACCAACGTGAACTTCGACGAGAAACCGGCCGCCGATCCGAACAGCCCGAAGATCGGCACGGTGACGGCGCAGGATCCGGACCCGGACACGGTGGAGTCGCTGCTGCCCACCGACGAGATCACGCTCACGGTGACCGTCTCTCCCGACACGGTCACGATCCCCGAAGGGCTCGTCGGCCAGAACGTCGACGACGCCGTCGCAGAACTCGAGGCCCTCGGGCTCATTCCCCAACAGACGACCGATACGACGTCCGGTGAGGCGCCCGGGACGGTGCTTGTCGTCGATCCCCCCGAGGGCACGGACGTGCCGGCCAATTCCACGGTGACGCTCACGGTCGCCGCCGAGCCGGACGTCGCGACGGTTCCCGACGTCACCTGTCAGAGCTACGGCTCGGCGAAGAAGGACTTGCGTGAGGAGGGGTTCGTCGCGGTCCTGTCGTCGGAGACGCGTCCCCTGAACCCGCTGTGTCCCAACGGGAGCAAGATCGCCGCGCAGGATCCCGAGGGCAACACGCAGGCACCCGTGGGCTCGACCGTGACGCTCTTCCTGGGCGAGGAACCAAGCCCGAGTCCCTCGTGAGCCTCACCTTCGCGAGCGAGGACTTCACCGACGAGGAGCGAGAGGTCCTCGCGCGGCACTTCACGAACCTCGAGGGGCCGGTGTTCGCGCTCGTCGATCTTCCCGAGGTCGTGAAGGGCGCGCTCTTCGCCCGATACTCGCGAACCTCGAAGTCGCTCCGCCGACTGTTCCTCGACGAGTTCGTCGACGACGTCGGCCCGGGCGGCTCCCTCACGCGCACCGGCGAGGCCCGCGCCGAGCAGCTCTACGACCGCGTGTTCGTCGAGTACGGCGACGACTCGGTCGCGCAGCTCGGCGGCGTGCACCTCGCGTGCGAGCAAGCCTCGCAGCTTCTGTGCAAGGCGCTCGAGTGGGGCCGGCTCGCCGCCTACCTCGAGCAGTCGACGCGGTACATGCGCTACGACGACAGGCCGGGCGGCGCATGGCGCGCGACGATCCCTCCCGAGATCGCCGGGGGCGAGCTCGAGCCCCACTTCCGCGCGTACCTCGACCACGTCTTCGAGACCTACGGCCGGATGTACGGGCCGATGGAGGCGTTCTACCGCGAGCGCTTCCCGCAGGACCCGGGCGACAGCGACTTCGTCTACCGGTCGACGATCACCGCGAAGACGTGCGACACGCTGCGCGTGCTCCTCCCGGCCGCCACGCGGTCGAACCTCGGGATCTACGCGACGGCACAGTCCTACGAGCAGCTGCTGATGCGACTGGCCGCGCATCCGTTGGCGGAGATGCGCGAATACGGGGAGCAGATGCTCGTCGAGCTCCGGAAGGTCATCCCGGCGTTCCTCAAGCGGGTCGACGCCCCCGACCGCGGGGTCGCGTGGTCGCGCTACTGGCGCGACACACGCGAGCGCGTCGAGGAGGTCGCCGGCAAGGCGTTGCTCGGCGTTGCCGCCGAGCAACGCCCCGAGGTCACCCTCACCGACCACGACCCCGAAGGCGAGCTGAAGGTCGTCGCGGCGGTGCTCTACGCCGCGAGCGACCTGCCGGACGATCAGCTCCTCGAGCGCGCGCGTTCGCTCACGCCCGAGGAGCGCGCCGAGATCCTCGCCGCCTCGATCGGCGAACGCGCGAACCGGCGGCACAAGCCGGGCCGCGCCTGGGAGCGCACGCAGTACCGCTTCGACGTGCTCTGCGACTACGGCGCGTTCCGCGACCTCCAGCGCCACCGGCCGCTCACGATCGAGTGGCAGCGGCTCACCACCGAGCACGGCGACGAGCGGCCCCCCGAAATCGACGAGGCCGGCCTTCGCTCGGACTGGGACCGCGTGATGAGCGCGGGTCGCTCGATCGAGCAGGAGCTCTGCGCGGGGGGGCTCGAGGAGGTCGCGCCGTACGCCGTGCCGATGGCCTACCGCATCCGCTTCGTGCTGCAGATGACGGCGCGGGAGGCCCTGCACCTCATCGAGCTCCGTTCGCAGCCGCAAGGCCACCCGACCTACCGGCGCGTCGCCCGGTCGATGCACGCGCTGATCGCCGAGCGGCACCCGGCGATCGGGGCCGCGTTCGCCTACCTCGGCGAGGAGGACGTCGAGCTCGAACGGCTCCAGGCCGAACGCCGCGCCGAGGCCAAGCGGCGGGCCAACCCGGGCGCCTAGCTGCGGCTTTCGGTACGCTGGACCCGCCCATGGATCGGCAGACCACCTTCCTGCTCTCGCTCGGCATGCTCGTGGCCGCGGCGCTCATCGTCTCGGCGAGCGGATGGGTGCTGTTCTTCCGGGACCGCGCCCTCTCGAAGGCCGATCCGAGCCCCTCCGACACCCATCACGAGGTCGTCGAGGAGGGGTAGGTGCTCGAGCTCCTCGACCTCCGTGAACGGGGGGAGCGGCTCGAGCCCACCGGCGTCGACCTCGACCCCACCGTCGCCGACCGCGTCCGCTCGATCCTCGAACGCGTGCGCGCCGAGGGCGACGCCGCGCTCGTCGCCCTTGCCCAGGAGCTCGACGGCGCCGACCTGAGCTCAGTCGGGCTCGTCGTCACGCCCGACGAGTTCGTGTCGGCTCAGGAGGAGACCCCGACCGAATTGAAGGCCGCGCTCGACGCGCTGGTCGAACGGATCACCGAGCTCCACGCGCGACAGCTGCCCCGCGAATGGTGGGAGGAGCGCGACGGCCTGCGGTTCGGGGAGATGGTCCGCCCCTTGCGCGCGGTGGGTTGTTACGTACCGGGCGGGAGGGCGGTCTATCCATCCTCGGTCTGCATGACGGTCGTCCCGGCGATCGTGGCCGGCGTCGAGGAGATCGTGGTGTGCACGCCGCCCCGGCTCGACGGCAGCGTGCCGGCGCCGGTCCTCTACGCGGCCGTTCGTGCCGGTGCCACGCGCGTGATCCGGTCGGGCGGAGCCCAGGCGATCGCTGCCCTTGCGTTCGGCACCGACTCGGTCCCTCGCGTCGACCGCATCGTGGGCCCGGGCAACGTCTACGTCACCGAGGCCAAGCGCCAGGTCGGCGGGCTCGTGGGCATCGACGGCCTCGCGGGCCCGAGCGAGGTCGTGGTGGTCGCCGACGCAGCAGCCGACCCCGAGCTCGTCGCGATCGACCTCGTCGCGCAGGCCGAGCACGACCCCGACGCGAAGGCACACCTCGTCACGACGGACGCTCGGCTCGTGGAGGCCGTTCGAAACGCACTCGGACGCGAGGCGTCGTCGGCGAGCCGGCGCGAGATCGTCGACCGGGCCCTGATCCAGGCGCGCGCGATCCTCGTGCGCGACCTCGGCCACGCCGCGGAGGTCGTCGACGCCCTGGCCCCCGAGCACCTGCTGGTGCTGGTCGACGACCCGCGGGCGTTCGTCGCGAACGTTCGCAACGCGGGGGCGATCTTCCTCGGCTCGTGGAGCGCGGTGCCGTTCGGCGACTACGGGGTCGCGTCGAACCACGTCCTCCCGACGGCCGGCACCGCACGGTTCGCGAGCGGCCTTCGGGCTTCCGACTTCGTGACCGTCCGCTCGGTGCTGGAGCTCGGTCCCGAGGGTGCCGCGACGTTCGCCCCGCAGACCTCCGCGATCGCGCGGGCGGAGGGGCTGGACGGCCACGCGCGCGCGATGGACGCACGGCGGGAGCGCGCGTGAGCCAGCTCGCGAAGCCCAGGCCCGGTCTCAGCGAGGAGGAGCCGTACACCTCACGCCAGGTGGACGTGCCGGTGCGGCTCAACACGAACGAGTCGCCCGTGCCGCTCCCCGATCGCTTCTTCGCGATGCTCGCGGCCGTCGCGCGCGACATCCCTCTGCACCGCTATCCGGATTCGGAGATGCCCAGGCTGCGCGAGAAGCTCGCCGCGCACGTTGACCGGCCGGCCGAGATGATCTGGGCCGCGAACGGCTCGAACGAGATCCTCGAGGAGCTGTTCCTCGCCTACGGCGGCCCGATGCGCACGGTCGCGATCTTCGAGCCGACCTACGTCGTGCACGGCCGCATCGCGTGGCTCACGCACACGGCCGTGGCGGACTTCACGATGAACCCCCCATATCTGCTCGGGCCGAAGGACGTCGCCGCCGCGGCCGCGGCGAAGGCGGACATGGTGCTCGTGTGCTCGCCGAACAACCCGACGGGCAACGCGCAGGGGCTCGACGTGATCCGGCGGTTCGCCGAGCAGACCGAGGCCCTCGTCGTCGTCGACGAGGCGTACATCGAGTTCGGCGGCGAGACCGCGCTGCCGCTCCTCGACGACCATCCGAACCTCGTGGTCGTGCGCACGCTCTCCAAAGCGTTCGCGCTCGCCGGCGCGAGGCTCGGCTACTGCGTGGCGGCGCCGCAGGTGATCGACGACCTCCGTCGGGTGCGGCTGCCGTACCACGTCTCCGCGCTCACACAGGCCGCCGGCATCGCGGCGCTGCTGCACGCCGAGGAGGCAAACGCCGCCGTCGAACGGATCCGGGCGGAGCGAGACCGGTTGCTCACCGGCCTGCGGGCGATCCCCGGGGTCGTGGCGTTCCCGTCGGACGCGAACTTCGTCCTGTTCAAGCCGCCGAAGCCGGCCGAGATCGTCTGGAAGGACCTCCTCGACCGCGGCGTGCTCGTGCGCGACATGACGGCGGTCGTGCCGGGGACCCTGCGCGTGAGCGCCGGCACGCCCGCCGAGGTCGACGTGTTCCTCGACAGCCTTCAGGAGGTGCTCGCATGAGGTCCGCCACCGTGAACCGCACGACGAAGGAGACCGACGTTCGCGTCGAGCTTCGGCTGGATGGGGACGGCACCGCGGTCGCGGACACCGGGCTTCCGTTCTTCGACCATATGCTCCAACAGCTGGGCACGCACGCGGGGTGGACGCTGTCGGTGAGCGCGAAGGGCGACCTCGACGTCGACGGACACCACACGGTCGAGGACGTGGGACTCGCGGTCGGGCAGGCGCTCGCCGAAGCGCTCGGCGACAAGCGCGGCATCCGCCGGTTCGGCTCGATCACGGTGCCGCTCGACGAGGCGGCCGTCGAGGTCGCGATCGACCTCTCCGGGAGGCCGTTCGCCGTCCACGAGGTCGACGTGCCGGCCGAGACGATCGGCACGTTCGACACCGGGCTCGTCGAGGACTTCGTACGCGCGTTCGCGACGGCCGCCTCGATGACCGTGCACGTGCGGCTGAAGGCCGGTCGGTCGCCGCACCACGTCGTCGAGGCCGAGTTCAAGGCGCTCGCGAAGGCGCTCGGCGATGCATGCTCGCTCACGGGCGGCGAGACAACCCCGTCGACGAAGGGCACGTTGTGACGATCGCGGTGCTCGACTACGGCATGGGCAACCTGCGTTCGGTCGAACGCGCCCTCGGCCACGTCGGAGGCGACGCCGAGATCACGGGCGATGCGGCCGCCGTCGCCGCGGCCGAGGCGCTCGTCATCCCGGGCGTCGGCCACTTCGGCGCCTGCATGCGCGGTCTCCGTTCGAGCGGCCTCGATCGGGCGATCGTGGCCTTCGCCGGCACCGGCCGGCCGGTGTTCGGCGTCTGCCTGGGGATGCAGGTCCTGTTCGACGCGAGCGACGAGGACCCCGCCCCCGGCCTCGGCTTGCTCGGCGGGCGCGTTCGGTCGCTCCCCGCGAACGTGCGCGTCCCGCACATGGGGTGGAACACGGTGGAATGGGTACGCCACCCCTACGTGGCGGGCATCGCGGACGGCGAGTGGTTCTGCTTCGTGCACTCCTACGCGGCGGACGTCTCTCCCGCGACGATCGGCACCACGACCTACGGCCGGACGTTCAGCGCGGCGGTGGCGGCCGGCAACGTGTTCGCGACGCAGTTCCACCCGGAGAAGTCGGGCGACGCGGGACTGCAGATCTACGAGAACTTCGTGAAGGCGGTGACGGCCGCGTGATCGTGATCCCCGCGATCGATCTCCGCGAGGGCAAGGCCGTGCGGCTGACCCGCGGCGACCCGAGCACCGAGACCGCGTACGCGGACGACCCGGTCGCGGTCGCCGAACGCTTCCAGACCGAGGGCGCGCGCCGGCTCCACGTCGTCGATCTCGACGCCGCGCTCGAGGAGGGCTCCAACGCGGAGGTCGTACGACAGATCTGCCTCGCGGTTGCGATCCCGGTGCAGGTGGGCGGCGGCGTGCGAACGCTCGAGGACGTCGGCCGCATCATCGAGCTCGGCGCGGCGCGGGCGATCCTGGGCACGGCGGCCGCCGCCGACCCCACGTTCGTCGCGCGCGCGGTCGAGGAGTACGCGGAGCGCGTGGTGGTGGCCGTCGACGTGCGCGGCGGGCGGCTGATGATCCGCGGCTGGCAGGAAGAGGGCCCCGAGCTCGAAACGGCCGTGCCGGCGCTGGTGGAGGCGGGTGCGCCCCGTTTCCTCGTGACCTCGGTCGCGCGCGACGGAACGCTCGCGGGCCCCGACCTCCGGCTCTGCGCGCGCGTGCTCGAGCTCACCGACAAGCCGGTGATCGCGAGCGGCGGCGTCCGCACGGCCGACGACGTCTGGGCGCTCCGCGACCTCGGGTGCGAGGCCGTTGTGACCGGCAAGGCGCTCTACGAACGCACGCTGAAGCTCGCGCAGGTGATCCGGGGATGACGCTCGCGAAACGGGTGATCCCCTGCCTGGACGTGGACGCGGGTCGCGTCGTGAAGGGCACGCGGTTCGTGGACCTCGTGGACGCCGGAGATCCGGTCGAGCTCGCCGCCCGGTACGACGCCGAGGGAGCCGACGAGCTCGTGTTCCTCGACATCACCGCGACGATCGAGGACCGCGAGGCCACGCACGAGGTCATCCGGCGGACGGCCGAGCAGGTGTTCATCCCGCTCACGGTGGGCGGCGGCGTGCGCACCGAGGAGGACGTGCGCGCCCTGCTGCGATCGGGCGCGGACAAGGTCGCCGTGAACAGCGCGGCCGTGCGCGACCCCGCGCTCCTCGATCGGTGCGCGAGCCGGTTCGGGACGCAATGCATGGTGATCGCGATCGACGCGCGGCGCCGTGATGCGAGCGGCTGGGACGTGTTCGTGGACGCGGGGCGGACGCCGTCGGGTCGCGACGCGGTCGAGTGGGCCGCCGAGGCTACGGCACGATACGGCGCCGGCGAGATCTTGCTCACGTCGATGGATCGCGACGGCACCGGCGAGGGCTACGACCTGGAGTTGGTACGCGCGGTCGTCGACGCGACGTCGGTGCCGGTCGTCGCGAGCGGCGGCGCCGCCGCCCCCGAGCACTTCGCCGAGGCGATCACGCGCGGCGGCGCCGACGCGGTCCTTGCGGCCTCACGCTTCCATTTCGAGGCGCTCTCGATCGCCGAGGTGAAGGACCACCTCGCGGGCGCCGGGATCACGGTGCGCCGGTGAATCTCGACGACCTCACGTTCGACGAGCGCGGATTGATCCCCGTCGTGGTGCAGGACGCGGAGTTCGACCAGGTGCTCATGGTGGCGTGGTCGAACCGCCAGGCCCTCGAGCGCTCCCTCGACGAAGGCCGGATGACCTACTGGAGCCGCTCGCGTGGCGAGCTCTGGCGAAAGGGCGACACGAGCGGCCACGTGCAACACCTGGAGGAGCTCCGCGCCGACTGCGACGGCGACGTCGTGCTCGCGCGCGTGCACCAAGAGGGCGCCGCGTGTCACACGGGCGAGCGCAGCTGTTTCTTCCGTACGCTGGAGCGCTGATGCTGAAGCTCGTGCTGCCGAAGGGGTCGCTGGAAGCCCAGACGCTCCGTCTGTTCGAGGAGGCGGACCTGCCCGTTCGCCGAGGCTCGGATCGCGACTACCACGGTTCGATCGAGGACGAGCGGATCGAGGGCGTCTCGCTGCTACGGCCGCAAGAGATCCCCACCTACGTGCAGGACGGGCTGTTCGACCTCGGCATCACCGGCGAGGACTGGATCGCCGAGACCGGCGCCGACGTCGAGGTCCTCGCGACCCTCCCGTACGCGCGATCCGGCACGGGCCACGGCACGCGCATCGTGCTCGCGGTGCCGAACGCGCACTCCGCGAACGCCGCGGCGGAGCTCCCACCGGGCTCCCGGATCTCCACCGAGTTCCTCCACCTCACCGAGAAGTACTTCGCCGAGCTCGGCACGACGGTGAAGGTCGTGTGGTCCTACGGCGCGACCGAGGCGAAGGTGCCGGAGATCGTCGACGCGATCGTCGACGTCACCGAGACGGGATCGACGCTCCGCGCGCACGGCATGAAGATCATCGCGACGATCATGACGTCGGAGCCGGTGCTCGTCGCGAACCGCGACGCGGCCGCCGATGCCGCGAAGCGCACCGCGATGGACGACGTCACGACGCTCTTGCTCGGCGCGCTCCGAGCGGAGGGCCGCGTACTCATCAAGCTGAACGTCGACGACGCGCACCTCGACGCCGTGCTCGCGGTCGTGCCGTCGATGAAGTCGCCCACGGTGTCCCCGCTCTCCGCCGGAGGCTATGCGGTGGAGACGGTCGTGGAGAAGGCCCGCGTGAACACCCTCATCCCGCAGCTGAAGGCTGCCGGCGCCACCGACGTCCTCGAGATCCCGATCTCGAAGATCGTGCCCTGACGGCCGATTGACGCCCGGCCCGCCGTTCTGCCAGGCTGTGCCCGTGTTTGAACGGCCGTTCAATTCGGTAGGCACGAGCTAGGGCGGGCCGGCGGGGCCTCAGGCCCGTTGCCCGCCGCCGAACCTCTCGCCCGATCGCGGGGGGTTCTTGCGTTTCCGGGGACGGGTAAGGCAGGACCGAGGAGACACGACATGACCGATCGAACGACGCTCCCGAAGACCGAAGCCGAGGAACTGCAGCGTTCGTGGGCAACCGACCCGCGATGGCGCGGAGTCGAGCGCCCGTACACCGCGGAGGAGGTCGTGCGCCTCCGCGGGTCCATCCGCGTCGACCACACGCTCGCGCGGCTCGGCGCAGAGAAGCTCTGGGCCCTGCTCGAGCGCGACGACTACGTGGCGGCGCTCGGAGCGCTCACGGGCGGACAGGCCGTCGAGATGGTGAAGGCGGGCCTCCGGACCGTCTACCTCTCCGGCTGGCAGGTCGCGGCCGATGCGAACCTCGCCGGCCAGACGTACCCCGACCAGTCGCTCTACCCAGCGAACTCCGTGCCCGCGGTCGTGCGGCGACTGAACAACGCCTTGCAGCGCGCCGACCAGATCGCGTGGTCGAGCGGCGAGGAAGCCGACTTCCTCGCGCCGATCGTCGCCGACGCGGAGGCCGGGTTCGGCGGTCCGTTGAACGCGTTCGAGCTGATGAAGGCCATGATCGAGGCCGGCGCGGCCGGCGTGCACTTCGAGGATCAGCTCGCGAGCGAGAAGAAGTGCGGGCACCTCGGCGGCAAGGTGCTCGTGCCCACCGACCAGTTCGTGCGCACGCTCACGGCCGCGAGACTGGCGGCGGACGTGGTGGGGGTTCCCACCGTGGTGATGGCGCGAACCGATGCCCTCGCGGCGTCGCTTCTCACGTCCGACGTCGACCCTCGCGACGCGCCGTTCACCACCGGCGAACGCACGCCCGAGGGTTACTACCGCGTGCGCGCCGGCATGGACGCGGCGATCGCGCGCGGGCTCGCGTACGCGCCGTATGCGGACCTGCTGTGGTGCGAGACGGCCACGCCCGACCTCGACGAGGCGCGCGTGTTCGCGGAAGGCATCCACGCGTCCTTCCCCGACAAGCCGCTCGCGTACAACTGCTCGCCGTCGTTCAACTGGCGCGCGCACCTCGGCGAGGACGCGATCGCGCGGTTCCAGAAGGAGCTCGCGGCGCTGGGATACCGCTTCCAGTTCATCACGCTCGCCGGATTCCACGCGCTCAACGCCTCGATGTTCGAGCTCGCGCACGGCTACGCGGCCGATGGCATGACCGCCTATGTCGAGCTGCAGGACCGCGAGTTCGCGCTGGAGGCCGACGGCTACACGGCCACGCGGCACCAAGCCGAGGTCGGCACCGGCTACTTCGACCTCGTCGCGCAGGTGATCGCCGGCGGTCGCGGCTCGACGCTCGCGCTCGAGGGATCCACCGAGGCGGCGCAGTTCCGGGCGAAGGAGCGCTCCTCGGATCCGTCGTAGGCTCCGGCCGCGATGAGCGTCCGGTACCTCGACGACCTGCCGCGCACGGCTGACGCCGTCGTGATCGGCGGCGGCGTCGTGGGAGCTTCGACCGCGCTGCACCTCTCCCGCGCCGGCCTGGAGTGCGTGCTGCTCGAGGCCCGGCCGCGCCTCTGCACGCTCACGACGCCGGTGGCCGCGGGCGCCTTCCGCCTCCAGTTCGACAACCTCGAGGAGCTCGAGCTCGTGCGCGAGTCCACCGAGACCTTTCTGCACTTCGAGGACGCGACCGGGCAGCGCACCTATCCGCTCGACGTGCGGCAGCGCGGCTACCTCTGGCTCACGACGTCGGACGAGCGCGCGAGCGAACAGCGCGACCTCGTCGCGCAGCTCCACGCGTGGGGACAGGACGACGTCGAGCTGCTGTCCGGCGACGACGCGCGGTCGCGCTTCCCGTGGGTCGGTCCGGACGTCGTGCAGGCGCGTTTCCGCGCGGGCGACGGCTTTCTCGACACGAAGGCGCTCACGTTCGGCATGGCGGCCGGGTCCGGCGCCGGCGTCGCGGTGGCGACCGCCGCCACCGGGTTCGCCGTCGAGGGCGGGCGCCTGCGTGCCGTCCTGACGCCGGCCGGCGAGATCGCCTGCGGCGCCGCGGTGATCGCGACCGGCCCGATGTCCTCGCCGGTCGCGCGGCTCGCGGGACTCGACCTGCCGATCGTGACCGTG
>DATBIS010000081.1:0-2886 GCA_036556805.1 Actinomycetota bacterium | reverse complement strand
GCAGTCGTACCAGCGGATTCTCGTAGACGGCGACCACGCGGTTGTAGGCCTCGGGGCCCCAGCCCACGACCGCCGTGTCCACGATGTGGGCGAAGAGGAACAGGATGATCGCGACGCCGGTGATCCGATGGAGCAACCAGGAGTATTGGCCCTCGTGGCCCCGGTAGGGGGGCCCGTACGTGCTCCTGCTCTTCCTGGTCGCGCGGGTCGCCACGGTTATCCCCTCCAGCCTAGCGCGGCCCCGCGGTGCCCTATGGGCCGGACCGTCCAGCGGGCCGCGCGGAGTCTACTCCAGCCCGTCCCGCGGTCACGCAACCCGCAGCGCGACCATCACTCCGTCTCGGGTGGGGACGATCGTGGAGAGGTAGCGCTCATCGGCCGCGATCAGCGCGTTGTGCTCAATGATCGCTGCGGTCGTCTCCCGCTCGCGGTCGCTCACCAGCGCGACCTCGCCCGTCACGCGGCCGTACCAGAGCACGTTGTCGCAGATGTACAGCCCACCGACGCGAACTCGCTCGGACGCGGCCCGCCAGGCGTCCGGGTAGCCCTCCTTGTCGATGTCGTCGTAGACGATGTCGAACTCGCCCTCGAGCTCGCCGAGCGACGTGACGGCATCGCCGACGTGGAAGTGCACCGGTCCGGCGAGACCTGCTCGGCCGAGGTAGTCGAGCGCCTTCGTCTCGTTCTCGGGGTCGCCGTCGGTGAGGTGCAGCTCCCCGTCGGGACCCACGGCGCGCGAGAACCAGTAGCCGGAATAGCCGTATCCGGAGCCGAGCTCCACGATCCGCTTCGCGCCGATCGATCGCGCGAGCACCTCGAGCGTGACGCCCACGATCCGCTCGACGATCGGGAAGCCGTTCGCCTCGGCCTCGGCCTCCATCTCCAGCAAGACGGGCTCGTCGTGGCGGTCCTGCAGGGTTCGCATGTACTTCTCGACGTTGCGGTCGACGATCGGCACGGCGGAACCCTACTGCGGCCGCGGCGGGTTCGTCCCGCGCGATACGCTGACCGGCGTGAGCGACCAGCCGCGGACGACGGACTCGGGCATCGAGCTCAAGACGATCTACACCGCCGAGGATCTCGCCGGCTGGGACCCCGAGCGCGACCTCGGGATGCCGGGGCAGCTGCCGTTCACGCGAGGGCCCTATCCCGACATGTACCGCGGGCGCCTGTGGACGATGCGCCAGTACGCCGGCATGGGGAGCGCAGCGGAGACGAACGCGCGGTTCCGCTTCCTCCTCGACCATGGGCAGTCGGGCCTGTCGGTGGCGTTCGACCTGCCGACGCAGATGGGGCTCGACTCGGACCACCCGCGCGCTGAGGGCGAGGTCGGGAAGACCGGTGTGGCGATCGATTCGATCGAGGACATGCGCCGGCTGTTCGAGGGCATCCCGCTCGACGCCGTGAGCACGTCGATGACGATCAACGCGACCGCGCCGATCCTGCTTTTGCTCTACGAGCTCGTCGCGGAGGAACAGGGCGTCGGACCCGACCAGATCTCGGGCACCGTGCAGAACGATCTGCTGAAGGAGTACGCGGCGCGCGGGACCTACATCTACCCGCCGCAGCCCTCGATGCGGGTCATCACCGACCTCTTCGCGTACTGCGGCGAGCGCATCCCGAAGTGGAACACGATCTCGATCAGCGGGTATCACATGCGAGAGGCCGGCGCGACCGCCGCCCAGGAGGTCGCGTTCACGCTCGCGAACGGGATCGCGTACGTGCAGGCGGCGCTCGACGCGGGCCTCGAGGTTGACGACTTCGCGCCGCGGCTCTCGTTCTTCTTTGCCTGCCACATGAACTTCTTCGAGGAGATCGCGAAGTTCCGCGCCGCGCGCCGCATGTGGGCGCGCATCATGACCGAGCGGTTCGGCGCAAAGGATCCGAAGAGCGCGATGCTGCGCTTCCACACGCAAACGGGAGGCGCGACCCTCACCGCGCAGCAGCCCGAGAACAACATCGTGCGCACGGCTCTCGAGGCGCTCGCGGCCGTGTTGGGCGGGACCCAGTCGCTGCATACGAACTCGTTCGACGAGGCGCTCGCATTGCCCACGGAACGATCGGCGAAGATCGCGCTCCGGACCCAGCAGATCATCGGCTACGAGACGGGCGTCGCGGCGACGGCGGATCCGGTCGCGGGCTCGTACTTCGTCGAGGCGCTCACCGACGAGCTCGAAGACCGCGCGCGGGTGTACCTCGAGAAGATCGACGGCCTGGGCGGCGCGGTGGCGGCGATCGAGGGCGGCTTCTACCAGGACGAGATCGCGGACGCCGCGTACCGGATCCAGCAAGGGATCGAGGAGGGCTCGCGGGTGGTCGTCGGCGTGAACCGGTTCCAGGACCCGCAGGAGCGCTCCGTCGCGATCCAGCGCATCTCGGAGGAGGAGGTGGCCGGACAGATCGAACGCCTCCGGGCTCTTCGCGCGTCGCGCGACCAGCCCGCCGTCGACGGGGCGCTCGTCGCCGTTCGCCGTGCGGCGGAAGGCACCGAGAACCTCCTGCCACCGATGAAGGAGGCGCTCCGCGCGCGCGCCACGCTGGGCGAGGTCTCCGACGTGCTCCGTGAGGTCTTCGGCGAGTACCGTCCACGACGCTGATGGACGTCGCGATCATCGGAGGGACGGGCGAGGAGGGCTTCGGCTTGTCGCTGCGGCTCGCGCGGGCCGGGCATCACGTGATCATCGGGTCGCGCTCGGCGGAGAAGGGCGCCTCGCGCGCGGCCGAGGCGAAGGAGCTGCTCGGCGGGGACGTCGCGATCGACGGCACGACGAACGACGAGGCGGCCTCGGCAACCGGGTTCGTGGCCGTGACCGTCCCGTTCGCGGGACAGGCCGACATCTACCGCGCGATCAAGGGCGCGGTGAAGCCCGGCACGATCGTGCTCGA
>DATBIS010000080.1:0-8639 GCA_036556805.1 Actinomycetota bacterium | reverse complement strand
GCGCCGGACTCGATGAACGCCGTTGCCGTCGACATCGCGTACGAGAACCCCGCGCACGCCGCGTTCACGTCGAACGCGGGGCAGCCGACGCCGAGCTTTCGCTGCAGCCACACGGCGGTGGAAGGGATGGGCGTGTCGGGCGTGAGCGACGCGACCACGATGAGGTCGAGCTGGCCGGCGTCGACGGCGGCGCCCTCGAGCGCACGCATCGCGGCCTCGAGCGCGAGGTCGGAGGTGTTGACCCCCACCTCGGCGAAGTGGCGAGACGCGATGCCGGTGCGATCGCGGATCCACTCGTCAGAGGTTTCGACGAGAGATTCGAAGTAGGTGTTGGGGACGGGCCCGCCGGGCAGTGAGGAGCCCACCCCCGAGATCGCCGCGTGACGCGTCACGTCGCGAGGATATCGGAAGGGGGGTGGCCCGTCCGCGAACTCGCGGGGTCAGGCACCGCCCGAGAGCAGCGCCGATGCGGCGTCCGGCGACCCGACCGCCACGGCCCTCGAGCCCGGCACCGCCCGCTTCGCGAGCTTCGTGAGCACGTCGCCGGGGCCGGCCTCGACGAAGGTTTCGGCACCGGCGGCGGCCAACGCTCGCGCGCATCGCTCCCACCGAACCGGGGACACGACGTGACGCTTGGCGAGCTCCCGCAGTTCCCTCGGATCCTCGACGAGCTCGCCGGTCACGTTCGACGCGATCGGCATCCGGGGCGCCTCGAACGCGACGGCGTCGATCGCCTCGCCGAGCGGCGCCACCGCGGGCTCCATGAGCGCAGAGTGGAACGCGCCGGCGACCTTCAACCGCACCGCGCGCACGCCGCGCCCGGCGCACACCTGCTCGGCTCGCTCGATCGCGGCGACGCTGCCGCTGATCACGACCTGCTGGGGCGAGTTCTCGTTCGCGACGACGAGCACGTCGTCGTCGCGGGCCTCGGCACAGATCTCCTCGGCGTCGGCTGCGCCGACGCCGAGGAGCGCACTCATCGCGCCCGGCCGGCGCTCGCTCGCCTCCTGCATCGCGCGGCCGCGCACGGCCACGACCTGCAGCATGGCGGGGAGCTCGACGACGCCCGCCGCCACGAGCGCGGCGAACTCGCCGAGCGAGTGGCCCGCGACGCCCGCGACGTCCGTGAGCCCCTCGGCCTCGAGCACGCGATACGCCGCGACGTCGCACGCGATCAGGGCCGGCTGCACGACGTCGGTGGTCGCGAGCATCGACTCGTCGCGGCACGCGCCGGCGACGTCCAGGCCGAGCGCGTCCGATGCTTCTTCGAGCACCACCTTGCCGGCCGGATGCGCGATCCACGGGTCCGCCATTCCCGCGAACTGCGAGCCCTGACCGGGGAACACGACGCCGAATCGCAACGGCCGTCCTTTCACCTGGGACAATCAGCCAACACTAACGAACGACGTGTAGGTCGGGTTGCCAGTTCGGACCCCGTCCTGTAGAACGTCCGGGAGCCCATGGCCGAAAGGGTTCAACGAACTTCTTCTCCCACGTCCCATCCCCAGGGTGCGGAGGGAGTCCTCGGGTTTCTTGGTCGTGACATGGCCGTCGACCTCGGGACCGCGAACACGCTGGTGTACGTTCGCGGCCGCGGCGTCGTGTTGAACGAGCCGAGCGTCGTCGCGATCAACACCCTTACCGGAGCGATCCTCGCGGTGGGCGCCGAGGCCAAGCGCATGATCGGCCGCACGCCGAGCCACATCCAGGCGGTTCGCCCGCTGAAGGACGGCGTGATCGCGGACTTCGACGTCACCGAGAAGATGCTGCGCTACTTCATCCAGCGGGTACACAAGCGCCGCCTGCTCGCGAAGCCGCGCGTGGTCGTCTGCGTTCCCTCCGGCATCACCGGCGTGGAGCAGCGCGCGGTCGAGGAGGCGACGATCGCGGCCGGCTCACGCCGCGCGTACATCATCGAGGAGCCGATGGCGGCCGCGATCGGCGCCGGGCTGCCGATCCACGAGCCCACCGGCAACATGGTGGTCGACATCGGCGGCGGCACGACCGAGGTCGCCGTGATCTCGCTCGGCGGCATCGTGACGTCCACGAGCATCCGCATCGGCGGCGACGAGCTCGACGAGGCGATCATCCAGCACGTGAAGAAGGAGTACTCGTTGCTGCTGGGCGAGCGCACCGCCGAGGCGATCAAGCTCGCGATCGCGTCGGTCTTCCCCGCGCCCGAGGAGCTCGTGGCCGAGATCAAGGGACGCGACCTCGTGAGCGGCCTGCCGAAGAACATCACGATCACCGCGGAGGAGATCCGCCGCGCGATCGAGGAACCCGTCAACGCCATCATCGACGCGATCAAGACCACGCTCGACCGAACCCCCCCGGAGCTCTCCGCCGACATCATGGACCGGGGCATCGTGCTCACGGGCGGCGGGGCGCTCCTGCGCGGCTTGGACAAGCGCCTTCGACACGAGACCGGCATGCCGGTCCGCATCGCCGACACGCCGTTGCAGGCGGTCGTGCTCGGCTCGGGCAAGTGCCTGGAGGAGTTCGAGGTCCTGCAGCGCGTCCTGGTGAGCCCGAGCCGGCGCTGACCCGGCCGTGGCGGTCCGGCCGAAGCCACGCAGCAACCGGTTGTTGCTCGTCGTCTTCGTCTCGCTCGCGCTCGCGACGATCACGCTCGACTACAAGCAGGGATCGTCCGGCCCGCTCGCGGGACTCGGCCGCGCCGGCGTGCAGATCATCGGCCCGCTGCAGCGGACCGTTACGAAGGTCACCACGCCGATCGCCGACTTCTTCATCGGGCTCGCCCATCTCCCCTCGCTCGAAGCCGACAACCGCCGGCTCGAGCAGGAGGTCGCTTCGCTCCGCGCGCAGGTCGCCGCGGGCACCGCGAAGGACTCGGAGATCCAGGCGCTCGAGGACATCGTCGGGCTCAAGAACACGCTCCAGGACTCCGACCCCGTCGCCGGGAACGTCGTCGGCAGCGGCCTTTCGAACTTCGAGTGGACGATCGAGATCGACGCGGGCTCCTCCTCGGGCGTGAAGGTCGACGACCCGGTGGTGGCGGGTCCCGCCACTGAGGGCGGCCAGGCCCTGCTCGTCGGCCACGTCATCAACGTGACCGCCGACTTCTCGGTCGTCCAGCTCATCATCGACCGCGACTCGTTCGTGGGCGCGCGGCTTGCCGGCTCGAGCGCGACGGGGCTCGTCCAGGGAGAGGGCGAGGACGACATGTCGATGAGCCTCGTCGATACCTCCACGGTCGTCTCGAGCCACGACCTCGTCGTGACGTCGGGCTACAAGGTAGCCGGCGAGTGCGGCCTCTACCCACCGGGCATCGTGGTCGGGGAGGTCTCGCGCACGATCCCGCCGACGAACGATCTCGAGGCGTTCATCCTCGTTCGTCCGGTGGCGGACTTCTCGCAGCTCCGCGAGGTTCTCGTGCTCCGCCAGACGTCGAGGGCGTGCGCCTGATGCGTCGCACGCTCGCGCTCGTCGCGATCATCGTCACCGCGATCCTGCTGCAGTCCACGATCTTCGGGCAGATCAAGCTGCTCGGCGTCAAGCCCGAGCTGCTCTACCTCGTCACGGTCGTGCTCGCGATCCTCGAGGGCCCTCGGGAAGGCATGATCTTCGGGTTCGTGGCGGGCATGTCCGAGGACTTCTTCCTGAACCAGCCGAAGGGCGCCACCGCGCTCACGCTCACGTTGCTCGGCTACACGGTGGGGCTCGCGCGCCAATACATCGTCTCGCCGTCGCCGCTGTTGCCGACCCTGCTCGTGGCGGTGGGCACGTTCTGCGCGGTGTGCGTGTACCAGCTCGTGCGGTTCCTCCTGGGGAGCCTCGAGATCCGCACCGTCGAGTTCTTCCGCGTGGCGCTGCTGGTGGCGGCGTACGACACGCTGCTCACGCCGCTCGCGTACCCGATCCTGCGGCGCGTGTTCGAGGGATCGAGACCTCAACGGGTGGTCCGCTTCTAGTGGACAAGTCTGCCTCGCGGCTGAAGCTCCTCGCGCTGCTGGTGGCGCTCATGTTCGCGGGCCTGTCTGCACGCCTGTGGTACCTGCAGGTGCTCGCCTCCGAGAAATACGTGGAGGCGCAGAACAACAACCTCGTGAAGATCGTGCGCACGGAGGCGCCGCGCGGGCGGATCCTCGATGCGAAGGGACACGTGATCGTGGGCAACCGCGCGAGCACCGAGGTGCTCGTGGAGCAGCAGAAGCTCGGCGACGACCCGGAGGCGGTGCTGTACCGGCTCTCCCAGCTCCTGCACGTCCCCGTGCGCTCGATCGTCGACGCGCTCGGGAACAAGCAGTACTACGAGTACGAGCCGATCCCGGTCGCGGTCGACGTCCCGCAGGATTACATCGCCTACATCGCGGAGCATCGAGACGACTTCCCCGGCGTGTCCTGGACGGATGCGTCGGTTCGCACCTACCCGTACGGTTCGCTCGCCGCGCACATCCTCGGGAGCCTCGGCCGCCTCACGCCCGAGCAGACCGACGATCCGCACTACAAGGACTACAGCCCGAGCGACCTGATCGGCCAGTCCGGCCTCGAGTCGGAGTACGAGCGGTTCTTGCGAGGGCAGAAGGGCTACCGCAAGCTCCTACTGAACGCGGCAGGTGAGTTGATCCGCACGCTCGGCGAGCAAGAAGCCAGACCGGGGCTCGACATCCGCCTGTACCTCAACACCCATCTTCAGGGTCTCGTGGAGACCCAACTCCGCGAGGGCATCCTGAAGGCGCGAAGCGTCTCGGAGCAGAACACCGGGCTCCTGAAGGCCACCTCGGGTGCGGTGGTCGTGCTGGACCCGCATACGTTCGGCGTCGAGGCGATCGCCTCATACCCCACCTTCGACCCGAAGTGGTTCGTGGGCGGCATCACGGAACAGCGGCTGGCTGATCTCAAGAGGCCGACCGCACACGCGCCGCTCTTCTCGCGCGCGACTCAGGCGGAGATCCCGCCTGGATCCACATTCAAGCCGTTCATCGCCTTGTCCGCCATCAAGCGAGGGATCGCGACCCTCGGCGGGTACTACCCATGCCCGCCCGAGTTCATCTACGGGACGGACACGTTGCACCCGTTCCACAACTGGTCGAGCTCGAACCTCGGCAGCCTCACATTGCACACGGCGCTACAGCGTTCGTGCGACACCGTCTTCTACAAGTTCGGGGCCGACTTCTATGACAAGTACTTCGCCGACAACTCGCTCGGGAAGGCGCGCGAACCGCTGCAGGAGGACCTCACGCGCCTCTTCGGATTCGGCAGGGACACCGGGATCGACCTTCCCTCCGAGCAGCCGGGACTCGTGCCGACCGCTGCGTGGAAGGCGGAATACGCGAAGGCCAACCCTCAACTCTTCAACCCCGACCAGCGGACGTGGCTGCCGGCGGACGACATCCTCATGTCTATCGGCCAGGGGTTCGTTACCGTGACCCCGCTGCAGCTCGCGAGCGCCTATGCGGCGATCGCGAACGACGGGAAGCTGTGCGCGCCGCGCCTGGCGGCGGCGGTGCAGGACGCGAACGGCGACGACGTGCGCGCGATCAAGGGCGGGCCGTGCCGCAAGCTTCCGTTCACACACGAACAGCTCTCGTACATCCGAGGCTCGCTCGAGTCGGTACTCCACAGCCCTGGTACCGCCGCTGGCGCTTTCGCCGGGTTTCCCTTCAGTCAGGTAGCGGTTTCCGGAAAGACAGGCACGGCGCAGCGAGAGCCCTTCCAGGACACGTCGTGGTTCGTGGCCATGGTGGGCGGGACGATCGACGACCCTGACCACATCATCGTGGTGATGGTCGAGGAGGGCGGGCACGGCTCGACGACGGCCGCCCCGATCGCCCGATCGATCATCGAGCAGATGTACGGCCTTGAGTCGGGCGCCCAGGTCATTGGCGGGGAGACGACCGACTGATGGACCTCGTCGCCAGCCGCGCGTACGTCGACGAGCGTCGGCCGATCCGTCACCTCGACCCCGTCCTCATGCTGACCGCGATCGCGCTCGTCGTGGCGGGGTTCCTGCTCGTGTACTCGGCAACGAGGCGCTCGCTCGAGCAGTTCGGCGACGACCCGGGGCTGTTCCTCAAGAAGCAGATCGTGTTCGCGCTGATCGGCATGGTGCTGCTGCTGTTCGTCGCGAGCTTCGACTACCGCTTCTACAAGGTGTACGCGGGGTTCGCGTACGTCGGCACGATCGTCGCGCTCGTGCTGGTGCAGACGCCGCTGGGGTCGAGCTCGGCGGGCGCGCAGCGCTGGTTCGAGTTCGCGGGCTTCCAGGTCACGCCCTCGGAGTTCGCGAAGATCGCGCTGATCCTCATGCTCGCGAGCGTGTTCTCGGAGATGCGCAGCGTGCAGCCGACGATGGTCGACGTGGTGCGCGCGATCGGCTTCGCCGCGCTCCCGATGCTGCTCGTGCTGATCCAGCCCGACATCGGCACGTCGATCGTGCTCGCGGCGATCCTCGGCGGCATCCTCGTCGTTGCCGGCACGAAGCCGCGCCACCTCGCGGCGCTCGCGCTCGCCGGCGTCCTCCTCATCGGCGGCATCTTCCGGCTCCACGTGATCCAGGAGTACCAGCTCGATCGGCTTCGCACCTTCCTCGACCAGGAAGGCGCGCCGGCCGCGCTCCGCTACAACCTCGAACAGTCGCTGATCGCGATCGGCTCCGGCGGCATCACCGGCCAGGGCTACCTGCAGGGCCGCCTCACGAACCTCGACTTCGTGCCCGAGCAGCACACCGACTTCATCTTCACGGCGGCGGGGGAGGAGTTCGGGTTCGTGGGATCGACGGTGATCCTGCTGCTGTTCGCGGTGCTCCTGTGGCGAGCCATCCGCATCTCGTACCTCTCGAAGGACCCGTTCGGGACCTACCTCGCGGCGGGCGTGGCGTCGATGTTCGCGATCCAGATGTTCGTGAACATCGGGATGACGATCGGCATCATGCCGATCACCGGCATCCCGTTACCCTTCGTGTCCTACGGGGGGAGCGCGATGCTCGCGAACCTCGCCGGCGTGGGACTGCTGCTGAACGTCCACATGCGCCGGTTCAAGTAGTCACGCCGAGAGCGACACGCTCCACAGGAACGTGCAGCCGTCGGGACCGCTCGACTCGAGCACGACGTCGCCGTCCATCGCGCGCGCCGACATCCGCGCGATCGCGAGACCGAGGCCGATGCCCTGATGGACGCGCGTGGTGAGCTCCTCGGCCTGCTCGAGGGGGTCGAAGATGCGCTCGACGGCCTCGGCGTCGACGCCCGGGCCGCGGTCGATCACGCGCACGAGCGGCCCCGCGCCGTCGAGCGTGATGTGGATCAACACCTCCTCGTGCTCGGGGCTGAACGCGAGCGCGTTTTCGACGAGCTCCTCGAGGATCCGCCGTGCGGCCGTGCGGTTGAGGCTCGCCATGGCGGGGATCTCCGGCGCCTCGACGCGAACCCTGGCGAACGCGGAGGCGACCTCCTGGGCGACCTGCGTGACGTTCGCCCACTCGGTGAGGCCGGCCTCGACGGCCGCCTCGAAGCGCGCGACGAGCCGCGCGAGGTCGGCGGTGCGCCCGACCAGCCGCTCGAGGATCTGCTCGCGCTGGGCCTCCGGGACGCGGCCCGCCACGAGGGTCTGGGCCATGCCGAGGATCACCGTGACGGGAGTCCGCAGCTCGTGGCCGAGTCGGGACACCAGCTCGTGACGCCGCGCGGCGCGCTCGAGCAAGGCCTCCTGTGCGATCTCGAGCTGTCGCGTGCGGCTCCGCTCGCGCGCGAGGGCCTCCGTGAGCTCGTCGATCACCGCGGGCGTGACCTCGGGGGAGATCACGCCGTGCCCGGTGGCGGCGTGCATCACCGCGTTCAGGATGTCGTCGCCCTCCGAGTCCTTCAGGACGTAGCCGGTGGCGCCGGCCACCAGCATGTCGCGCACCTGCGCCTGGTCCTCGGATCCCGTGAGCGCCACCACGCCGATCTGCGGGTACGCGGCTTTGAGCCGCCGCGTCGCCTCGACGCCGTCCATCGTGGGCATGCGCACGTCCATCAGCACGACGTCGGGGTGCGTGGTCGCCGCGAGCGCGAGCGCCTCGACCCCCGTCGACGCCTCGGCGACCACCTCGAGGGCATCGGTGGCGAGCAACGAGATCAGGGATTCGCGGAACCCCGGGTTGTCGTCCACGATGAGCACTCGAACCCGGGGACCGATCCCGCTCGAAGGCAGGGAAGCGAGCTGGACCATGGTCTTCCTGCAAGTTTCGAGGCGCGGGGGCCGCGACAGTATCCGCTTGGGAGCGGTTTCGGGGGCGGACATCGTGGGATCGTGGCTGAGCCCTTCGGACTAGTTCGCGCAGGTGGTGGAAAACCACCGCGTGGGCTCTGAAGGAGCCGATCGGTCCCCTGTTATGCTCTTGGCAGACGTTCCCACCGGAACCTCCGGCGGGAAGCAGACCACCGAGGTGGCGCGCGCCGCGCCCGGTCGGCCCCGAAATCTCGGCGAGCCGACGGCGAGGCAGCAGCGCCGGACAAGGACTCACTGGTGCGCACACGCGCGCATGGCCGCTCCACAACGGCCGAACGCTCCCGCTTCGAGCGGCGAGCAACCGCGACGGTCGACCCCCACGGGCACGACCTCACGCCGAGCCCCTGCTCCGGCACGCCCCCTCGCTTTGAGCGAAGGGAGCTCACATGACCGATCCGACCGAGACGGCC
>DATBIS010000079.1:0-6453 GCA_036556805.1 Actinomycetota bacterium | reverse complement strand
GTCGCGCGCGCGGTTCGCGGCATCGAGGTTCTGGCCACCGATCGCGATGATGTCGGTCCGTTGCTTGTTGAAGCTGTCGCCGTTCTGCGACAGCACGATGCGAAAGCCCAACGGCACGAGGATCCTCGCGACGTCCTCGCTCACCGCCGGGATGCCGCTGTCGTTCTCGACGGAGACGCGCACGATCGGCGTGGGGGCGCCGTACGTCGCGCGGATCAGCGAGTCGAGGTCGGTGAAGCTCGGCACGCGTGTGGTGGCGGCGACGAGGTGGGTCGGGAACGACTCGAGGTCGGCGCCGCGCGCGGCGTCGAGCAGGTCCTGCGCGGTCGCGAGGTCGTCGACCTCGAGGAGGTCGGCCTCGCCGAAAGTCGGCGGCGAGGCGAGGAGAGCCGTGAGCACGACCTCCCAGCGCAGGAGCTCGTCCGTGCCGGAGGTGAGCAGACCGCGCATCTGAGCACCGCTCACCGTGACGTCACCGGGGCCCAGCACGACCGTCCCGAGCGTTACGGCCGACGGCAGGTCGACGCGCAGGCCGCCCAGGCGATCGACCACCGCGGCGAGCCGTCCGAGATCGGTGACCGCGTAGCCGTCCACCCACATCCCCAGTGTGTTCGAGATCGCGATGCGAAGGCCGTCGCCGGGAAGCTGGGCGACCGCGGCCATGTCGACCTGGCCGAGTCCGGGCGCCTCGACCGAGAGGCCGGGCGGGATCGGCAGCGCGGCGGGCGTCTCGCCGCCGCCGAGCACGGCCAGCAGAGGCACCTTCGCTCCACGCACCGACAGCAGCACCGTGGGGACCTCACCCGAAGGTTGAGCGGCGACCGTCGGCGTGGGCGCCTCGCGGCCGCTGCGTGCGATGAGGAGTGCGATGCCGCCGCCCAGCACCAGCGCGATGACCACGACGAACGCGAGCCACTGCCGGCGTCGGCTCCCTTCCTCGTACCGCGCCGTCCGCGAGGGATCGGGCGGAGCGCTCCGGCTCACCGGTAGAGGCCCGCCTTCTCCACGTAGCTCTTCACGCCCTCGGGCACGAGGTAACGGATCGGGTGGCCGCCCGCGATCCGCGCGCGGATGTCCGTGGACGAGATCGCGAGGGCCGGCACGTGCATGACGGTCACCTCGGACGCGAGCGCGGTCGCGCCCTCCTCGAAATGCGCGAGGTCGTATCCCGGCCGCGTGGCGGCGATGAAGTGCGCGAGGTCGAACAGCTCCTCGGGCTCGCGCCACTGGAGGATCTCGAGGATCGCGTCGGCGCCCGAGATGAAGAAGAGGGTCGTGCCCGCGCCCTGCTCCTCGTGAAGGCTCCGGAGGGTGTCGACGGTGTACGTCGGGCCGTCGCGGTCGACCTCCATGCGCGACACGCTGAACTTCGGGTTGCTCGCGGTCGCGATCACCGTCATGAGGTAACGGTCCTCGGCCGGCGAGACGACCTCGTGCTCCTTCATCCACGGCTGGCCCGTGGGGACGAACACGACCTCGTCGAGCCGGAACTGCTCGAGGGCCTCCTCCGCGGCGACGAGGTGGCCGTAGTGGATGGGGTCGAACGTGCCGCCCATCACGCCCAAGCGCTTGCTCATCGACCCATCCTACGGCCGGGTCCTGCGGCAACCGTGGAGCTCAGGCGCCCTCGATCCAGCCGCGAAGGTCCTGCACGTGCTTGCGATAGTGCAGCGGGCCCGACTCCTCGAACCAATCCCACGCGTCGCGCGTGATCGCGGGGAGCGCCGCCCACTCGGCAAGCATGCGCGCGTGCGCCGCGAAGAGCTCGGTCCACACGGTCGCCACGTCGAGCGTGCGCGACAGCTCGAACCACTCGCGGTTCAGCTGATCGATCCCCTGCACGGTCTCGAGCGGGTCGACGAACGTGCCGAACCGCATCCGCTCGAGCTGGTCGGCGCAGTCGGCCATCCACGCCGCCACGTGGAAGACGGTGTCCTTCACCGACCATCCCTCGGGCGTCACGCCCGGGCGCTCCAGCCGGTCCGGCGCGATGCCGTGGAGCACCTCGTGGAGCTCCCGCCATCGAGCGTCCTCCTCGGCGATGAGCCGTGCCGCGTTCACCGGCTCGCGGCCTCGGGGAGGAACTCGAACACGTGGCCGGCGATCTCGACTTCGTCGCCCCGGCGCGCGCCGGCGGCCTCGAGCTGACGCTCGACCCCCGCCTTCGCGAGCCGCTTCTGCAGCGCGGTCACCTCGCGCTCGTCGTCGAGATCGGCGTCGCGAACCCAGCGCTCGACGCCGCGTCCCTCGACGACGAACCGGTTGCCGGCGCGCGAGACCGTGAACGGCGGGCGGCTCGGCCGGAGCACGACGTGCGGCCGGCGCTCGGGCTCGGCCGCCTTCGCGCGGTCGACGAGCTCGCGCAGGCGCGACCGCAGCGGGTCGAGCCCCTCGCCGGTGATCGCCGACACGACGACCGCCGCGGGATCGAGCGCGCGCGCCTTCGCCTCGGCATCCTCGACGAGGTCGGACTTCGTGGCGGCCACCACGTGCGGCCGTGCGGCGAGCGAGGGGTCGAACGCGGCGAGCTCCCGCTGCAGCGAGTCGAGGTCGCCGACGGGATCCTCGGCCGCGAGGTCGACGACCAGCACGAGGGCTCGGCACCGGAGCACGTGGCGCAGGAACCGATGGCCGAGACCCTTTCCCTCGGAGGCCCCTTCCACGAGGCCGGGGATGTCGGCGACGACGAAGCGCTCGTCCTCGCCCGCGACCCCGAGGTTCGGCGACAGCGTCGTGAACGGGTAGTCGGCGATCTTCGGCTTCGCGGCCGTGAGGCGGGAGAGCAGCGTCGACTTCCCCGCGTTCGGCAGGCCCACGAGGCCCACGTCGGCGACGGTGCGAAGTTCGAGCCGCAGCCGTCGTTCCTCGCCACGCTCCCCCGGCTCGGCGCTGCGCGGCACGCGGTTGCGCGCGTTCGAGAGGGCGGCATTGCCCCGGCCGCCGCGACCTCCCGCCGCGACGACCACCCGGGCACCCTCGCCCACGAGGTCCGCCACGAGGCCGGCGTCGTCGTACACGACCGTGCCGTCGGGGACGGGGATCATCACGTCCTTCCCCGCGGCGCCGTCGCGGTTCGAGCTGCGCCCCGCCACGCCGTTGCCCGCCGACCAGTGCGGGTGGTCGGCGAGCGGGGAGAGGTCCTGCGTCCGAGAAGCGACCTCGATGATCACGTCGCCCCCCGCGCCGCCGTTGCCGCCGTCGGGACCGCCCCGCGGTTTGAACGGCTCGGAGCGCATGGACGACGAGCCGTTTCCCCCGCGGCCGGCCTTCACGTGGATCGTGGCTTCGTCGACGAACGCCATGCACCAAGATTAGGTGGTCGACGGAAGGCCCGCGGACGAAGATGGGTCGCATGGTCGACGAGGCGGTCGTGTGGATGGTGCCGCTCGTGAAGGGCGGCGCCGAGGAGCACCGCGGAACGCTCCGGTTCGAGGACGGCTCCGTCGTGTTCACCGACCGGCGCGCGACCGACCGCGTGGCGATCCCCGTCGGCGACATCAAGAAGGCGAAGCGCGTGCGCGGGTCGCCGATCCTGCTGCTCACGCTCGGGGACGGAGCGAGCCGCCGGGAGGTGGCGTTCTACTTCGCCCCGCCGCCCCCGTTGAAGCCGACGAAACCGATCAGGCCGAAGGTCTCGCCGTTCGGCGGCGTTCGCGACGCCGATCGCACCACGAAGAAGGTCATGCGCACGAACGTCTCGTACCTGCACCAGGCGAACGCGAACCTGAAAGCGGAGATCGAGGGCTGGCTGCGCGCGATCCGCGAGGCGGGCCGCTAGCCGGCGACGGCAGGTTCGGCGGCGTCGACGCTCATGTCGATCGAGGCGAACGTCCGCCCGCGCGATTCGTGATACCGCACGACCCCCTCGCGGCGGGCGTAGAGCGTGTCGTCGCTGCCCTTGCCGACGCCGTCGCCGGGATGGATCCGGGTGCCGCGCTGGCGCACGATGATGGAGCCGGCGGTGACCTCTTCACCGCCGAACACCTTGACGCCGAGCCGCTTGGACTCGGAGTCGCGTCCGTTCCGAGACGAGCCGCCGCCCTTCTTGTGCGCCATGAGGCCTCCAGGCTAGCAGACGACTATTCGGAGGCCGCCTCGTCGGCGGCCTGCTTCGCAGCGGGCTTCCGCGTCGCGCCGAGCTTCACGTCCTGCACCTCCAGGACCGTGAGCATCTGCCGGTGACCGGCCTTCCGCGCGTAACCGGACTTCGGCCGGTATTTGAAGATCTTGACCTTCTCGCCCTTCTTCTCGCCGAGGGGCGTCGCGGTGACGACGGCCTTCGCGACGTCCTTCCCCGCGTGCGCCTTGCCGTCGTCGTCCACGACGAGGATCGGATGGAACGTCACGGTCTCGCCCTCGTGCACGAGCTTCTCGACCTCGATGACGTCGCCGGCCTTCACCTTCTGCTGCTTGCCGCCCGTCTTGATCACCGCGTACATGGGTTCCTCCGCGCTCAGGATTCGTACTTGATGAGGATGCCGCGGCCCTCACAGGTCGGGCAGACCTCGGAGAAGGATTCAACCAGACCGCCGGACACGCGCTTGCGGGTCACCTGCATTAGGCCGAGCGGCCCGATCTCGAAGACCTGGGACCGCGTCTTGTCGAGCGCGAGGGCCTCCTTCATCGTGTCCTCGACCTTGCGCTTGTTCTGCTCGAGGAGCATGTCGATGAAGTCGACGACGATGATCCCGCCGATGTCGCGCAGGCGAAGCTGGCGAGCGGTCTCGCGCGCGGCCTCGAGGTTCGTGTTCACGACCGTTTCCTCGAGGTTCGTCTTGCCCACCGACTTGCCGGTGTTCACGTCGACGATCGTCATCGCCTCCGTGCGCTCGATCACGAGGTAGCCGCCAGAGGGGAGCCAGACCTTGCGGTCGAGCGCCTTGTGGATCTGCTCCTCGATGTGATGTTCCTCGAACGCCGGCAGCCGGCCCCGGTGCAACGTGACCTTCGGCGCGAGGTCGGGGGCGATCGCGTTCACGTACTCCATGACCTTCTCGTGGACGCGCGGCGAATCGGTGACGAGGCCGCGGAACTCCTCGTCGTTGAAGAGGTCGCGCACGACGCGCACGGTGAGCTCGGGCTCCTCGTACAGCACCGAGGGCGCCTTCATCTTCTTCGACTTCTTCTGGATCTCGTCCCACTCCGCGAGGAGCCGTTCGAGGTCGGCGGCGAGCGCCTCCTCGGTGGCCTCCTCGGCCGCGGTGCGCACGATCACGCCGTGGCGCTCGGGCTTGATCTTCTTCACGATCGCCTTCAGCCGGCGCCGCTCGGTGTCGGGCAGGCGGCGGCTGATGCCGGACACGTCCGCGTTCGGCACCATCACGAGGTAGCGACCCGGCATCGAGATCTGCGCCGTGAGGCGGGCGCCCTTGCCCCCCATCGGGTCCTTGGTGACCTGCACGATCACGGCCTGGCCGGACTTCAGGACCTGCTCGATGCGCGGCATGCGCGAGCCGCGGTCGAGGTCCTCCGGCGAGAAGTTCACCTCGCCGGCGTACAGGACGCCGTTGCGGCCGCGGCCGACGTCGATGAACGCCGCCTCCATCCCCGGCAGCACGTTCTGCACGCGGCCGAGGTACACGTTGCCGACCATCGACTGCGCGCCCACGCGGGTCACGTAGTGCTGCACGAGGTCGCGGCCCTCGAGCACGGCGATCTGGTCGCGCTCCCCGTGCTCGGTGATCACCATGAGCTTGTCGGTGACGCGCGGGACCACGGGAAGGTCCTCGCGACGGCGCCGACCCACGCGGCCCTCGCGGCCGGTGCGCGAGCGGGTGCTGCGGATGCCGCGCGTGGGGCCGCCGGCCGCGACGATCTCCTCCACGGTCTTGGAGGCCGCGCGGCGGGGCTTGGCCTCGGGTTCCTTCTCGGTCTTCGCCGGCTTCGTGTCGGCCTTGGGCTCGGTCTTCTTGGTGGCGCCGGAGCCGCGCCGACGACGTCGGCGCGGCACCGTGGTGGACGTCGCCGACGCGGGCGTCCCGCCCGCGTCGGGCAGCGCGTCCTCGCGCTGGGTGTCGGTCGTGGCATCGGTCTCCGCGGCCTCGTCGAGGATCTCCTCGACCTTCGCTCCCGCGGCGCCGCTTGCCCCGGACGGTCGCTTGCGGCCCTTGCCGCCGCGGTGGCCCCGCCGGCGCCGCTTGGGTGCGGCGGTGCCGTCGGTGGATTCCGTCGGCGCGGTGGAGGTCTCGGTCTCGCCGGCGGCTTCGGGCGCCGGGGCCGTGGTTCGCGCCCTCGGCGGCCGGGGCGCCCTCGGCTTCGGGGCCGACGAGGCCCGGCCGTCGCCCTCCGGCTGCTCGGCGCCTTCGGTCGAGCCCTCCGCGGCCGCGGCCGTGCCGGCCGCGGGCCGCCGGCCCGCGCCGCCGCGGCCCCTGCCGCCGCGGCGCCTCCGGCGCCGCGCCGGCGACGACGAGGTGCCCTCGGCGCCTCCGCCCTCGGCCGTGGTCGGGGCGTCGG
>DATBIS010000078.1:0-2274 GCA_036556805.1 Actinomycetota bacterium | reverse complement strand
CGGCAACCTCGACCCGGTCCACGAGCGGCCGGTCGAGCGCATGCGCGAGGAGAACTACTTCTTCCGACTCTCCGCGTACGCGGACCGTCTCATCGAGCACTACGAGGCGAACCCCTTGGCGGTCCGGCCGGAGACGCGGCGGAACGAGGTGCTCTCGCTGATCCGAGGCGGCCTCCAGGACTTCTCGATCAGCCGGACCAACTTCCGCTGGGGCATCCCGCTGCCGTGGGACCCCGACCACGTCTGCTATGTCTGGTTCGACGCCCTCACGAACTACGTCACCGCGGCGGGGTACGCGGACGACCCCGGCGCCTTTGCCCGCACCTGGCCGGCGGACATCCACCTGATCGGCAAGGACATCCTCCGGTTCCACGCCGTCTACTGGCCGGCGATGCTGATGGCGGGCGGGGTCGAGCCGCCTGCGCAGGTCTTCGCGCACGGCTTCCTGACGGTCGGCGGCAAGAAGATGTCGAAGACGAACCTCACGGGCATCCACCCGTTCGAGCTGATCGATCGCTTCGGCGCCGACTCGTACCGGTACTTCTTCATGCGCGAGACGCGCTTCGGCGAGGACGGGAGCTTCAGCTGGGAGGCGATGGTCGAGCGGCACAACGCCGACCTCGCGAACGGCCTGGGCAACCTGGCGAGCCGCGTGCTCGCGATGCTCGGGTCCTACTTCGACGGGGTCGTGCCCGACGCGACCGTCCAGGGAGCCGAGGACGACCTCCCGGCCGTGACCGAGGACGCCTCCCGCCGCCTCGACGAGCACGTGCTGGCGCTCCAGCTGCAGCCCGCCCTGATCGCGATCTGGGACGTGGTCGGCCGGGCGAACCAGTACCTGGTGGAGAAGGAGCCGTGGGCGATCGCGAAGGACGAGGGCCGCCGCGACGAGCTGGCGAGCGTCCTGTACGCGTCCGCGGAGACGTTGCGGATCCTCGCGATCCTGATCTCGCCGGTGATGCCCGGGGCGGCCGAGCGGTTGTGGGAGCAGCTCGGGCTCGCCGAGCCGCTGCACACGCAGCGCGTCCCGGGCGACCTGGCCTGGGGCGGGATCGCGCCCGGCACCGTCACGGCGAAGGGCGGCGCGCTCTTCCCGCGTCTCGACGCCGAGTAGGCCCGTCGACCGCTCTGCGGTACCCGATCGCTCCCGGTCCCGATCCGGTCGGCTCCTTCACTGGGAGGTGAGGGTTCCCCGTTCCGTGTTTCACGTGAAGCTCCCCGCATCGACCGGATGTTGAGAGCCGGGTATCCTCCCCGCCGGTGAGCGACCAGAACCCTGTACCAGCGGTGCAGCCGGGAGCCGTGGATACCCACTGCCACCTGTTCCTGTCCGACCGCGAACCTCGAGAGACGGTCGAGGCGGCCAGGGCCGCCGGCGTCGACCGGCTGATCTGCGTCGGGATCGACCCCGAGACGAGCCGCCGATCCCTCCAGATCGCCGACGCGATCGAGGGTGTGTTCGCCACGGCGGGCATGCATCCCCACGACGCGTCGGCCTTCGACCGGGAGGCGGGGCGCGAGATCGAGGAGCTGCTGCACGACCCGCGCGTGATCGCGGTGGGGGAGTGCGGTCTCGACTTCTTCCGGATGCGCTCACCGCGTGAGGACCAGGAGCGGGTGTTCCGGGCGCACATCGCGTGGTCGAACGAGACGGGCAAGCCGCTCGTCGTCCACGTCCGCGACGCGTGGCCCGAGATCCTTCGACTCCTGGATGAGGGATCGGCCGAGCGGGTCGTGATCCACTGCTTCTCCGGCGACGTCGACATCGCGCTCGAGTGCCAGCGCCGCGGCTACTGGATCAGCTTCGCGGGCAACGTGACGTATCCGAAGAACGGCGGCTTCCGCGACGCGGCGAAGGTCCTCGATGCCGACCGCATCGTCGTCGAGACCGACAGCCCCTTCCTCGCGCCCCAGAAGCTGCGCGGGACCGACAACGAACCGGCGAACGTGATGCTCACGCTCGCCGAGATCGCACGCGTGCGCGGCGAGGACGTCGACGCGCTCGCGCGGGTCACCGCCGCGAACGCGCGCAGCGCGTTCGCGGGACTCACCTGATGCACGCGTGCGACGCGCTTCTCGCGTCGCACGCTCCCCACCGAACCCACCGAACCAACCGAGTTATCCACCGAACGCGCGTTCGGTCTCAAGGTTGCATCGAAACTTGAGGGTTTGCTAGGGTCACGGCTCCGTGGGCATGAGGGCTTCGGTCCGGCTTCGCCGCTTCCCCCTGAAGCCTTCCTCGATCGAGTGGAGGAAGGTTGGCGGTACGACCCA
>DATBIS010000077.1:0-13635 GCA_036556805.1 Actinomycetota bacterium | reverse complement strand
GGAGTCGCGCGAGCCGACGGCCTCGGGTGAGCCGACGCCGCCCGCGATCCCCACGAGCCCGGCGCCGACGGCGGGACCGCCGTCGGCGACCTGTCTCCACGGGTGGGAGACGCCGTCGAGGGGCTCGCGGGCGTTCGAGGAGCCCCTCGACGTGATCCGCCGCGTCACCGGGGTGCGCGGGCCGCTCGTGGTCGTCGACATGCGGTACTTCACCGGGCCGGAGTCGCCGCCCTCCGACATGGGTTACCTGCTCGAGGTCGGCCGGTGGTACGTGAAGCTGTACGCGAAGAACGACCTCTCGTTCCAGGGCCGTTTCCTCGTCGAGGCTCGGCGATTCGGCCGTGGACTTTCGGCGGTGGCTCCCTACGACACGAGCGGCTGGGCCTCACCCGATTGGAGGGGATTCCAGTACGTCAGTGGTGATGATCGGAATAGGAATATCCCCGGATTGCCCGGTACGTGGTCGGGTGTCGAATATGACTTCGTGAACGGCGGAGCGGGGATCACGATCCCCGGTCTCCCCGATCAAGTGGTGGGATGTCTTTCGGGGACGTGAGGTCGATGAGTGCTCGGCTCTACGGAAAGAGCACCGGCGGCTCGCTCGGTGGTATCGCGCTCGTCACGGGTCTCGTGGGCAGCGTCGCCAGCGCGATGCTCTGGCTGCACGAGGTGAATCCGTCCGGCGGAGTCACGCGCTTCGTCGCACAGAAGGTGCTCGGCACGTCGGACGGGTGGACCGCCCTCGTCACGATCGCGGCCGTCGCCGGCGGGCTGGGCCTGCTCGTGGCGATCCTCGGCACGATCGGTTCGCGTCGCAGCGGCGGGGCCGTGTTCGGCGTGGTGCTCTCGTTGATCGCGCTGTCCTACCCGTTCGCATACGCGGCGCAGCTGGTGGCGAGGCCGTTCACGGGCGGGCACGGGCTGCTCGGCGCGTAGCTCGAAGCGCCGTCAGGGCTCGGTCGGCCAGCCGGTGAAGAGGCCGGGGCCGCGCTTGCGCAGCTCGTTGCCGAGCACCAGCCGCTGGATCTCCGACGTGCCCTCCCAGATGCGATCGACGCGCAGCTCGCGGAAGAGCCGCTCGACGGGCTGCTCGCGCATGTAGCCGCGACCGCCGAAGACCTGCACCGCGCGGTCGACCACCCTGCCGGCGGTCTCCGAGCACACGAGCTTCACGACCGAAGCGAGCGCGTGGCGGTCCTTCTGCGGGGCGGCGGTGCGCGCCGCCTGCCAGCACGACCGGTACAGCAGCGACTTCGCCGCCATGATCTCGGCGGCCATGTCCGCGAGCATGAACTCCACGGCCTGGAAGTCCGCGATGGGGCGGCCGAACTGCTCGCGGTCCTTCGCGAACTCGAGCGACGACTCGAGCGCGCGTGTCGCCGCGCCGATCGTGCGCGCGCCGATCATCATCCGCTCCTCGACGAACCACTCCTTCGCGAGCTCGAATCCCTCGCCGATCCCCCCGAGGATCTGCTCGTCGCCGACGCGCACCTCTTCGAACGCGAACGTCGGATGCTCGAACACGAACGTGTGCATGTACGCCGGCGTGCGGACCAGCCGCACACCCTCGGCGTCCTTGTCGACGAGGAACAGCGTCGGCTTCGATGCGTCGCCGTCGACGTGCGCGTGCACGAGGAAGAAGTCCGCGACGTCGCCGGACGTCACGTGCCATTTCTCACCGGTGAGGACCCAGGCGTCGCCATCGCGCTTCGCCGTCGTCGAGATCATCGTGGGGTCGGAACCCGCGTGCTCCTCGGTGATGGCGTAGGCGTCACGGCGCTCGCCGCGACATGCAGGGCGGAGGTATCGATCCTGCTGCTGTTCGGTGCCGTGGGCGAGCGACACCGACGGGCGCCACGGGATGTCCCACAGGCCGCCCGTCGCGCGGCCCCATTGCTCCTCGATGAGCATCATCTCGAAGACGTCGAACCCCTGGCCGCCGTGCTCGGGCGAGTGGTTGATCGCATGGAAGTTCCAGTCGAGCACGGCGCGATGCGCGGCCTCGAGGTGTTCGGAGGACAGCCCGCCATCGCGCTCGCACTCGTCCTCGAGCGGCACCAGCACCTGATCGGTGAAGTCCCGCGCGCGCTGCTGGAGCGCGAGCTCGTCTCGTGTGAGGCGGATGTCCACGTGTGGTCCTCTCGTTCCGGGCCGTGATTGTACGGATCGATGGGTCCGAGCCGGTTGTGCACCCTTGCGGGCCGCGACTAGGCTCCCGCCGCGATGAGCGGTTCCGAACGGGACGTGGTGATCGTGGGCGGCGGTCACAACGGCCTCGCCTGCGCGAACTACCTCGCGAAGGCCGGCCTGGACGTCCTCGTCCTCGAGCGCCGGGACGTGGTGGGCGGGGCGGCGGTCACCGAGGAGCCGTGGCCCGGCTACCGCGTCTCGTCGGCCTCGTACGTGGTCTCGCTCATGCCCGACCGCATCGTGGCCGAGCTCGACCTCAAGCGCTTCGGCTACGAGGTCTCGATCATCACGCCCGACTACTTCGTGCCGTTCCCCGACGGAACCTCCCTCACCCTCTGGGGCGACCTTCGGCGCGACGCCGAGAACATCTCGAAGCTCTCGAAGCGAGACGCCGACGCCTACGTCGAGTTCGACGAGTACTTCGAACGCGTCGCATCGCTCGTGAAGTCCTTGCTGTACGTCGTGCCGCCGAACCTCACCCTTCGCGACCTCCCCGCGTGGATCGGCACCCTCGGCCGGCTCCGCCGCTTCACCGGGCGGGACGTGGCGGAGATCGTGCGGCTCTTCACGATGAGCGCCTCCGACTTCCTCGACGAGTGGTTCGAAGACGAACGCGTGAAGGGCGCGATGGCGACCCAGGCGATCATCGGAGCCTGGTGCGGACCGATGACGCCCGGCTCGGCGTACGTGCTCATGCACCACTGGATCGGCGAGGTCGACGGCCACTTCGGCGCCTGGGGATGGGTGAAGGGCGGCATGGGCGGCGTCACGGAGGCCATGCGCCGCTCGGCCCAGGCGGTGGGAGCCGAGGTGCGCACCGGCGCGGAGGTTCGCCGCATCGCGGTGAACGACGAGGGCCGCGCGTACGGCGTCGAGCTCGCCGACGGATCGCTCGTGCGGGCGCGGCGCGTCGTCTCGAACGCGCATCCGACCACGACCTACCTCGACCTCGTGGGCGAGGAGCGGCTACCGGACGAGGTCGTGCGCGACGTTCGCCGGTATCGCACGCGGTCGGGCTCGGTCAAAGTGCATCTCGCCGTGTCGGAGCTTCCGACGTTCCCGTCGTGGGACCAGGAGGGCGATCCGCACCGAGGTCTGGTGGCGACCTCCCCCTCGATCGAATACCTCGAGCGCGCGTTCGACGACGCGAAGTACGGTCGCGCCTCGGAGCACCCCTACACGGAGGTCGTGTTCCCCACCGCACACGAGGGCGGGCTCGCGCCGAAGGACAAGCACCTCGTGATCGGATTCAGCCAGTTCGGTCCCTACGAGCTGCGCGAGGGCTCGTGGGAGACCGAGCGAAAGGCCTACGGCGAGCGCGTGATCGCGGAGTTCGAAAGGTACGCACCCGGGTTCGCGTCCTCGGTGGAGCACATGGAGGTGCTCGCCCCGCCGGACATCGAGGAGCGCTTCGGCCTGCTCGGTGGGAACATCATGCAGGGCGAGCTCACGCCGGATCAGATGTTCTCGCTCCGGCCGATCCGCGGGTTCGGCGACTACCGGACGCCGATCGAGGGCATGTATCTCTGCGGCGGCGGCACCCATCCCGGCGGCGGGGTCATGGGGATTCCTGGGCGCAACGCGTCGACGGTGATCCTCAAGGACCACCGGCGCGCGCGCGTGTTCGACCGCGTGCGTGGGGTCGCCGGATGACGCTCGCCGACCTCTCCGCGGCCGTGCGCGAACGGCGCGTGCGAGCCGAGGAGCTCGCGCGAAGGTCGCTCGGACGCATCGAGCGCCTGAACGGCCCGCTGAACGCCGTCATCCGCGTCCGCGAGGCCGCACTCGACGACGCCCGAGCCCTCGACGCGCGCGTGGACGCGGGGGAGGACCCCGGACCGCTCGCCGGGGTGCCGCTGCTCGTCAAGGACATGGAGGACGTCATCGGGATCCCCACCACGTACGGCTCGCGCGCGTTCGCCGACGCACCGCCGGCGACGCGTGACGGGCTCGTCCCGCGCCGGCTGCGCGCGGCGGGCGCGATCGTCGTGGGCAAGACCAACCAGCCCGAATTCGCCTTCTCCGGCTACACCGACAACCTCCTCTACGGTCCCACGCGCAACCCGTGGGGGACCGACTGGTCGCCCGGCGGCTCCTCGGGCGGGTCCGGGGCGGCGATGGCCGCCGGGATGGCGCCGATCGCCACCGCCACCGACGGCGGCGGATCGATCCGGATCCCCGCCGCCTTCTGCGGGCTCGCCGGCCTGAAACCCAGCGCGGGGGTGATCGGCCGCGAGCCGATCCCGGACTGGATCGACCTCTCCACGTACGGGCCGCTCGCGACCTCGATCGCCGACCTGCGCCTGTTGTTGTCGATCGAGGCGGGGCCCGTGCCCGGCGATCCGACCGCGCTTCCCGCGCCGCTGCCGATGCGCGACGACCTGCCCGCGCGCGTGATCGCGTCGCCCAGGCTCGTGGACTGGGGACCGCTCCCCTCCGGCGTCCAGGCGTCGTTCGACTCGGCGCTCGCGTCGATCGAACGCGATCTCGGGCTGCCGGTCGAGCGGATCGAGCCCTCCGCGATCTTCCGCGCCGGCAACCCGAACGAGGACTGGTTCACCACGTGTGCGACCGAGCACGTGCTTCGGTTCGGGTGGGACTTCTGCAAGGAGCACGAGGAGGAGTTCGGCCCGGAGTTCCGCGGCATCGTGCACGACGTCCGTTCGATCTCGATCGAGGACTACCTCGCCGTGCGGCGGCGGCGGTTCGCCTACGCGCGCGAGTTCGACGAGCTGCTCGGTGACGACTCGGTGCTCGTGACGCCGACGATGGCGGTCGACGGCTTCGCCCCCGACGGGACCGTTCCGTCCACCGGCCAGGGTCCGGGCTTCGAGGCCTACAACACCGACACCCAGAACATCACCGGCCATCCGGCGATCAGCGTGCCGGCGGGCGTCTCCGCGAACGGGATCCCGTTCGGCATCACGTTCTCGGCGCCGCGGTTCCGCGACGATCTCGCGCTCGCGATCGGCGAGGCCTGGGAGCGCGCGAACCCCTGGCCGTTGGCGGCGCCGGGCTACGAGCCCTTCTCGCTCGACGGCCCGAGGTTGTAGCCCAGCCGCCGGGGCAGGCGCGCGACGAAGTCGACGAGCGGCCCCGGCCTCTCGCCGCGGTCCTCCGCATCGTCCTTGCGACGGATCGCCTCGTTCGCGATGAGCGCGCCCGGCGACAGGATCGGCTGCGGCGGGAAGGCGAGGGGTTGCTCGCGCACGACCGGAAGCTCGAGCAGTGACGGCTCGTCGGCACCGAGGGACAGCGCCGCGAGGATGCGGCCGCCGAGGTGGCACGGCGCGACGCCGTTGCCCGTGTAGCCGAGGCCGTAGTGCACGTTGCCGGCACCGAGCGATCCGAAGAACGGGACGTGCAGGCCCGCCACGTCGATCGGTCCGCCCCAGGCGGCCTCGATCGGCACGTCGCGGAACGTCGGGAACATCCGATACAGGTCCTCGGTGCAGATGCGGACGGCGCGCTCGTCGAACGCGAAGCGGGGGCCGATCCGGCGCGCGAGGCCCGGCTGCATGCCGCCGATCCCGAACGCGATCCGGCCGTCGGGCGTCGTGCGGAGGTAGTGCAGCGACGAGCGAAAGTCCCAGATGCCCTCGCCGCCGGTCCAGTGGATCGCTTCGAGCCGCTCCGGCGCCGCCGCGGTGAGCACGATGTAGGACCCTCGCACGGTCACGAGCCTTCGAAATCGCTTCCACGCGGCCGCCCAGGCGTTCAGCGCGATCACGGCCGAGCCCGCGCGCACCGAGCCCCCGGGCGCCTCCGCGACGGCGGTCTTCCCGGCGCCGAACCGAACGACGGGCGTCTTCTCGTAGATCCGAACCCCGCGCTCCAGAAGGACGCGGCGGAGCCCCCGCGCGAGCCGCGCCGGCTGCACGGTCGCGGCCTCGTGGTCGATGACGCCGCCGAGGAACGTCGGCGAGTCGCAGCGCGTGCGGAGCTCCTCGCGCGAGAGCACGCCGAGGATCTCGGGCATACCGAGACGCTCCACCGACTCGACCAACGGCTCCCAGTCGCCGATCGTCGCGGCGCTCGTCGCGACGCCGATGTCGCCTTTGCGCGTGAACCACGCGTCGATGTCGTGCTCGGCGCAAAAGGCGCCGATCGCCTCCACGCTCTCCGAACCCGCGACGCAAAGCGCCCGCGCGGCCTCGTCGCCGAACCGCTCGCACAGCTCGTCGACGCCGCTCCACCACGAGTTCACGAAGCCGCCGTTGCGCCCCGAGGGGCCGCCGCCGCAGATGTCGGCCTCGAGCAACACGACGTCCGCGGACGGGTCTCGTTCCTTCACGAAGAACGCCGTCCACATCCCCGTGTAGCCGCCGCCGAGGATCACGACGTCCGCAGCGCGATCGCCGCGGAGCGGCGGACACGGTTCGCCTTCGAACGCCGGATCACGGAGCGCCTCGCGCAACCACCAGCTCCGCACGTGGCCGACGTCCGCGGGCATCCGACTCCCTCGTTCCGCTTGGTACCGTGGGGGCTCGTTCGCCCCATCGTTCCGAGGAGGTTACCGCCCGTGGCAGCCGCCACCGGTCGCCGAAGGAGCCGGGAAGTCACCGAAGGCCCCGAGCGTGCTCCCGCGCGCGCGATGCTGCGCGCGGTCGGGTTCGCCGAGGAGGATTTCGGCAAGCCGCAGGTCGCGGTGGCGTCCACCTGGAACGAGGTGACGCCCTGCAACTACCACCTCGACAAGCTCGCGGCGCTCGCGAAGGAAGGCGTGCGGCAGGGCGGCTCGGTTCCGCTCGAGTTCACGACCATCGCGATGTCGGACGCGATCGCGATGGGCCACGAGGGGATGAAGGCGTCGCTGGTGAGCCGCGAGGTGATCGCCGACTCGGTCGAGATCGTCATGCACGCGGAGCGCTTCGATGCGCTCGTGGGCATCGCGGGGTGCGACAAGTCCGAGCCGGGCATGCTCATGGCAATGGCTCGGCTGAACCTTCCCTCCGTCTTCCTCTATGGAGGAACGATCCTGCCCGGCACCTACGGCGGACGCGACATCACGGTCCAGGATGTCTTCGAGGCCGTCGGCGCGCACGCGAAGGGCACGATGAGCGACGGGGAGCTGCAGGGGATCGAGCGCGCCGCGTGCCCCGGGAGCGGTTCCTGCGCCGGCATGTACACGGCGAACACCATGGCGGCCGCGGCCGAGGCTCTCGGCATGTCGCTGCCCGGCGCGGCCTCGCCGCCCGCGGTGGACTACCGGCGGGAGGTGTTCGCGCGCGAGTCCGGGCTCGCCGCCGCGGCGCTCGTCGCGAACGACGGCCCGCGGCCCCGCGACATCCTCACCCGCGATGCGTTCGAGAACGCGATCGCGGTCGTGATGGCGGTCGCGGGGTCCACGAACGCGGTGTTGCATCTCCTCGCGATCGCGCGCGAGGCCGGCGTGGACCTCCAGCTCGACGACTTCGACCGGATCTCCCGGACCGTGCCGCACCTCGTCGACGTCCGGCCGAGCGGCCGGTTCGTGATGAGCGACCTCGACCGCGAGGGCGGGGTGCAGGTGGTGATGAAGGAATTGCTCGACGCCGGCCTGTTGCACGGCGACTGCGTCACCGTGACGGGCAGGACCTTGGCGGAGAACCTCGCCGCGCTCGACGTCCGGCCGCCCGACGGGACGGTGGTCCATGCGTTCGCCGATCCCATCCATACCGAAGGCGGCACGGCGATCCTTCGCGGCTCGCTCGCCCCCGAAGGGTCCGTGATGAAGATCGCCGGCGCGGCATCGCTCGAGTTCCGAGGCCGCGCGCGCCCGTTCGACTCCGAACAGGAAGCATTCGAGGCGGTGACCTCGGGATCGATCGAGGCCGGCGACGTGATCGTGATCCGGTACGAGGGGCCGAAGGGCTCGCCGGGTATGCCCGAGATGCTCGCGGTGACGGCCGCCGTCGCCGGCGCGGGCCTCGGCGCCCAGGTCGCGCTCGTCACCGACGGCAGGTTCAGCGGCGCCACGAAGGGCTACAGCGTCGGCCACGTCGCGCCGGAGGCGTTCGTCGGCGGACCCATCGCGCTCGTGCTCGAGGGCGACGAGATCGTGATCGACGCGGCCGCGCGCACGATCGACGTCGCGGTGGGCGACGACGAGCTCGAGCGCCGGCGCTCCGGGTGGTCGCCGCCGCCGCCGCGGTACCAGAATGGCGTTCTGGCCAAGTACGCGAAGCTCGTCTCCTCGGCGTCGGAAGGGGCCGTTACCGGATGAGGTCGCAGATCGCCACCCCCCAGGCGCTGCAGTGCCGGATGTGTGGCGAGCAGTACCCGGTGGAACCGCTCACCATCTGCGAGGAGTGCTTCGGCCCGCTCGAGCCGGCGTACGACCTGCAGTCGATCGACGGCGACGTGTTCCGCAAGCAGGCCGAGCAGGGTCCCCAGACGCTTTGGCGCTACGAGTCGCTCCTGCCGGGTGGCCCGATGATCGAGCGCGTCGACCTCGGGGCCGGCTACACCCCGCTGCGCCGCGCCGACAACCTCGCGAAGCGTTTGGGGCTTCGCAAGCTCTGGATCAAGGACGACAGCGTGAACCCGTCCTATTCGTTCAAGGACCGCGTGGTCTCGATCGCCGTCACGATGGCGCGCGCGTTCGGATTCGAGGCGGTCTCGTGCGCCTCGACCGGCAACCTCGCGAACGCGACCGCCGCGCACGCGGCGAAAGCCGGCATCGACTGCTACGTGTTCGTCCCCGGAGATCTCGAGCGCGCGAAGATCCTCGCGACCGAGTGCTACGGCGCGAAGGTCGTGTGCGTGCAGGGGAACTACGACGACGTGAATCGTCTGTGCACCGAGGTCGCGGAGATGCTCCCCTGGGCGTTCGTGAACGTGAACATGCGGCCGTTCTACGCGGAGGGGTCGAAGTCGCTCGGCTTCGAGACCGCCGAGCAGCTCGGGTGGCGCCTGCCCGACCACGTCGTCGTGCCGATCGCCTCGGGCGCGCTTCTCACGAAGATCGATCGCGCGTTCGCCGAGCTCATCGCGATCGGCGCGGTCGAGGAGAAGCCGTACCGGGTGTCGGGCGCCCAGCCGGAGGGCTGCCGGCCGGTTGCGCAGGCGTACCAGGACGGCGCCGACGATGTGACGCCCATGAAGCCCGACACGATCGCGCGTTCCCTCGCGATCGGCTCTCCCACCGACGGCTCCTTCGCGTTGCAGGTGGCCCGGAAGACCGGCGGTGCCATCGCGTGGTGCGCCGAGGAGGAAATCGTCGACGGGATCCGGCTCCTCGCCGAGACCGAGGGCGTGTTCACCGAGACTGCGGGCGGGGTCACGATCGCGTGCCTGAAGCGCCTGGTCGACGACGGGACGATCGGGGCGGACGAGGAGACGGTCGCGTACGCGACCGGGAACGGGTACAAGACGATCCAGGCCCTCGACGGCCTCGTCGAGCCGAGCTTCGACGTCGCCCCCGACATCGACGCGTTCCTCACGGCCATCGGCCGCTAGACCGCTCTCCCGTCGGCGGCGGGCGTCCCTCAGTTCGCCGGTCGAGCTAGGGCACGATCGAGAAGATGAAATCGAACTCCGTGCCACCGGCCCGAGACTTCAGCAACATCGACCCCCGGGCGTTCTTGAACATCCCCGTGCCGCCCGTGATGGCAAGAACGCTGTCCTGGGCGTCATAGAAGGGACCTTCTACCGTGAGCGCGTCCGAGCCCACCCAGGTGATCCATCGGCACTCCCAGGTGCCCTGCGCCGGGTCGATGCGGATGCAGTCACCCTGGTCGTGACCGACTTGAGCGGTATCTTTCCCATTGAACACGGCGTTCGCGAACGTAAGCAGGTCCCCAGTCGTGTCGGTCCCGCTCGCGTCCGTGTCGATCACGGTATCGGTGACCGCGTGCTCGATGACGTGGACCCGCGTCGGCGCTACGACGCCTTGATCCAAGGCCGAGGCGGCCAACCCCACGAGGAGCACGAACGCCGAAACGATCGCTCCCACGCTCAAGACCTTCCGCATGCGGTCCCCCTTCCGGTTCCGTTGTGGCTGGAGTGTATGCGCCCGCCCCCGAAGACCGCTAGCCGTGTTCTTGCCCTGCCGACCGCTTGCGCTCGTGATCAGGAAGGGACACACTCGCTCTCGTTCGCTCACCGAACGAAGGGACGGAATCGGGGGGTCGGGGAGGCCGTGGAGCAGCCGCTTCCGGTAGAGCGCCATCGACGAATCCAGGCGATCCTTCGGCAACGGCAGGCAGCGCGTGTATCCACGCTCAGTGAGCTGCTGCGCGTTTCCGAGGTCACGATCCGGCGAGACCTGGAGGACCTGGAGAAGCGAGGCGTACTCGAGCGCACCCACGGCGGAGCGGTCCTTGCTCAACGGATGCCTGCGGAGCTCGCATATGGGGATGCCATCTCTCATCGTGCGGAGCAGAAGCGTTGGATCGGGCAGGCGGCTGCGGAGCTGGTGGCGCCGGGGGACACGATCTTCATGAACGGTGGGACGACGACGCTACAGGTGTTCAGGAGCCTCGACGTCCCCGACGTCCGGGTCGTGACGAATCACGTCGGCGTCGCCTCTGAAGCGGCGACCCGTCCCTTCGAGGTCATTCTCATCGGAGGTGAGTTTCGAACGCCGTCGAACTCGTGCGTGGGAGCGTTTGCTACGGAGATGGTTCGCAAGGTCTTTGCCTCGAGGTCGTTCATCGGAGTCGAAGGCGTCAGTCGCCGCGCGGGTCTCACGTCCGCGGCGAGCGAAGAGGCGAACATCGCCCACGTCATGATGGAGCAGACTCGCGGGCCGGTCGTCGTCGTGGCCGATTCCTCGAAGATCGGCAGGTCGGCGGACTTCGTCGTGTCGCCCCTGGACGACGTTTCCCAGATCGTGACCGATCCCGAGATCGACGACGGATATCGGCTCGAGCTCGGCGAGCTGGGATTGGATGTCGTGATCGCCTCTTCGTCGGATGGGGAGCCGGGAAATGGATAGGGCGGAGTTCGAGCGTGAGGGCGACCGGCTTCTGCGCTTGGCACAGGCGGAGGGCGTGACGCTTCGGTTGCTCGGAGCGCTCGCGTTCGCGAAGCGCTGCCCCCGACACAGCCATCTTCAACAATCGTTGGGACGCGCCTACACCGACATCGACTTCGGCGCGTACGGTCGTGAGGCGGATCGAGTTCGGGCGCTCCTGGCCCGAGAGGGATACGTGGACGACCCGCAGGTCTACGTGGACTCGGAGGGTACACGCCTCGTGGCCGAGCACCCGGGCACGCAACTCCATCTGGATGTGTTCTTCGACAAGCTGGACTTCTGCCACTCGATCCCGTTCGCGGGCAGGCTGGAGATCGATCCCGAGACGCTCCCGCTGGCCGAGATGCTGATGCAGAAGATGCAGATCGTCGAGATCAACGAGAAGGACCTGATCGATACCATCATGCTCCTGCTGGAGTACCCGCTCGGTGACGACGACGACGACCAGGTCAACATCGCGCGAGTCGCTGATGTCTGTGCGAAAGATTGGGGCTGGTGGCGAACGCTCACGATGAACCTCGCGAAGGCCCGTCAGATGGCTGCAACCTACGAGCAGCTCACCGTTGAAGAGAAGGAGCGTATCGCACGGCGAGTCGATGATGCCTTGGGCACGATCGAGGCCGCTCCGAAGTCGATGGGCTGGCGGCTACGCGCGAAGGTCGGCGATCGAAAGAAGTGGTATCGGGACGTTGGGGAGCTCGCCCCTGCGTTGAAGGAACCGTAGATGGCCCTCTTCTCGAAGAAGGACAAGGGTCGAAGCTCGGAGACACGTCTGTTCTACGCATGCGATATCCACGGCTCCGAGCCCACCTATCGGAAGTTCCTGAACGCCGCGAAGTTCTACGAGGTGGATGCGCTGGTCTTCGGGGGCGATCTCATGGGGAAGCTTCTGATTCCGATCGTGCAAGATGCTCCCGAGTCTTGGCGGGCCCGACTCTCCGGGCAGAATCACCACATCACGAGCGCTGAGGAGATGAAGGCCTTCAAACAGAACCTCCAAACGCTCGGCTTCTACTGGCGCGAGATGGAACCCGACGAATATCGCGAGTATGAGGGGAATCAGGAGAAGATCGACGGCTTGTTCGACGTGCTCGCCAAGGAGAGATTGAAGGAATGGGTCGCCCTCGCGGAAGAGCGACTCGCGCAATCCCACGTGCGTGTCTACCTCTGCGGCGGGAACGACGACACGGACGAGGTCCTGTCGGCGCTCGACGAAGCACAGGATCGTGTCGTCAATTGCGAGAATCGCGTGGTTCAGCTCGACGACGACCACACGATGGCGACGGTGGGATATTCCACTCCGACCCCATGGCTTACGCCGCGCGAGCGGAGCGAAGAGCAGATCGGCGAGACGATCACCGGGTTGATGGCCGACGTCGACGATCCCGCGCGATGCATCTTCAACTTTCACTGTCCGCCACTGGACTCGAGCCTCGATACCTGTCTGAAGCTCGACGCCTCGGTGTGGCCGCCGACCCCGTTGATCGAGAACGGCCAGCCCATCTACTACGGGGCCGGCTCGCAGGCCGTCACCGACGCGCTCGTCACATACCAACCGACGGTGGGCCTCCACGGTCATATTCACGAGTCGCGCGGATCGAACCAGTACGACCGAACGCCGGCCTTCAACCCCGGAAGCGAGTACGGAGAGGGGGTTCTGCGGGGTGTGATCGTCGCCATCAGGGACGGCGGGGTTGTCGGACATCAGTTCACGTCCGGGTAACCGCCCGAGACAGGGAGAGCAAGGGAGGGCAGCGTGGCCGAGGCAGTAGCACCTCAAGTCTTCACGAGGCGCGCGTCGGGGCTCGTGCGCGTGATGTCGCCGTACTCGGCGTTCATCTACAACATCCTGACGATGGGCGTGATCTTTCCGTGGACCTACCTTTGGGCTCCTACCGCCTTCCAAGGGTCCAACCTCGTGCTCGGGATCGTGTTCGCGTTCGTCTTCGAGCTTCCGATCGCCCTCGCGTATGTGTGGCTCGCCACATCGTTGCCGCGGTCCGGAGGCGACTATGTCTTCCAGAGCCGAGTATTCGGCGGCGGCATCGGGTTCACGGTGGTCTTCGCGTTCTTCGTCGTGTGGATCCTTCAGTGGGTCGCGCTGTCCGGATGGCTGCTTGCCGCTCTCGGCATCGCGCCGACGTTCCTGGGTCTCGGGGTCACGACGGACATCCACGCGTTCACGACCATCGGCACCTGGGCGGCCACGTCGAACGGCATCATCATCATCAGCGTCGCCAACGCCCTCATCGCGCTGGTGCTCCTGGTGACCGGGTTCCGCAACTACGTGCGGTTCCAGTACGTGATGTGGTACGCGATCCTGATCTCGTTCGCGATCGTTCTGCTGCTCTTCCTCGCGACGAACCCCAGCGAGTTCCACACGAAGATCAACTCCTTCGCCGGCGCCGTCGACGGTGTGAAGAACTTCTTCGGACAGGCCAAGGCCGCGGCTGCGGCGGGCGGCGTGAACTTCAACCCGCCGTTCT